>JAYRMP010000175.1:0-1697 GCA_041912655.1 Novosphingobium sp. | reverse complement strand
ATCATTGTCTTGCCGCAACTTCCGGTGGCTCCGAACGGAAAGATTAGAAAGCACGACCTAAAAAAGCGCGCAGAGGAGTCGCTGTCGAGGGCTGCCTCTGTCTAATTGTCAATCGGCGTGCAAACGGGACCCCCTATCGGCGCGCAAAAGGGACCCCCTTTCACGATGGCGCAAGGTTGATCGGACACGCGCCTTTGCGCTGCGCGCGGCGTAGGGAGGGCGGAGCCCGACCGGAGGCGCGCGCAGCGCAAAGCATCTTTTAATCGGAGGTCGGTGGGGGCGATCAGCTGCGGTTTTTGAAGCGCCAGCTGTCATTGCCGGTCTCGACGATGTCGCAATGGTGGGTGACGCGATCAAGGAGCGCGGTGGTCATCTTGGGATCGCCGAACACGGTGGGCCATTCGCCGAACGCGAGGTTGGTGGTGATGATGACGCTGGTCTGCTCGTAGAGCTTGCTGATCAGGTGGAACAGCAACTGGCCGCCCGAGCGGGCGAACGGCAGATATCCCAGTTCGTCGAGCACGATCAGGTCGAGGCGGGATAGCTGGGCGGCGAGAGCGCCGCTCTTGCCGATCCTGGCCTCCTCTTCGAGGCGGGTCACCAGATCGACGGTGTTGAAGTAGCGGCCTCGCGCACCCGAGCGAACGACATTGGCGGCGATGGCGATGGCCAGGTGGGTTTTGCCGGTGCCCGTGCCGCCGACCAGGACGATGTTGCGCCGAGCGGGCAGGAACGCGCCACTGTGCAGCGAACGCACCAGCCCCTCGTTGATCGGCGTGCCCTCGAACCGGAACGCATCGATATCCTTCACGACCGGCAGCCGGGCGGCCGCCATCCGGTATCGGATCGAGGCAGCATGGCGATGTGTTGCTTCCGCGCGCAGAAGGTCGGTCAGTATCTCCATCGTGGTGCGCTGGCGCTGAAGGCCGGTGGTGACCGCATCGTCGAACGCGCCCGCCATGCCCTTGAGCCCAAGCCCGCGCATCGCCTCGATCATGTCATGCCGCTGCATCGAAGGTCCTCAGCTGGTCGTAACGGGCGCAGTCGGCGATCGGCGGATGGCGCAAGGCGCTGTCTTCGGAGGTGATGATGGTGAGCGGTCGCGGCGGTTCGCGGCGCCGCGCCAGGATGTTGAGGATCAGGTCGTCGCTCGCCGTGCCGGTCGCCAATGCCTCGCGGACGGCCGCTTCGACCGGCTCCAGACCATCGGTCAGCACGGCCGACAGCACACGGACGAACCGGCGGTCGGCATCGTCGCCATTGCCAAGCTTGCGGCGCAGGCGCGCCAGCGCCGGCGGCAGATCCCAGTCCTGGAAGGGCGCGCCGTTCCGCAGCGCTCCGGGCTTGCGGGCCAGTACCGGCAGATAATGCCAGGGGTCATAGATCGTGCGGTTGCGCCCGAAGTAGCGGGGATGCTCGGCGACAACCTCCTCGCCGCAGCGCACGACAATGCGGTCGGCATAGGCCCGGACCTGCACCGTCCGCCGCGCCACCGTCGAGAGAACCGAGTAGCGGTTGCGATCGAAGCTGATCAGGCAGGTGCCCGTCACCGCATGCTCGCTCTCGTTAAAGGGCTCTGTTGCAAAGATTGGCGGCAGTCAGAGGTAGGCTGTCGCTCTGCGCCGATCAGGCGGCTGCTGCGAAATGGTGGTTGAGCATGCCCATGGCCTCCGTCAGCGCCGAGGGCCCAATGCCAA
>JAYRMP010000174.1:0-1775 GCA_041912655.1 Novosphingobium sp. | reverse complement strand
CTGCCGCCTCTACCCCTGCTAGCGCAGTCGATGGCGTCTGCGCCGCGCTGGAATTGCAGGGCTTTGCGCTTGAAGAGGCCGAGGGGGAGGCCGAACGGGTCCGGTTCCGCCCGGTCTCGCTCGACCAGCTCGAGCCCACTCCACAAGCCGGTTCGCCGGAAGACCGCATCGCCAGCCTGCGCGAGGCGATCGACCGGACTCTGGACGAAGCCATCGGACAGGCGCGCGGGCGCGACCGGCGGCTGGCCGAAGCGATGCGCTATGCGGTGATCGGCGGCGGCAAGCGGTTCCGCGCGCTGCTGGTTTCGGCAGTGAGCGAACTCGTCGGCGGTTCGCCCGCCCATGCCCTGCGCGTCGGCGCGGCAATCGAATGCGTGCATGCCCAGTCGCTGGTCCATGACGACCTGCCCTGCATGGACGATGATGATCTGCGCCGAGGTCGCCCCACCCTGCACCGCAAGTTCGACGAGGCCACCGCCGTCCTGGCCGGTGACGCCCTGCTGGCGCTTGCCTTCGAAATCCTCGCGGACGAGCCCACCCACCCGGATCCCGCCGTACGCGCGCAGTTGGTTTTGGCCCTCGCCCGGGCGGTCGGACAGGATGGCCTTGCCGGCGGGCAGATGATGGACCTGTTCCCCCCGGCCCAGCCCACCGCGCAGGACATGTTCGAATGCGAAGCCCGCAAGACCGGCGCGCTGATCCGTTTCGCGGTGGAAGCCGGAACGCTGCTAGGTAGCTGCTCCGCCGAAGAGCGCGTGCGGCTGATGCGCTTTGCGGAAAACCTCGGGCTGGTGTTCCAGATCCGCGACGACATGCTGGACAGCATCGGCGACGCGCAGGTGGTGGGCAAGGCGCTGCGCAAGGACGAGGCGGCCGGGCGCAAGGGCGCGACGACCCTGCTGGGGCTGGAAGGCGCCGCCCGGCAGGCGAGCGAGCTGGAAAATGCCTGCCACGAAGCACTCAGCCCGTTCGGCCAGCGCGCCATGCCGCTGCGCGATCTCGCGCGCTTTGCCGTCAACCGGATGCACTGATCGGGTTTACAGCCCCGCTTCGATCGCGATGCGAATTGCCTCGGCCACGGTGCGCACCCCCAGCGCGCGCAGCATGGCCGCGCGGTGCATCTTGATCGTCCGCTCGGTCAGGTCGAGCTCAAAGGCGATCTGCTTGTTAAGCCGCCCCTTGGCCAGCGCTTCCAAGATTTGCCGCTGGCGCCGGCTCAGCCCGTCGACCAGCGCCCGGGCGCGGTCGTGCCGGCTGTCGCCGCTATCATCGATCGCCATCTGCGAACCGAGGAAATAGGCAAGTTTCCCCCGCTCGTCGAACAGCGGCGCGATCATCACCGCGTTGCGGAAGGCGCTGCCGTCCTTGCGGTAGTTGATCAGTTCGACCATCACCGGGCGATTGCCCGCAATCGCCTCGCGCAGCATCGCGGTCTGCTCTGGCTCGGTCCGCTCGCCGCGCAGGAACCGGCAATTGCGGCCGAGGATCTCCTCGCGCGGATAGCCGGTGAGCTCGATGAAAGCCTCGTTGCAGGCGACGATCGGATTGTCGGGCAGACGCGGATCGCTGACGACGGCGGCGACCTTGCTGCTGGAAATCAGGGACTCGGGGGTCATTGGTTCTCCCGTGGCAGCTTTTCACTGCCCGTGCGGCCATATCGCAGACTGAGCCGCCAAAGCCTAGACCGAAGATGCCGGTCGCCGCTCCTCCCAACCCCCTCCCGGTGGCGACCGGCAAAACTCTCGACTCCACTTACCAGCGCAAGGGCAAACCCA
>JAYRMP010000173.1:0-1784 GCA_041912655.1 Novosphingobium sp. | reverse complement strand
ATCTGCGCATCGAGTACCGCGCTCTCCGCGTCGCTGCCGTCGCACCAGTGGATGGTGTCGGGACGAGTCAGCGCGGCGACCTCCGCCACCCAATCGCGCAACGCTGCGAGCGTGGCTGGCGTACCGGTGACGGTCGGTTTGGACTCGGATACAACGGACATGCTTCTTGCCTCCGCCCGGACGGGCGCTGGATGTGGATTCGAATTGGACGCGACGCGCAAGCGGTTCAACTGCGCGGAATCAGCGTCGCCATGATGTGGTCGATGTAGGCGGCAAAATCTTCGCTCTGTTCGCGCTGGCGGAACTTGGGCAACTCCAGCTGCAGGAAGCCAACGTACACCGCGTAGGTCATCCGCGCCCGCCGCAGTGCATCACGCTCGTTCAGGCCGGCCTGGCGGAACGAGGCGAACAGGAAACCGACCCGCCGCTCCAGCACGTTGTCGAGCACGGCGCGGATCGCCGGGTGTTCGGCCGCCTTGAGCAGTTCGGAATAGATGACGTGGGTCTTGGTGTGGAAGCTGATCAGGTTGAACAGGGTGCGCAGGCGCTCGGCGGCGTTGCCGATCGATTCCAGCGCGCCGTAGGCCGCCTGCTCATCGCGTTCCCAGCGCTCCAGCGCCGCCTGCAGCAGCGCATCGCGCGAAGGAAAGTGCCAGTAGAAGCTGCCCTTGGTCACCCCGAGCCGACGCGCCAGCGGCTCCACCGCCACCGCGGACACACCCGCCTCGGCGATCTGGTCGAGGGCTTCGCGGGTCCAGTCGTCCACGTTCAAGCGCGGGTTGCGGAGTGCGGTCTCGGTCATCGCGGTGTCGGATCCATACGGTTGTGCGCCGGATAGTATGTCTGAGCGTTTGCTCGATTCGAGTGCGATAGAAGTTTGCACTGGAATCACATACTTCAAAGTATGGTAGTGGCGGGGGCGGCGACACGCAACGCAGCCCCGCGGCCCGCCGCCATCCCGGAGCCACGACATGAGCCCGTTCCTGAGCGTTTCCCTGCCGATCCTCGCGGTTCTTTTGGCCTCGGCCTTTTCCGCCTACCACCGCCTGCGTCTCGCCCTCTGGGTCGCACTGACCGCCACCCTGCTGGTCGGGTGCTGGCTACTGGGTGCCAACCATCTGGTCATCGGATTCGTGGCCGGTTGCGTGACCTTGGTCGCCATGCCCCTGCTGATCCCGGCCATCCGCAAGCCGCTGCTCTCCGCCCCGGCGCTGAAATTCCTGCGCAAGGCGCTGCCGCCGCTGTCGCAGACCGAGAAGATCGCGCTGGAGACCGGCTCGGTCGGCTTCGAGGGCGATCTGTTCTCCGGCAAGCCCGACTGGCGCAAGCTGCTGGCCCATCCCAAGCCACAGCTGTCCGCCGAAGAGCAGGCCTTCCTCGATGGCCCGGTCGAAACCCTGTGCACGATGATCGACGACTGGGACATCACCCACGTCCGCGCCGACCTC
Source organism: Novosphingobium sp. (assembly GCA_041912655.1). Lineage (GTDB taxonomy): Bacteria > Pseudomonadota > Alphaproteobacteria > Sphingomonadales > Sphingomonadaceae > Novosphingobium. The sequence goes on along the minus strand of JAYRMP010000173.1, from coordinate 336 downwards.
TCGCCCGAGGTCTGGGACTACATGAAAAAGCAGCGTTTCTTCGGGATGATCATTCCGAAGGAATACGGCGGGCTGGGCTTCTCCGCGCTGGCCCATCACAAGGTGATCCAGAAGGTCGCCTCGATCAGTTCGGTGGCCAGCGCCACCGTCGGCGTGCCCAATTCGCTGGGCCCGGGCGAGCTGATCCATCGTTACGGCACGAAAGAACAGAAGGACTATTACCTGCCGCGGCTCGCCTGCGGCCAGGACGTGCCCTGCTTCGGCCTGACCGGCCCGTTCGCCGGCTCCGACGCCACCTCGATCCCGGATTTCGGCATCGTCTGCAAGGGCCAATGG
>JAYRMP010000172.1:0-1793 GCA_041912655.1 Novosphingobium sp. | reverse complement strand
GAACCTGCGGGTGACCTCCGGCCCGGTGATCGAGAAGGCTGGCGACCTTGCGGCGCTGCTCACCAACCTGCAGCCGCACGACGTGTTGTTCATCGACGAGATCCATCGGCTGTCGCCGGTGGTCGAGGAAATCCTCTACCCGGCGATGGAGGATTTCCAGATCGACATCATGATCGGCGAAGGCCCGGCCGCGCGTTCGATCAAGCTCGACCTGCCGCCGTTCACCCTGATCGGTGCCACCACCCGCGCTGGCCTTTTGACCGCGCCGCTGCGGGATCGCTTCGGCATCGTGCAGCGGCTGGAGTTCTATTCGCCTGAGGAGCTGGCCCGGATCGTCCGCCGTTCGGCGCAGATCCTCGGCATCGCCTGCGATGGCGAGGGCGCGGGTGAATTGGCGCGGCGTTCGCGCGGAACCCCGCGAATCGCCAACCGGCTGCTGCGACGGGTGCGTGATTACGCCCAGGTCAGGGGCGATGGCCGGATCGAAGCCGGGATCGCGCGCGCCGCGATGGACATGCTGAAAGTCGATCCCGAGGGCTTCGACGAACTCGACCGGCGCATGCTCGGCATCATCATCGACGCCTTCGACGGCGGCCCGGTGGGCGTGGAATCGCTGGCCGCGGCGTTGTCGGAAGAGCGCGGCACCCTCGAAGACGTGATCGAGCCCTACCTGATCCAGCAGGGGTTCCTGGTGCGTACCGCGCGTGGGCGGATGGCGACGGCCAAGGCCTATCGCCATCTCGGCCTGCGGCCGAGACGGGAGGCGGGAGACGGGAGGCGAGAGACGAACGAGCTGTTCGACGACTCTGAAGGCCAGCGCTCTTGATCTCCGAATCCCGAATCCCGTCTCCCGTCTCCCTGCCCATCCGCGTCTACTGGGAAGACACCGACGCCGGTGGCGTGGTCTACCACGCCCAGTACCTGGCCTTCATGGAGCGCGCCCGCAGCGAGTGGCTGCGCGAGTTGGGCGTCGAGCAGACGAGATTGCGCGAGGCCGAGGATCTGGTCTTCGTGGTGCGCGGGATGGAACTTGATTTCCGAGCCCCGGCGCGGCTGGACGATCAGCTTTCAGTCAGCGTGCGCCTGCTGCAATGCCGGGGTGCCAGTTTCACCCTGGCACAGCGAATCGAACGCGGCGACGCGCTGCTGGTCGAAGCCAAGGTCCGGATCGCGGCGGTGCGCGCGTCCGATTTTCGTCCCTGTCCCATCGTGGACACTTTGCTGGCGCGGCTGCGGTCGCAGATGGAGTCATCTTGATGTTTGTGTTGAATCTGCTGCAACCCGTGCCCCAGGCACTTCCGGACGCTGCTCCCGTCGATGCGGTCACGCTCGCCAATGGCGCTGCCCCGACCGCTGCAGCGCATGCCGACAAGGGCCTGGACATCCTCGGCTTGGTGCTGCACGCCAGCCTGCCGGTGCAGTTCGTGTTGCTGCTGTTGCTGCTGGCGTCGATCTCGTCCTGGGTGATTATCCTGCGCAAGAAGCGCCTGCTCGATCGTGCCGAGCGTGAGGCCGACCATTTCGAAGGCGCGTTCTGGTCCGGCACCGAATTGTCGCGGCTGTACGCGGCGGCGACTGAGCGCCATCGCGATGTCGAGGGCCTCGAGGCGATCTTCGAGTCCGGCATGCGCGAGTTCAACCGGATCAGTCAGCGCGGTGGGCTGGATGCACGCATGCAGGTCGAAGGTGCGCAGCGCGGCATGCGCGCCACCTCATCGCGCGAGCTTGATGGGCTCGAACGCAACCTCGAATACCTCGCCAACGTCGGCTCGATCAGCCCCTACGTCGGCCTG
>JAYRMP010000171.1:0-1906 GCA_041912655.1 Novosphingobium sp. | reverse complement strand
TATGTGCACAAGGTGAGTCACGGGGAGCGGCTGATACTCGACCCGGTGAGTTGACCCCGGCAGGTATCCCTCACCTTGTTGAGTCACGGGGTGGTGATGGCCTCACCCGGGGTGCTCATCGGAGTGATGGCGCCGGGCAACGGGTTTCTCTCCCTGGCTCAGCAACCCAGGAGAGGAATTTCTCACCGCTGAGATCAGCAATGGGGGCGCGGTCGCTATACAAGGGTATCTCACCCTGAAGGATTGCCCGATGCCCGAGCTTGCCCCGACCGCCGTCACCCTCAAAATCAACCGGACGAGCGTGATGCTCTACGCCTGCCATTACGTCCGCCTGCCGGAAGGGGTGGGCGCGACGGTACAGACCTATCTGGGGTCGTTCCCGGTGAGCGCCACGGCGGTGCCGGTCAAGTTCGCGGCGCTGCTGCGCGAGGCGACGCTGGGGCGGCCCGGGCGCTATCAAACACTGTTGCGGCGAATCAACGACGCGGTGCTGGAGCCGGCGCGGGCGCGGCGCGAACGGGCGGAGGCGGAACGGCAGCAGGTGGCGATTGCGCAGGCGCTAGACTGGGCGACGCGGGCGCTGCGCGAGCTTCCGACGATGGCGAACTATGCAAAGGTGATTCTGACGCCGAATGCTCAGGCAGCGCTCGCCGGACTGCTGGCCACCGTCGAACGTCTGGCGACGGATGCCGGGGGAGCGCCCGCGGGGCCTGCGCCCGCGGCGCCGGGGCGCGAGGCCGACGAAGAAGCACGCCTGGCCGATGCGCAGCTGTGGTGAGCGGACCGGTGGCGGCGATATCCGCCGCGGGCAGCGAGGCCCGTCCACATTAGCAGACACCATGGCAGCCTTCACCGAGGCCGCCATGGTGTATTACTCATCGCATTACTTGATAGCTAATGGCGAATCGCGGGGATGCACTTTCTGCAGCAGGAAATCACGCACCCCCACTTCCCGAAATGCCGGATGCCGGCGCAGTGCCGCGAGCAGTTCGAGGTTGTTGACGCACTCGAGCACGACACCGTCCGCCGCCAGTGCTGCGCAGAGCTGGCAGTAACGCCAGAACCAGCCCCGCTGCTGGTAGCGATCGGGGATAGTGACGCTGGCGATGACGAGGAACTCGCCGAGCACTGTGCCATCGACCAAGGTCCGCTTTCGCCAGTACCGCAGATAAACCTTGAACCCGCCGAAGGCAAGCCAGCGCGGCATCGGTGGCCGCTCTGATGCCCGCGCTTCCTCGAAATAGGCCAGGGTCTGCGCTTCCACCGAGGGCAACCGACGCACTCTTCCGCTTTTCTGGCTCATGCTGCGTGCCCTCCGAAGTTCACCCGGATAACGTTGGCGGGGAATCCGCCGGACGCGCCGCGCGCCGGACGCACCGGCAGGTCCAGCGTTTCGGTCTTGACAACGGTCCGCTTGCGGCCGCGATGGACGTAGGCCTTGACGCTGCCAACCTGGAAGCCGTCCATCTGCTCGGCCAGGCTGCCGGTACACAGGTGCGCATAACGCTGTACCATCCGCGGATCGCGGTGACCGGAGGTGGCCTGGAGTTGCAGGAGCTGGAAACGCCCGGATTCGGCGAGCCGGCTGATGGCCTCGTGCCGCAGGTCGTGGAAATGGAAGTCCGCGACACCTGACGCCGGCAGCACCCGCCGGAAGAACGCGATTTTGAGGGCATTGGCGGTCAGCGGCAGCAGGCGGCTGTCGGCGTCGCCGGCCTCGGCGGCCAGGGCGGCGAGGACCTGCAGGGGACGCGTCGTCAGCGGCTCGCGCCGCGGCCGCCCGTTCTTGGTGGCCCGCAAACGCGCCGCGCGCCGTTCGACGTCGATGTCCGCCACCGTCAGGGAGAGCAGTTCGCTGCGCCGCATCGCGGTCTCGAGGGCGAGTACGATGGCTGGCTCGACATAG
>JAYRMP010000170.1:0-2085 GCA_041912655.1 Novosphingobium sp. | reverse complement strand
GGGGGAGCGGGCCGGCCAGGCCAGGACAGGGCGGACGCCCTGTCCGCACCGCCATGAGGCGGATCGACTCAATCCAGTTCGTAGAAGTCGACGACCTTGTCCCAGGCTTCCTCGGCGGTTTCCACCCAGTGGAACAGGCCGATATCGGCGTGGTTGATCACGCCCTCATCCGCCAGCGCCTCGAAATCGACGACGCGGTTCCAGAACTCGCGGCCGAACAGCAGGATCGGGATCGGCTTCATCTTGCCGGTCTGGATCAGGGTCAGCAGCTCGAAGAATTCATCGAAAGTGCCGAAGCCGCCGGGGAACACCGCCACCGCCTTGGCGCGCAGCAGGAAGTGCATCTTGCGCAGCGCGAAGTAGTGGAACTGAAAGGCGAGGCGCGGAGTGACATAGGTGTTGGGCGCCTGCTCGTGCGGCAGGACAATGTTGAGCCCGATGGTTTCGGCCCCGGCTTCCACCGCGCCGCGATTGGCCGCTTCCATGATCGATGGTCCGCCGCCCGAGCAGACCACGAATTGGCGCATCCCCTGCTCGACGATCGCGCAGGTCGAGGCGATGTGCGCCAGCTTGCGCGCTTCCTCGTAATAGCGGGACTTGGCGGCGAGCCGCTCGGCCACGGCCTTGCGCTCGGGCGGGGCATTGGCGACCAGTTCCTCGGCCTGTTCGGGTGAGGGGATGCGAGCCGAGCCATAGCAGACCAGCGTCGAGCCGATCTTGGCCTCGTCCAGCAGCATCTCGCACTTCAGCAGTTCCAGCTGGAAGCGGACCGGGCGCAGTTCCTCGCGCAGCAGGAAATCCGTGTCGCGGAAAGCCAGCTTGTAGGCGGGGCTGCGGGTCTGGGGAGTTGAGGTGTCGTGCGCCTCGACAAAACCGGCTTCCTGTTCGGCCTTGTAGAAGCGGCGCCGGTGCAGCCGCTTTTCGCGTTCTTCTTCAGTCATTCGCGCCTATCTGCCCGTCTCGCGCCCGGCTGTCAAAGCCAGGCGCGTTTCAGACGATCCCGGCTGCCTTCAGGCGCTCCAGTTCGGCGGCGTCCAGCCCCAGCCGCTCGCCATAGACTTCCGCGTTGTGCTCGCCCGGGAATCGCGAGGCCGGACGGCGGATCGACGAGGGCGTGTCCGACAGCTTGGGCACGGGCGCCTGCATCCGCACTTGCCCGTGCACCGCGTGCGGCACCGCGACGATCGCCTCGCGCGCGGCGAAGTGCGGATCGGCCAGCATTTCCTTGCCGGTGTAGATCCGCCCGGCGGGCACCGAATGCTCGATCATCAGCGCCTCGAGCTGATCGACTGTCAGGGTCGAGGTCCAGGCGTTGATCAGATTATCGAGCTCGGTCTGGTTGGTACCCCGCGCGACATGGGTGGCATAGCGCGGGTCGCTTGCCAGCTCGGGCTGGCCCATCGCCTCGGCCAGGCGCGCGAAGATCGCGTCGCCATTGCCGCCGATCATGTATTCGCCGTCGCTGCAGCGATAGACGTTGGAGGGCGCGATGCCGGGCAGGATCGAGCCCGAACGCTGCCGGACGATGCCCGACACGTCGTATTCTGGCACCAGGCTTTCCATCACCTGCAGCACCGATTCGTAGAGCGCGGAATCGACCACCTGGCCCTTGCCCGAAATCTCCCGCGCGCGCAGCGCCGCGAGCGCGCCCATGCAGCCGTAGGTCGCGCAGAGCGTGTCGCCGATGGAGACGCCCATGCGGCTCGGCGGGCGGTCGGGATCGCCAACGATCGCGCGCCAGCCGCCCATCGCCTCGCCGATCCCACCGAATCCGGCGCGGGTGGAGTAGGGGCCGGTCTGGCCGTATCCGGACATCCGGACCACGATCAGGCGCGGGTTGATCGCGTGGAGCGCATCCGGGCCCAGCCCCCACTTCTCGACCGTGCCGGGTTTGAAATTCTCGATCATGATGTCGGCGTCCGCCAGCAGGCGGCGGACGAGATCCTGCCCCTCCGGCACCCGTAGGTTGGCCGTGACCGAGCGCTTGTTGCGGCCGATCACGTCGAACCACACCTTGTGCTCGCCGTTGCCCCACTGGCGCATCGGATCGCCCGCGCCCGGCGGTTCGACCTTGACCACGTCAGC
>JAYRMP010000169.1:0-2154 GCA_041912655.1 Novosphingobium sp. | reverse complement strand
ACTCGCCCACAATCGTCGTCCCGGGCTTGACCCGGGACCGCTGGCCGGCAGGCGCTGGTCCGCCAGCGGTCCCGGATCAGGTCCGGGACGACGATGGGATGCAGCGGCACGCAAGGGTCGCGTTAACCATTCCTTTGCCCCCGTTTCCTAGAAGTCGCCCTGCATGTCCGTCGATGGACGTCAGGGGGCTTAACCAAGTGACCATGCTTCGCAACTCAGCGCTGCTTGCCAGCTGCCTTGCTCTTGCCGCACCGATCGCGGCGAAGGCCAATCCCGCTGTCGCGCTCGACAGTGCGGTTTTCATCGAAAAGACCAGCCCGCGCTCGGGCCGGATGCTCGAACCCGCCGCACGGTTCAGCCGGGGCGACCGGCTGGTCTATGTCGTCAGCTGGTACCGCATGGGCGGCCAGGGCGGCTTCACGGTAACCAACCCACTGCCGCGCAGCGTCTATTACCAGGGCAGCGCCAACGGCGACGAGGAAGTCTCGATCGACGGCGGCAAGACCTGGGGCAAGCTCGACGCACTGCGCGTCGGCAGCCGCATGGCCTCGCCCGAGGACGTCACCCACGTCCGCTGGCGCGTCGCGCCCGCAATCGCCGCACAGGGCCAGGGCCGGATCGCCTACAGCGCGATCGTGCGCTGAGTTTCGAACGAAACCGGACACACACCAGCTCGTCACCCCGGACTTGATCCGGGGTCCAGCTTGACCATCAGCGCCGCGTCCGCCGCATAGCTGGTCCCCGGATCAAGTCCGGAGGAACGAAGATTTGTGGGCGTGTCTCAATCCGCCAGCAGCAGCACCGGCGTTTCGATCAGCCGCTTCACCGCCTGGACGAAGCTCGCCGCGTCGTGACCATCGACCACGCGGTGGTCGCAGCTGATCGACAGGTTCATCAGCTTGCGCTTCTCGATGCGCTCGCCGCCCAAGCCATCGGGCACGAACATCGGCCGCTCGACGATCCGGTTCGGGCCGAGAATCGCCACTTCGGGCCGGTTGATCACCGGCGTGTGCGCCACCCCGCCCAGCGCGCCCAGCGAAGTGAGCGTGATGGTGGAGCCGGACAGTTCCTCGCTCTTCGCCGTGCCGGTGCGCGCGGCCTCGGCCAGCCGGACGATTTCGGAAGCCAGCTGCCACAGGTTCTTGTCCTGCGCATTGCGGATCACCGGCACCATCAGCCCGCCCGGGGTCTGGGTCGCCATGCCAAGGTGCACCCCGCCCGAGCGGTGGACCACCCCCGCCTCGTCGTCATAACGGGCGTTGAGCATCGGGAATTGGGCCAGCGCCTTGCACATCGCGGTGATCAGCAGCGGCAGCATGGTCAGCTTGGGGCGGTTCCCGCGCGCTTCATTAAGCTGGGCCCGCATCGCCTCCAGCGCAGTCGCGTCGCATTCCTCGACATAGGAGAAATGCGGGATGTGGCGCTTGGACGCGGCCATGTTCTCGGCAATCCGGCGGCGCAAGCCGATCACCCGCACGTCCTCGTCGGCGCGGCGCGTACCCGCAGCGCGGAAGCCCCCGCCCGCGTTGTAGGCAAGGAACGCGTCGAGATCGGCGTGGCGCACCCGGCCATCCTCGGCGGGCTTCACTTCGCCCAGGTCAATCCCGAGTTCGGCCGCGCGGGCACGCACGGCAGGGCTGGCGAGGACCTTGGCGTGGTGACCCTTGCCGCCCTCTCCCCCGTTCGTGTCGAGCTTTGTCGAGACACGGGGTTCTGGCGCTGGTTCAGCCTTGGCGGGAGCAGGCGCGGCTTCAGGTGTCTCGACTGCGCTCGACACGAACGGAGGCGGCGTTTGGGATTCGGGAGCAGGTGCGGGTGTCGGCGCCGACGCAGCGGCTTCTTCCGCCCCCCCTTCCCCGTCCGTCTCGATCACCACCAGCGGCGCGCCGATGGCGAGCATGTCCCCCTCGGCCCCGGCGACCGAGACGACCACGCCCGACACCGGGCTTTCCATCTCGACCGTGGCCTTGTCGGTCATGACGTCGGCGATCTTGTCGTCTTCCTCGACCCGGTCGCCCACCTTGACGTGCCAGGCGACGATTTCGGCCTCGGCAATGCCTTCGCCGATGTCGGGGAGGTTGAAGGTGTATTTCGCCATTATCCGTTCCTCACCTCGTCATTGCGAGCGAAGCGAAGCAATCCAGGGGCGGTTTA
>JAYRMP010000168.1:0-2231 GCA_041912655.1 Novosphingobium sp. | reverse complement strand
CACTTCATGCGCCGCTGCGCCGTGTTCTGCCGCCACGCGTCGCCGTGCTCATTGCGATCGTTCTTGCCGCGTGGATCTTCTGGTCCATCGGCAACGGCGTCTTGCTCGATGCCATGCTGCGCGGACTCGATTCCTCCTATCGCCGTGTCGACGCGCTGATTCCGCCGGAGGAGGCCCAGCCGACAGACCCGATGAAGGCCGGAAGCCCAGTCTCGCTGGTCCAGTGGGATGACCTTGGCCGCCAGGGCCGCCTGCGCGTCCTGTCGCAGCCCACCGCGGCGGAGATCGCCGCCATCACCGGGCATGAGGCGAAGAACCCACTGCAGATCTACGTCGGGCTCAATTCGGCCGAGACCCCGCAGGAGCGCGCCGACTTGGCGCTCGCCGAACTGAAGCGCACCGGCGCCTTCAGCCGCAAGCTGCTGGTCATCGCGACGCCCACCGGCACGGGCTGGGTGGACCCGGCCTCGATGATCCCGCTCGAAGTCATGAGCGGCGGCGATGTCGCCTCGGTATCGGTACAATACTCCTACCTTCCCAGCTGGCTCACGCTGTTCGTCGATCCTGAATACGGGGAGGAGACGGCGGGAAAGGTGTTCGACACCGTTTATGGCTATTGGCGCACGCTGCCGAGAGACCAGCGGCCGCGCCTGTTCCTCTTCGGCCTGTCCCTGGGTTCGCTCAATTCCGATCTCGCCACCGACGCCTATGCGCTGCTGGGCGATCCCTTCGAGGGGGCGCTGTGGGTGGGACCGCCGTTTGCCAGCAGAACCTGGAACCAGGTGACGGCCACACGCCTGAAGGACTCCCCCGCCTGGCTGCCGCAGGCGCGCACGCCCGCCGTGTTCCGCTTCTTCAATGCGGGCGACAAGACCCAGCTCGTTGCACCTGGTTGGGGGCCGGTGAAGATCGCCTGGCTGCAATATCCCTCGGACGCCATCACTTTCTTCGAGACCGGCATGTGGCGTCGGGAACCGGACTGGATGAAGCCGCCGCGCGGGGCTGGCGTCTCCCCAGCGCTCACCTGGTATCCCGGTATCAGCTTTATCCAGCTGGCCTTCGACATGATGACGGCGACGACGGTGCCCAAGGGGCGCGGTCACGTCTATGCGGCGCGCGACTATGCTGCTGGCTGGCGGGCACTGATCCAGCCGCAGGATTTCGGCGACGCCGAGATGCAGAAGCTCGACCAGTGGATGGAAGACAAGGGTCTTTAGCGGCGGTCGAGGGGGGTCCGCCCCGATCGGGAGCGAACTAAAACCTGATGTGGAAGAGTCCGGGGTCTGTCCTTTCCTGAAGCGGAGAGTCCGGGGCTGAGTCCGGGCCCCGATGCTGCTGTCCGGGTCGGCGTCCGGCCCAGATCATCCCCCGGACGGGCCGCAGTTAGACAGCGTTGGCGTAGTAGAATGCGATGGCCTGCGAGCGGTTGTTGAGGCCGAGCTTCTCGTAGAGGTTCCGCAGGTGGAACTTCACCGTGTTGATCGAGATGTCGAGCTCGGCGGCGAGCTCGGTGTTGGTGCGGCCCTTGGCGAGCGCGGCCAGCAAGGTCTTCTCGCGCTCGGTGAGGCTGTCGCGCGGGTCGCGCTTCAGGCCGCGCACGTCCATGTAGGGAAACACCATGCGGCCCGCCGCCACCGTGGCGGCGACGTCGAGCAGCTGCTGTTCCGGAGCGTCGCGGGTGAGGAAGGCCGCGGCCCCCGCCGCCATGGCGCGGCGCGGCACATCCGGGTCGCCCGATCCGGAATAGACGATGACCCGCGGCGCATCCGGCCGGTCGCGCAGGATGCCGAGCAGGCGCTCCGCCCCGAGCTGCGGGATGGTCCAGTCGACGATGCCGATGTCGACCGGCACGCGCAGGCATGATTCGAGGAAGCCCTCGGCGGTCTTCGAGGTCGCCACCAGGGTGAAGCGCCGGTCGCGCTCGAACAGGTCCGACAGGGCCTGGAGCATGATGGTGTTCGGGTCGGCGACGATCACGCTGCGGATTTCTGTCATGAACCTACCCTATCGGGTAGGACACTGGGCTGACAAGCGAAATTTACAGCTCTTACAGGTAGGAAAACGCCCACCTCAATGGATGCCAAAGGGCTGGTTTTCCGGGTGTTTGCAAAATGCACCCACCCGCCCATGGTGAACTCAACACAACAAGACACATGGGAGAAAACGAATGCCAGGAACTCGCGGCCTCTTCATTCCGGGCCCGACCAACGTGCCCCAGGCGGTGCGCCTCG
>JAYRMP010000167.1:0-2398 GCA_041912655.1 Novosphingobium sp. | reverse complement strand
GTCGTCGGCATGCAGCACCGTCATTGCGCCTTCCACCAGCGCCGGGTGCTGCTTGCGCAGCGCGATCAGCCGGCGGGTGAGGCGGAGCAACGACGCGGGGTCCGCGTCCTGCACGTCCACCGCGCGGCCGAGATGATCCGGACCCAGCGGCAGCCAGGGGCGGGCAATCGAGAAGCCGGCATTGGGTGCGTCCGCTACCCACGGCATCGGCGTCCGCGCGCCGTCGCGGCTGAGCGTGAGTGGCCAGTTGGCGATCGCCTCGGGGTCCTGCAGGTCCTCGAAGCCGATCTCGACCTGGGTGAGCCCCAGTTCCTCGCCATAATAGAGGATCGCATTGCCGCGAAGGCTGAGCAGCAGCAGCATCTTGAGCGCGGCGAAGGCGGCACGGTGCTCGGGCGCAACCCAGCGCGAGATCGCGCGCGGGGCGTCGTGGTTCTCGAACGCCCAGCTCGGCCAGCCCACGCCCGGTGCTTCGGGCCACTCCGCGACAGCATCGCGGACCAGCGCCGGCGTCAGGCGATCAGCGTAGAGGAAGTTGAAGCCATAGGCGCTGTTCAGCCGCGTGCTCCCGGCGGTGAACAGGTGCATCTCCGCCTCGGGTGCAGGCCCGCCGACTTCGGCGACGGTGAAGCGGCCGGGATACCGGTCGGCCAGCGCGCGCAGCTTCTCGAGCAACAGCGGAATGTCGGCATGGCTCTGGTTGAAGATGTGCTGCTGGAAGTCGAACGGGCGGGTGCGTGGGAGCCCTGTGTCCGGGGCGGGTGGGTTATCGCGCAATTCCGGATCGTGCATCGTGAAGTTGATCGCATCCAGCCGGAAGCCGTCGACACCGCGATCGAGCCAGAATTTCGCGGTGGCGAGGGTGGCGGCCTGCACCTCCGGATTGTGGAAGTTCAGGTCGGGCTGCTCGCGCAGGAAATTATGGAGATAGTACTGGCCGCGCCGCGCGTCCCAGGTCCAGGCCGGGCCGCCGAATACCGACTGCCAGTTGTTGGGTGGGCTGCCGTCGGGCTTGGCATCGGCCCAGACATACCAGTCGGCCTTCGGATTGGTGCGGCTGGTGCGGCTCTCCTGGAACCAGGGGTGCTGGTCCGAACTGTGCGAATAGACCTGGTCGATCAGCACCTTGAGGCCGAGCGCATGGGCGCGGGCGACCAGCGCGTCGAAATCCGCCAGCGTGCCGAACACGGGATCGACGTCGCAGAAATCGGCGATGTCATAGCCGAAGTCCCGCATCGGTGACGTGAAGAAGGGCGAAATCCACACGGCATCTACCCCCAGCGCCGCGACATGGTCGAGCCGCGCGGTGATGCCGGGCAGGTCGCCGACGCCGTCGCCGTTCGAGTCCGCGAAGCTGCGCGGGTAGATCTGGTAGATCACCGCGCCGCGCCACCAGGGCCGGGTTTCGGTGGAAAGGGCGTGCATCGACATCAGGTTCACTTGGAGGCTCCGGCCGCGCAGACGGCATAGCCGAACGCGGGAAGGGAAAGGGTGAGGCTGCCGGGAGCAGCGGCGCTCGCGGGGCAGGCGCCTGCCAGGGTGCGGAAGGCGGTGGAGCCGGTTTCGACCTGGACGTTGCCCGTCCAGGGCTCGGGGCTCGTGTTGAAGGCGATCACGGTCTCCGCGCCGGTCTTCGGATCGAAGCGCGAGACGGCGAACAGGCCGGGCTTGTCGCTGGCGAAGCGGGTGATCTGGCGGCCGCGGGTGAGCGCGGGGTGGCTGGTGCGCAGCCGGGCGAGCGTGGCGATCTCGCGGAATAGCGGGTGGCCGGCGTTGAAGCTGGGCGTCGCGGTGGTCGCATCGGTGCCGAGCAGCTTGTTGTCGTTGTAGCTGGCGACCTTGCTGCCGAACATGTCCTCGCGGGCATCCTGGTCGTTGCCGTCGCTGACGAAGCCCTGCTCGTCACCCGAATAGATGGTCGGCACGCCGCGCAGCAGCAGCAGCATCGCCTGGGCGAGCTGCACGCGCTGGAGCAGTTCGGCCTGACCGATCTTCGGATTTGCCTGCCTGATGAACGTCGCAGCGCGGCCGGCGTCATGGTTGCTGACGAACGTAGGCAAGCGATGCGCGGTCTTCTCGCCGCCCTCGTACAGAACATCCGCCGCGAAGACCTTGGCGAGGCGGTCCGTACCCTTGCCGCCGGCAACGTCGATCACCGCCTGGTTGAAGGCGAAGTCGAGCACCGCCGGGAACTTGTCGACGCGGGTATGCTGGGCGAGCGCCGCCACCTCGGGATCGGCGACCTCGCCGAAGATGTGGAAGTTCGGGATGCCCCTCGCCTTGGCGCGGGCGAGCATGGCCGGGACAAAGGCCTGCCAGAATTCCGGGTTCACATGGCGCGCGGTGTCAATGCGGAAGCCATCGACGCCGAAGCGATCGTTCCCGCAGCCCAAGATGT
>JAYRMP010000166.1:0-2421 GCA_041912655.1 Novosphingobium sp. | reverse complement strand
GGGTGCGGCCTGGGGCCCGGCACCACGCCGGGCCCGCGGGGGGGGCGTGCCGTCGCCCCGGACTGGCCCCGGGACCGCTGGCGTCAAAGGACTGGCGCTTCAGCTCGCCGGCGGATCGAGCTTCAGGCCCTTGAGCGCCGCGAACGGCCCGCTCGCCGCTTCATCGACGATCCCCGCCTTTCGCCGCGCTTCCTCGGCGCCCGGCCCGGTCAGGAACGGATCGATCGCGAGCGCCAGGCTCTGCGCCAGGGCCTCGCCAAGATCGAACTGGGTGCCTTCGAACTCGATCTCGTCGCAGTCCTCGGCTTCCAGTTCCACTTCCTCGTCCGGACGGTGCGGGGCGGCAGGCGGCACGAAGCGCAGGGCCACCGGCTCGTCCAGCGTGACCTCCAGGTCTTCGCCCGAGACCGCGCAGCTCTGCACCAGCCGGGCGGCAAATCGGCCCTTGGCGTCCACAGCCGAGCCATCCTTTTCCAGATCGACCGTCGCCGTGAACGCATGGATTGCGACGATATCGAAGCGCCGGGCCAGCGCCGCGCATTCCTCGGCGCTCGCTTCCAGCTGGACCGCTTCGGCGGGCAGACTGCGGATATCGAACAGGCGGGCAAATTCGCTCATCAGGCGATCCTTCCGGCAAGCAGGGCGGCATCGTCGGTCTGCGCCAGAGCAGCGGCGAGGCGGCGGACTTCGCCGGCAAGCCAGGTGGCATCGCCCTGCTCGGTCAAGGTGACGTTGCGGCGCAGCGCGTCTTCCAGCAACGCGCTGTCGGCGGCGGCCAGGCCTGCGCGGTAGGCCTCGATCCGACCGCCCAGCGCGCTCATCAGCTTGCCCACGCGCTTGCCCACCACCAGGTCGCCCACCCCCTGCTGGCGCAGGGTGCCGTCCATTTCGGTGACGAACAGCTCGGTCAGCCGCGCGGGTTCCGCCTTCAGCGCCGCGCTCCGCTCCATCCGCAGCAGGATCAGCGCCATCACCAGCGACAGCGCATCGAACCGCCCGGGGATCGTGTCGGCGATCCCGCCGCGGGCGTACCATTCGGGAGTGCGGGCGATCCGCACTGCCTCGGCCCACAGCGGACGCACGGCGGCGTGGTCATCTTCCTTGCGGCCAAACAGGCGGGCGATCAGGCCCATGGGCAGAGGTCCTTCATTCAGCGGCGATTAAACGGCGCACGGCCAAGCGGCATTGCGCGGCGGGCCAAGGCGCTTTAAGGCCTGATCCGATAGATGACGCGGCGCGGCGGGGCAATGCCCGCCCGACTGGTGGAGCGAAGGCATAATGCAGGTAAAGGCACGAATTCTGCGCGCGGCGGCGATCGGAGCATTGCTGGCGGCAGGCCTTGGCGGCTGCTCCTCGATCCGCGACCACCGCGGCTACATCGTCGATCAGGCGCTGCTCGATTCGGTCACTCCGGGCGTGGACAACCGCGCTTCGGTGGAGCGCACGCTGGGCCGCCCGACCTTCGTTTCCGAATTCGGCCGCAAGGACTGGTACTACGTGTCCCAGAACACCAAGCAGCGCGCCTTCACCCGGCCCCGCGCCGAAGACCAGCTGCTGGTCCGCGTTGCCTTTGACGACGCCGGCAATGTCAGCGCGGTCTCGCGCTCGGGCATGGAACGCGTCGTCCGGCTCAATCCCGATGGCGACAAGACCCCGACGCTGGGCCGCGAAAGGACCTTCCTCGAAGACCTGTTCGGCAACATCGGCACGGTTGGCGCGCCCGGCATGGGCAGCGCTGGACCCGGCGGTCCCGGTCCGAACGGAAGTTAGGTTGAAGCGCGCGGGATCAGACATATATCACGCGCATGACCAGTTCTTCTGACAGCCACGGCATGATCCCGTGGCACGGCACCACCATCATCGGCGTGAAAGCGAACGGCAAGACCGTCATCGCCGGCGATGGCCAGGTCTCCATGGGCAACACGGTGATGAAGCCGAACGCGCGCAAGGTGCGGCGGATCGGCGATGGCAGCGTGATCGCAGGCTTTGCCGGAGCCACCGCCGATGCCTTCACCCTGTTCGAACGGCTCGAGAAGAAGCTTGAGGCGCACCGCGGCCAGCTGATGCGCGCGGCGGTGGAACTCGCCAAGGACTGGCGCACCGACAAGTACCTGCGCAACCTTGAAGCGCTGATGATCGTCGCCGACAAGGACGTGCTGCTGATCCTGACCGGCAATGGTGACGTGCTCGAGCCCGAACACGGCATCGCAGCGATCGGTTCGGGAGGCAATTATGCGCTTTCCGCCGCCAAGGCGCTGGTGGATTACGAGACCGATCCGGAAAAGATCGCGCGCAAGGCGATGGCCGTCGCTGCGGAGGTCTGCGTCTTCACCAACGACCGCGTGACCGTCGAAACCATCGAAACCTGATCCACCCTCCGTTCGTGTCGAGCGCAGTCGAGACACGCGCGCACGGTGTCTC
>JAYRMP010000165.1:0-2515 GCA_041912655.1 Novosphingobium sp. | reverse complement strand
CAAGGCATGGAGGTACTGCTCCTCAGTGATCCAGCGGCGTTCCTCCACCAGTTCCTGGTGCATCAGCGCGATCTGTCCCGCCGGCCCGCCGAAACTGAGGCAGCCGATCCGCGCGCAGACGCGCACCAGTTCGCGGAAAGTGGGAATTCGGGTGGTCTCGCTCACTTGGGTCCTCACGTCCTGTGATCCGCTGCAGCGCGGATCATGCAGGCAACGCTTGGGCATGGCGCGAGCCGTAGCCTGTCCGGGAGGTTGCTTTGCCCCGGTCGCAGCCGTTTAGGACCGCGCCGGGCCGGCTGGCAAGAGGGTCTTGCGATGGAGGAAGGTCTGGATGCCCCGCGAGGATTCGAACCTCGATTGACGGAGTCAGAGTCCGTAGTCTTACCTTTAGACGACGGGGCAACAGGCGGGTGCCTCTAGGGCGGCCTGCGCCTCGCGTCAAGCGGTGGAAAGCACTGCACTTGCCGCAAAGGCGCGCAGCGGGTATTCCTGCTTTCAGGTACTCGCCAAGTCCGGCGGGAAAACGATAAAGAGTGCAGTTCAAATGGCGGAAAAATCTCCGCCGGCGATGCGCAAGGAGGCAGGCAAAGGTTTCGCGTTGCAGACGGATGCGCATGGAAGTGCAGCCGATTCAGCGAGTCTCCCTGCTCCAACGCGCCGGCCCGGTGGCCGATCGAAGGACCCTGCCCCGCGCAATGACGCGGCAGGATCGCCTCGGCCGGTCGAAAGCGGCCCCGAATCCCGGCAGCAACACCCCTTTCACCCGTTTCACCGGCAGGCATTTGCCGCGATCGACCTTGGCACCAACAACTGCAGGTTGCTGATCGCACGCCCATCGGGCGATCATTTCGTGGTGATCGACGCCTTCAGCCGCGTTGTGCGGCTGGGTGAAGGCCTGGCCCAGAACGGCCGGCTGAGCGAGGCGGCGATGGACCGCGCGGTGGCGGCACTGAAGATCTGCGCCGACAAACTGAAGCGGCGCAACGTCCACCTGGCCCGCTCGGTCGCGACCGAGGCCTGCCGCCGGGCGGAAAACGGCCCGGAATTCATCGCCCGGGTGAAGGCCGAAACCGGCATCGCGCTCGACATCATTTCCGCCAAGGAAGAGGCGCGCCTGGCGGTGCTGGGCTGCCACCTGCTGCTCGAACAGGGCGAAGGTCCGGCGATGATCTTCGACATCGGCGGCGGATCGACCGAGCTGGTGCTGGTCGATTGCGAAGGCGGCGAAGTGCCGCGCATCCATGACTGGCAGAGCGTGCCCTGGGGCGTGGTCTCGCTGACCGAAACCTGCGGCGAGGAGCCTGCCGACGCGGCCGGACGCGACGAGCGCTATGCCCGGATGCGTGCCATCGTCCGCGACAGCCTGAGCGGCTTTGCCGAGCGGATCGGGCAGCACCTGGCCGATCACCCGCCGGTCACGCCGCTGCGCCTGCTGGGCACCAGCGGTACTGTAACCACGCTTGCCAGCCTCCACCTTGAGCTGCCCCAGTACGACCGGCGCTCGGTCGATGGGCTGATCGTGCCCGCGCAGGCGATGCGCGGCCTGTCGCAGCGGATCGCGGCCATGGCGCTGCACGAGCGGCGCGCTCAGCCCTGCATCGGCAAGGAGCGCTCCGATCTGGTGGTGGCAGGCTGCGCGATCCTCGAGACGATTCTCGATCTCTGGCCGGCAGACCGACTGGGCGTGGCCGACCGGGGGATTCGCGAAGGCATCCTGCGCGGGCTGATCACCGCTGGCGGCGAGGGCGAACGCAGCCGCGCGGCTCTGCGCCGCGCCCGGAGGAACGAGGCATGAGGGGAGCAGGCAAGCCCAGCGAGCGGCTGAAGACAGCCCGCAAGCGCAGCGCCAGCTCGGCGCGCTGGCTATCGCGCCAGTTGGCGGACCCCTACGTCAAGCAGGCCAAGGCCCAGGGCTGGCGCAGCCGTGCCGCCTTCAAGCTGCTGGAGCTGGACGACAAGTACGGCCTGCTGAAGAGCGCGCGCCGCGTGGTCGACCTCGGCATCGCGCCGGGCGGCTGGAGTCAGGTGGTGCGCAAGCGCGCGCCCAGGGCGGCCGTGGTCGGCATCGACCTGCTGCCGACGGAACCGATCGAGGGCGTGACCATCTTCCAGATGGACTTCATGGCCGACGAGGCGCCTGGGGCGCTCGCCACGGCGCTGGACGGCCCGCCGGACCTGGTCATATCCGACATGGCGGCCAACACCGTGGGCCACAAGCAGACCGACCACCTGCGAACCATGGGGCTGGTCGAAACGGCAGCCCACTTCGCGATCGAAAACCTTGCCCCCGGCGGCAACTTCGTCGCCAAGGTGCTGGCGGGCGGGACGGACACCGATCTGCTCGCCCTGCTCAAGCAGCACTTCGCGACGGTGAAGCACGCCAAGCCCCCCGCGAGCCGCAAGGATTCGTCGGAGTGGTACGTCATTGCGCAGGGGTTCAAGGGGTAAGGGGAGATTTCTCCGCCTCACGAAGGTGCGGACAGGCCGTCCGGCCTGTCCTTGCACCACCGGCCCG
>JAYRMP010000164.1:0-2522 GCA_041912655.1 Novosphingobium sp. | reverse complement strand
CGGGGGTTGGGGGGGGTGTTGGCCCCCCCCGGTTTCGGCCCCGGGGTGCCCCCCCCCCCCCCCCCCGCACGGAGGTGGGGATGATCCCGGCTACCCCAGCACCAGCCGGGAAATGAGGTCGCGCTGGATTTCGTTCGACCCCGCATAGATGCTGGCCGCGCGGTCGTTGAGGTAGCGCGGCACCGCCACGGCGAGATCGGCGGGCGTCTGGCCATCGGGCTTGGCCCAGCCTTCCGGCCCCTCGATCTCGCAGGCCAGCACGTCGAGCCGCTGCATTGCTTCGGTCCCCAGCACTTTCAGCACCGAGGCATAAAGCGCCGGGCTGCCACCCGCGCCGCGCATCGCCTTCATTTCCAGCGCCTGCAGCGCGCGCAGGCTGACCGCCTCGCGGATCAGGCGCGCGTTCAGCACCGGGTCCAGCCCTTCGCTTTTGCGCAGCCTGGCCAGCTTCTCGATCAGCGGCGGGGCATACTTGCCGCCGCGCTCGAAGGTCAGCAGATGCTTGGCGACCGACCAGCCCTCGTTCTCCGCGCCCAGCCGGTTCGCCTGCGGCACGCGCACGTCATCGAAGAACACCTGGTTGAATTCGTGATCGCCGCCCAGCGTGCGGATCGGCTTCACGGTGATGCCGGGGCTGTTCATGTCGAGCAGCAGGAAGCTGATCCCGGCCTGCGGCTTGCCCTCGCTGGAAGTGCGCACCAGGCAGAACATGCGGTTCGCGAAATGGGCGTGGGTGGTCCAGATCTTCGAGCCATTGAGCACGTAATCGTCGCCGTCACGCACCGCGCGCAGCTGCAGCGAGGCAAGGTCCGAACCTGCACCCGGTTCAGAGAAGCCCTGGCACCAGTAATCCTCGCCCGACAGGATGCGCGGCAGGTAGTGCGCCTTCTGCTCCGGCGTGCCGTAATGCATGATGACGGGGGCGACCATCTTCAGCCCCATCGGGGCGAGGCTGGGCGTGCCCGCGCGCGCACATTCGGCGGCGAAGATGTAGCGCTGCATGTCGTCCCAGCCGGGACCGCCATGCTCGGCGGGCCAGTCCGGCGCGGCCCAGCCGCGCGCGTGAAGTATCGCCTGCCACGGCAGTGTCACCGAAGGATCGACGAACACGCTGGTCGCCCGCGCCGCGCCCTCGCGCAGTTCCGGCGTCAGGTTGCGGTCGAGAAAGTCGCGCACTTCGGCGCGGAATTTGGCAAGCGCGGTGTCGTTCAGCATGTCCATGCCCCCTGTCCTGCCGCAGCAAGGGGGCCGCGAAAAGCTGTCGTTTTCATCAGGCCGCCCCCGCGCCGACATAGCCGAGGCCCGCGGCCAGCTGGATCGACTGCGCGCGCCCCGTCGCCCCCAGCTTGCCAGCCGCGTTGCGCAGGTGGAAGCGCACGGTGGAGACCGAGAGATCGAGGATGATGCCGATTTCCGCATCGGTCTTGCCCGCCGCCGCCCAGCGCAGGCACTGCACTTCGCGCCGGGTCAGGGTCTGCGGCACGGCGGCGTGGCGCGGGCGCCCCCGCGCCTCGTTGTGCGCCGCGATCAGGCGCAGCGCGAGGGCCTGGAGCCGCGCGGCCTGCGCTTCGAACACCTGCTCGATCCCGATCTTCTCCTTCGAACACCAGACAATCGCGCCGACCAGCCCGCGCGGCTGGTGGACCGGGGTGATGATCGCATCGCCGAGGTTGGGCGAGAGCAGCTCGGGCCGGCAATCGATCCCGTCCAGCAACGCGGTGTGGCGCCAGGTCCCAAGCCGCCCTTCGGTATAATAGAACGGATCGGCCACCAGCCGCGCGGCGGTGAGGAACGACACGTGCAGCGCGAGGCGCCGGTCGCGCCAGTAGGCATGATCGGGATCGATCCAGCGGAAGGTTGTTTCGGCATAGGGACGGCCAGCCTCGTCCCCCATCGGCTCGGGATCGCCAAGATCGGCCTGAGCGGCGATGTAGGGCAGGCCCACTTCCTCGCCCGCGGCCTGCACGGCGGCGACCATCGCCGGAATCTCCGCCCAGCATTCTGCCCTGTTGTCGCTCACCTCGCCCGTCCCACCCTTTTACCTGCCACGGATGACAGCTTGTCCGCGCGCGGCCCGGACTGTTTCCTTCACCACGCTACTCTTGCTGCAAGGCTCGCACGAAGACGGGCTCTGCAACAAGCCTTTTGGGAGGATGGAGAGATGAAGGCAATTCGCACCGTCATGCTGCTGGGCAGCGCTGCCGGCATCGTGCTGGCCACTCCGGCATTCGCAGCCGGGCAGGCTGCGGACACCGCAGCCAATGCCAACGATGGCGAAATCATCGTCACCGCGCAGCGCCGCGCGGAATCGCTCAACGACGTCGGCATGGCGGTCCAGGCGGTCGACGGCGACACGCTGGAAGCGCTGCGCGTTACCGACGTGCGCGATCTGACCGCGGTGGCCCCCAGCTTCACCGTCTCGCAAAGCTACCAGGGCGTGCCGACCTACACCCTGCGCGGGATCGGCTTCAACACGATCAACCTTTCCGCGACCTCGACGGTCGGCACCTATGTCGACGAAG
>JAYRMP010000163.1:0-2696 GCA_041912655.1 Novosphingobium sp. | reverse complement strand
CCTCCTCGCCGGTGCACTTCATGTAGAAGCTGGTCTTGCCCTGCCGCTGGCCGCGATACATCCGATCATCGAAGGCGCGGGTCAGCGCCATCACCCGCAGCATCCGCCGCAGCGTGTCGGGATCGAGCCGGGGATCCCACGGCCCGACGGCGCGGTGGTCCTCGTCCAGCACGCGGATCAGGCCGTGGCACAAGGGGTGGGTTTCCGCCGCCTCGCAGGCCTCGTCCGGACGCGGCGCAGCGCCTGCGGACGGAATGTCGAGCCAGGAGTAATCGACCGGATCGCCGGGGCGATAGGGCGGTTCGGGAACGTGCAGCGACAGCGGCGGCAGGTTGCCGCGATTGCCGTGGGAACTGGCGGGCCGGTCGGCCATCATGCGCTCTCCCGCTTCGCCGGCGCACCATGCGCCTCTGGAAGCAAATTATCGATGCGCGTTATTTTATTTCAAACGCCTTTCCGAGTCAATCACACCCCTTCCCGCCGCTTCGTCATTGCAAGGGGCGAAGCCCCGCGGCAATCCAGAGTCGCGCACCGCCCTGGATTGCCGCGCGGCCTGCGGCCGCTCGCAATGACGATCGGGGTGTCACACAGCCACCGGCGCGCTGATCGGCGCCTGGGGGGCATAGTCCCGCACTTCGAAGTCCTCGATCCGGTAGTCGAACACGCTGTCCGGGCGGCGCAGGATCGCCATGCTGGGCGTGCCCTGCGGCTCGCGCGCCAACTGCGCTTCAACCAGGTCCGCGTGGTTGAGGTAGAGGTGCGTATCGCCCCCCATCCACACCAGCTCGCCCGGCTCCAGATCGCACTGCTGGGCCAGCATCCGGGTGAACAGCGCCGCGCCCCACAGGTTGAACGGCAGGCCCAGCGCGACATCGCAGCTGCGCTGGTAGAGCAGGCACGACAGCCGCCCGTCCGCGACATGGAACTGGTAGGTCTTGTGGCACGGCGGCAGGGCCATCTGCGGCACCTCGGCCACGTTCCAGCCTTCCACGATGTGGCGGCGGCTGCCGGGTTTGCTGCGCAGGCTGTCCACTACTTCGGCGACCTGGTTGATGCCGCGCGGGGCAAGGCGGAACAGCCCTTCCCCCGCCGGCTGATAGACCGGCCAGTCGACCCATTGCTTGCCATAGACCGGGCCGAGATTGCCCCACTGCTGCGCGAATGCTTCGTCCGCAACGATTCGCGCGGAGAAGTCGCTGCGCGAAATGTCCTCGCCGGTTTCCTTGCGGTAGCGGTCCAGCGGCCAGTCGGTCCAGATCTCGACGCCTTGCGCGCACAGCGCGCGGATGTTGGTGTCGCCGGTCAGGAACCAAAGGAACTCGCGCGTCGCGGTCTTCCAGTAGACCCGCTTGGTGGTGACCAGCGGCATGGCCCCGCCCGCCAGATCGAAGCGAATCTGCGCCCCGAACACCGATCGCGTGCCGATCCCGGTGCGGTCGATCCGCTCGTCCCCGGCTTCCCAGATGCGGCGCATCAGGTCCAGATACTGCCATTCCCAGTGGCTGGAGGGCGCGGAAACGGAGGGAATCGCTGGGCGGGGCATGGAAGCTACGTTAAACCTCACATTGCCCGCTTGCCACCCCGGCAATCGCCCCTTATAGGCCCGCTCCTGCCTCGGGTGCCCTTGAAGAAATTCAAAGGCACCCTTGAACGGTCGGGGAATAGCTCAGCCTGGTAGAGCACTGTCTTCGGGAGGCAGGGGCCGGAGGTTCGAATCCTCTTTCCCCGACCACTTCACTCACTTTGGCGATCAAACGCCGCAGGCCTTGTTGACCTGCGGCGCCAGAGACACGCCCTTGTCGCGGCCATAGACGTCCGGGAAATAGCCGAAGGTTCCATCGCCGCGCATGCCGGCGGTGAAGTAGGTGATGTAGACCGGGATCGGCCTCGCCAGCGGCACCGTCTCCGTCTCGCGCGTCGCCACCCTTGCGTCGATCTGGGCGCGGGTGCGGGCGCCTTCCAGCAGGGTCTGGGCAAAGCCGAGCGCATCGCCCACCCGCACGCAGCCGTGGCTGAAAGCTCGCACCTCCTTGTCGAACAGCGCCTTGCTGGGCGTGTCGTGGAGATAGACGTTCCAGGGGTTCTGCATCGCCAGCTTCATTTCGCCCAGCGAGTTGCCCGGCCCCGGGCGCTGTCGGATATGCCCGCCGCTCCAGACATAGCCTCGCGCCCGCGCCGTCGCCGGGCTGCGCCGGACCAGCGACCCCACGCTTTCGCGAACGATGCTCGCGGGAACGTCCCACCAGGGATTGAGCGTGACCCCGGTCACCGTCGCATTGAACACCGGGGTCGGCGTCTTTGGCTTGCCGACGATCACCCGCCAGGTCCCCGCCTGCTTGCCGCCGCGCCACAGCCGCACTTCAAAGCTCGCGGCATTGACCAGCAGGTAGTCGCCGCCAAGGTCGCGCGGCATCCAGCGCCAGCGCTCCATGTTGCGGGCCAGCGTCGCGCGCTTCGCCGGTTCCTGTTCCACCGCATAGGCGGCGCGCAGCCCGGCGTAGTCCGGGTGCTGCGGAGCAAGGCTAGCCAGGAACGGCCCGATCTGCCCGGCGCCGAGCGCGGCGGATAGGCGCGCTTCCAGCCCATCGGAATCGCCAGTGTCGGCAATCTTCCAGCCGCGCAGCTGGGCCTCATCGGAGGAGCCATGCAATTGCATCCGCGCAAACCGCAGTGCCAGCGCATTGGCCGCGCCGTCG
>JAYRMP010000162.1:0-2729 GCA_041912655.1 Novosphingobium sp. | reverse complement strand
GGCGGATCGATCAGTTCGGCGCGCTACATCGGACCGTCCGCCAGACAACAGGCCGCCGCGCCGGCACCGGCCGCAAGTACGTCTGCAAAAAGCGCCCGTACGGCCGGCGCAGCGGCGGTCAGGCCGCAGACGCCTGCCATCAGCCGCGCCGATGACTGGCAGCCGATGTACAATGTCGATCTCTACGGCAACGACTACCGTTCCATAAATTATGAGCGGCCGGGTTTCGACTGGCGCACCTGCAAGGCCACGTGCGACGGCGACCGGCAATGCCAGGCGTGGACATACGTGGAGCCGGGCCGGACACCCTACGGCGAATGCTTCCTGAAGTCCCCCGTCCCCGCCGCATCCAGCTCCGACTGCTGCGTCTCGGGCGTGAAGGGCGGGCAAAGCTCGGGCGGGCGGCGCGGCGATGCGGCCATCAGCGTGGGGTTTGGCCGGTTCGGGGCCACGGTACAGCGCGCCGCTGAAGATGAAGTGGACAATGCGGTCGACCGCAATGTCCGGGATCTCTTCGGCCGCATTCTCGGCAACTGACTGGCGAGTGGCAAACGCAGCAATGAATGGGAAATCCATGCCGCAAATGTCGCGCCGCCGGATGTTGCTGTGTGCCGGGGCCGGCGGCGCCCTGTCGCTGGTGCCCTGCAGCCGCGTTCTGGCGCAGGGCTCCGCGCGGGACACGCTGCGCAAACTGACCTGGGATCAGTCCCGCGCGCAGGCGAACTGGGAACGCAAGGGCGGCCCGCTCTGGGTCGTGCACGATGATGTGGCGATGTTCTGGGGAGGCGCGCGGGCTCTGCTGGAGCGCAAGCCTCCCCTCGCCTCGCCCCTGACCGGCGCGGAGCGCACGGCCATCATGACCTCGCTTGCAGCAGCGTCCGAATATTACCGGATGCACGGCCTCTGGGCGCCGATGCTGCCGCTCGACGCCAACGGTGCCTTCCACATATTCTACCTCGATTTCCCCGGCGAACTGATGGGCGGAACCGGCCCCGGAGCCGGAGATCCGCTCAGCGATTTCGGCATCGACGGGCTGATCCGGCGCGGCCGCGAGGCCCTGGTCGTTGCCGGCTCGGAAACGCGCGAACTGAACGCGATCGAGGGTGTCGCGCGCGAAGTGCCGGAAGGCACGCACATCATGATGTCCGCGCCGATTCTGCGTTCCTATCAGGAGCCACCCAACACCGATCACCCCTGGGCGCCGCGTGTTACACTGGCGCACGAGCTGATCCATGCCATCGATCAGTATGCGCCGGGCATGGCACGCTGGACCGGCATTGAGGCCTGGCTGTCCGAGGGATCGACCCATGCGATCGCACAGTTCGCGCTGCGGCGGCTCGGTCACGATCCTATGAAGGGTTATGCCCTGGCCTCCCGCCGTTTCGTCAAGGACATCGGGCTGCGCCCTTACGATGTCACGCTGACGATGTCTGAATTTCCCCGCCGCATCCCGCAATGGCTGGCCGAGGAACGGTATGCCAAGGGCGAAAAGGCGGCCGATATCGTCAACAGCTTCTGGGAGACCAACGCCCCATACATCACCAACAGCTTCTGGCGTTTCCTGTTCAAGGAGGAAGCGCCGGTGCGCAAGGTTTCCGCACCGCTTGCACCGCAGGCGCAAATGGCGCCGTTCGCTGTGGGCATGGCGGCCTCAGGCCCCGCCCCCACAGCCCCCGGCGACTTCGAGCTGTTCGCGCCATTCCGCGCCTTCGCGATGACCGATGCCGACCGCAGCAAGGGGAAGAGCAACAGCCGGTGGATCGATCCGGGCGTCATGGTGCTCGACCGGTTCCTGCGCACACACCCTCATCCGGCCTGGGGGGCGACAGGACTCTACCGTGCCTTCCCGGCCTTCATCGCGCATTTCATCGAATGGCCCGATCAGGTCGCCAAAAGCAGGAATGGCTTTCTGGCGCACGAAAAATGGCTCGACGCGATGTTCATCGACGGCGCGGCGCGCCATGAAATCGGCGTGGGGCAAGACATCGTCGCCGAACCGGATTTCATTCCGCCGCTGGCGGCGCGCGCCATCCGCTTCCGCTTGCCCCCGCTCGAAGGCGCTGCGCCGGGCATCATCGACAGCGATTATCCGCGGGTCACCATCACCGTGACCACGATCAACGGGCCGCGTGACGCCATCGACCACATCCATATCGGGCTGCGCGGCAATGTGCTGGCAAACCATCTGGCGCAGACCGTTCGTTCGGGACAGGGGCGTGTGCGGCGCTGGATCAATGTCGATGCGCGGCCCCTGTTCCGCTCCCGCACCGATGGCGAGAGCGTCCTTACCATCATCAACGCGGCACCCGATCCGGCCAACGGGCGCCCGCTGAAGGTGCGCGTGCATATCGCGGTGCAGGTTGCCGGGGCCTTCGGTCAATGCAGCTATCACCCCATGCCGGTGCCCGGCGAAAACGGCCGGATGGTCACGATCCCATCGTCGGTATCGCCGCCGATGGGCAAGACGGTGCCGACAATGGCGGTAGAACGCGGTCTGAACGACATCGAAGTCACCATCGTGCAGGATGCCGATCTTGTGGAGATGATGGACGTCGCGGCCAGCGCGTCTGGGATCTCCGGACTGTCCGTCGAGCGCGCGACGGATGATCCGGCCCCGCGCAAGGCGCTCGCCGATCTGGAGCGGCTGCAGCAGATGGCCGCGCGGGTCTCCACCGCCACCGCCAAATCGCGCCTTGTCGTCACGCTGATCCTGCCCCGCATCGAACCGG
>JAYRMP010000161.1:0-3060 GCA_041912655.1 Novosphingobium sp. | reverse complement strand
CTGATCGAGCATATCTACGATCAGGATTTCGACCGCGATTCGAACACGATCGAGGTCTTCGTCACCCGCATCCGCAAGAAGCTGGGGCCGGACGTGATCACCACGATCCGCGGGCTGGGCTACAGCCTCGACGATCCCGCCGGGCCGGGGCGGGGCTGACGCGCGCGCGGGCAAAGGCGGGTGAACGCGCCCCCCGATCCCGCGCAGGCAGCGCAGACAGGCACATCGCCGCCGCATACCGGCTCGCTCTCGCGCCGGATGATGCTGATTGCGGCAGGGTGGATCACCGTGCTGCTGCTGGTCGGCGGGATCGCGCTCGACCGCTCGCTGGTCGGCCTCGTCACGCGCAATTTCGACAACCAGCTGGGCTACATGCTGACCGCGATGATCGGGTCGGCGGAGGTCGGTCCGGACGGTGAGGTGTTCTTCAACCGGCCGCTCGGCGACCAGCGCTTTCTTGAACCCAATTCCGGGCTCTACTGGCAGATCAGCGGGAAGGGGCACGAGGATTTCCCCTCGCGCTCGCTGTGGGACCGCAGCCTGAAGCTGCACGGCGACCATATCGACAAGGCGCCGCACATCTATGACAGCGACCAGTTCCCGGGCGAGCGGCTGCGGATCATGGAACGCTCGATCAAGCTGCCCGGCAGCGATACCCAGTGGTGGTTCACGGTGGCTGAAAGCCGCGCGGAACTGGACGGGCAGATCACCCGGATTCGCTCGATCCTGATCTGGAGCTTCGTAATCCTGGGCCTGGGCCTGTTCCTGATGGCGGGCCTGCAGACCTGGTACGGCCTTGGCCCGCTGCGCCGCGTGCGCATGGCTATCCAGCGGATGCGGACCACCGGAGCGAACCGGGTGACCGAACCCCTGCCGCTGGAAGTCCAGCCGCTGGTCCAGGAACTCAACGGCCTGCTCGCCCATTCGGAAAAGCAGGCGGAAGAGGCGCGGACCCACGCCGGCAACCTTGCCCATGCGCTCAAGACCCCGCTGACCGTGGTGATGAACGCCGCGACCGCGCAGGCGCCGGACCTCGCCGAAACCGTGATCCGTGAGGCGGCGGTGATGCGCCGCCAGGTCGATCACCACCTCGCCCGCGCCCGCGCCGTCGGGCGCCGTGCGGTGGGGCAGGCGCGGGCCAATGTGGGCGAAAGCGTGGAAGCGGTGCTGCGCGCGGTGACCCGGCTTTACGAGAAGACCCGCTTCGACCTTGATGGCAACCGCGAGGCGCTGGTTGCGATCGAGCGGCAAGACCTCGACGAGATTCTCGGTAACCTGATCGAGAATGCCGCCAAGTACGGCGGCGGCAGCGTGTTCGTGACCATCGACCCGACCGGCGAGAGCGACTGGTGCGAGGTCTGGGTGGAAGATGACGGTCTTGGCATTCCCGAGGCGGAACGGACCCGCATCTTCGATCGCGGCGCGCGGCTGGATACCGGCAAGCCCGGCACTGGCCTCGGCCTCGCGATCGTGCGCGACGTTGCGGAAATCTACGGCGGCAGCGTGACGCTCGAGGAAAGCGAGGATCTGGGCGGCCTGCTGGTCAAGCTGCGCCTGCCGCGCCCAGCGCTGGGCGGCGGGGTTACTTCGCCGCCGCCTGCTCGTGGTGGCGGATCACCTCGTCGATGATGAAGCGCAGAAACTTCTCGCCGAAGTCGGGATCGAGCTGAGCTTCCTCGGCCAGCTTGCGCAGCCGGGCGATCTGGCGCTCTTCGCGGCCCGGATCGGACGCAGGCAGGGCGTTTGCGGCCTTGTAGGCGCCGACCGCCTTGGTGATGCGAAATCGCTCGGCCAGCATGTGGATCAGCGCGGCATCGATATTGTCGATGCTCGCGCGGTAGCCGGAAAGGACGGGATCGGGTGCGGACTGGCTCATCGCCGCCCTCGCTAGCGCGGAAATGGAGCGATTCCAAGCTTGCCTTCCCGCCCGCGTCGCTGCAAGGCGGCTGCGATGAGCGCCGATGTCGTTCCCCTGCGCCCGCGCCAAGCGGACAACGCCAGCGAAGCCTCGCTCGGCCCGATCATGGCCCTGACCGCCGGGGGCATGAATGCGGTCAACGCGGTGATCCTGGAACGGATGCAAAGCGATATTCCGCTGATCCCCTCGCTCGCCGGGCACCTGATCGCCGGCGGGGGCAAGCGGATGCGCCCGATGCTGACCCTCGCGGGGGCGGCGCTGTGCGGCTACACCGGCACCCGCCACCACAAGCTGGCCGCCGCGGTCGAATTCATCCACGCCGCAACCCTGCTGCATGACGATGTCGTCGATGGCAGCGAGATGCGCCGGGGCAAGGTCGCCGCCAACCTGGTGTTCGGCAATGCCGCGACCGTGCTGGTCGGCGACTTTCTGTTCACCCGCGCCTTCGAACTGATGATCGAGGACGGCAGCCTCAAGGTGCTGAAGATCCTCTCCGCCGCCAGCTCGGTGATTTCGGAAGGGGAGGTCGACCAGCTGACCGCCGCTCGCCAGATCGAGACGAGCGAGGAGCGTTACCTCAATATCATTGGCGCCAAGACCGCTGCACTGTTCGCCGCCGCCACCCGCGTTTCGGCGGTTATCGCCGAGAAGAGCGAGGCCGAAGAACGCGCGCTGGAGGATTACGGCCGCAACCTCGGCATCGCCTTCCAGCTGGTCGACGATGCGATGGATTATGATTCGGCCAGCCACGAAATGGGCAAGGGCAAGGGCGACGACTTCCGCGAGGGCAAGATGACCCTGCCGGTGATCCTCGCCTATGCGCGCGGCAATGAAGAGGAACGCGCGTTCTGGCGCGATGCCATCACCGGGCAGCGCTCCTCCGACGCGGACCTGGCCGAGGCGGTGCGGATCATCGAACGCCATGATGCGGTGAATGCGACGCGCGAACGCGCCCGCTATTTCGCCCACCGTGCAATCGATGCCATCGCCACCTTCCCGGCTGGCGAAGCGCGCAGCGCGATGGCCGAAGCCGCCGAATTCGCGGTCGCCCGTCGCAGCTGACTTCAAATTTCGTCCCGGAACCGTCGGGCCCGGCGGGGGCCCGGCGCCCGGGCGGGGGGGGGGCCGCAAGCCGCCCCCCC
>JAYRMP010000160.1:0-3102 GCA_041912655.1 Novosphingobium sp. | reverse complement strand
CCCACAGGGTACCATAAATGGGTGGTCGGGCCGGGGGAGCGGGCTGGTGTTGCAAGCCATCGACGGATGTCGATGGCCCACCTAACCAGGACAGAAACGTCCCCCCTCGGGACATCATGAAAATGGTGTGCGAAACCGGGGTCAGCCCAGTTGGCAAGCGCCGCTCGGCGCGCCTATCGCAGCGGGAATGGCCAGTCCTGCGAGCATCAACCCCCGGATCATCGAGGGGCTCTATTGCGAAGCGCTTGTCCTCTCGGACGAGGTGCGCGCGGCCTTTGCGCTGTCCGGACGGCTCGATCCGCTATCCGGGGGCGAGGACGAGGCGCGCGTCGCCCTGTCGTGCGAGGCGCTGCGCACCACCACGCGGATGATGCATGCGGTCGCCTGGCTGCTCAACCACCGGGCCTTTTTCGCGGGCGAGCTCAGCGAATTCCAGCTCCGCCGCTATGGCCGGCTGGCCGATTT
This sequence comes from Novosphingobium sp., assembly GCA_041912655.1. GTDB lineage: Bacteria > Pseudomonadota > Alphaproteobacteria > Sphingomonadales > Sphingomonadaceae > Novosphingobium. The sequence goes on along the minus strand of JAYRMP010000160.1, from coordinate 2,637 downwards.
CCCCGAAAGCGAAGCGCACCGGATGGCGCTGATCGACGGCGAAACGCGCGAACTGATCCAAGCGACCGAGCGCTTCCACGCCCGGCTCAAGCGGCTCGACAACGGCTGGCGCGAGCGGCAACCGGGCGGCCCCAGTGCCATCGCCGCGCTGCGCCAGCGGCTGGGAATCGTCCCCCGCCCGAATTGAGCGCTGCGCTTACCTCTTGGATTGCGGGGCCGCAGCGGCCATATCCGGGCCATGTCGATCCCTCCCAAGCCCTGGCCGACCGGCCTTTCCGAACAATGCGAACCGCTGGTGCGGCGCGTGCTGGCGCCAAATCCTTCGCCCTACACCTACACCGGCACCCAGACTTACCTGGTCGGCGCGGGCGATGAGCTGGCGGTGATCGATCCGGGTCCGGCGGGCACTGGGGTTGCGGGGCATGCCGACACTAACGGCATGGGCCACGTCGACGCGATCATTGCGGCCGCCGGAACCGCGCGGATCACCACGATCCTGTGCACCCATACCCACCGCGACCATTCGCCTGCCGCTGCGGAACTGAAAGTGCGCACCGGGGCGCAGATCATCGGCTGCGCGCCGCTGACCATCGACGACACCGGCCCGCGCGCCGACGCCGCTTTCGATCCCGACTATGCCCCCGACCGGGTGCTGGCCGATGGCGAGCGCGTGACCGGCCCCGACTGGACGATCGAGGCGGTCGCCACCCCCGGGCACACCAGCAACCACCTGTGCTATGCGCTGGTCGAAAGCGGGGCGCTTTTCACCGGCGATCACGTGATGGCCTGGTCGACCAGCGTCGTCTCTCCCCCCGACGGCGACATGAGCGCCTACATGGCCAGCCTGCAGAAGCTGCACGACCGCGACGACAAGGTTCTCTACCCCGCCCACGGTCCCGCGGTGGACAAGCCGCGCCAGCTGGTTCGGGGCATGCTGGGCCACCGCCGCCAGCGCGAGGGGCAGATCCTGCGCCTGCTGGGCGAAGGGCCGACCACCATCGCCGACATGGTGCCGCGGATGTACAAGGGGCTGGACCCCAGCCTGACCGGCGCCGCTGGACGTTCGGTGCTGGCGCACCTGGTCGATCTCGACAAGCAGGGCCGGGTCCGCTGCGAGGGCGAGACATGGTCGCTGTCAGCCTGACCACCGCTCCGGCAGCGCGCGCGCCGTGGCTGGCCTTTGCCGGTGCGCTGGCGCTGGCGGGCTGGCTGGGTTGGCAGGTCTACGGGCCGGAGGAGCTGGGCGATCCGCTTGCCACCAGCCTTGTCTCGCTGGAAAAGCAGAACCGGCTGACGGTGTTCTCCGCGCAGGTCTCCCCCGTGGTTGCCGCAGACGACGAGCGCCTGCTCGGCATGCTGAAAAGCCGCCAGATCGCGGTGATCCCGGCGCGGGTCGACTATGCGGTCGATTTCTCGAAGCTGGGGCGCGAGCGGCTGAGGTGGGATGCCGAAACGCAGCACCTCACCATCACCCTGCCCCCGGTCCAGCCGGGACGTCCCAACCTTGACGAGGCGCGCGCCCAGTACCTGCGCGAAGGGGTTTGGATCACCAATGCCGCGCAGGCCCAGCTGACCCGCGCCAACACCCAGCTGGCAGAGAAGCAGGCTGCCGAACAGGCGCGCAGTCCGGTGCTGCTGGGCCTTGCCCGCGATGCGGCGAGGAACGCGGTGCAGCAGAACCTGACGATTCCGCTGCAGGCCGCAGGTTATGACAAGGTCAGCGTGACCGTACGGTTCGACGGAGAGCCGACTCAGCCCTGACGAGCGACATTGCGGCCATCACCTAATTGGTGTATTAGTCTCCTATAACAGATTGGGTCGCGGCAATCTGGGAGATTACCGCCATGGCCACACTGGCCCACCCCCCTGTTCCCGCGCGCAGCGAGGAACGCTTCTTCTTTACTCTGGCCTGCGTGATCGCCGGGACGATTGCGGCAGGCTTCAGCTTCCAGCTGGCGATGGGCCGGTCGAGCTTTGCCGTGCCGCCGATCTACCATGTCCACGCCTTCGTATTCTTCGGCTGGCTGGCGCTGTTCGTCGCGCAGAGCGGGCTGGTATCGAGCGGCAATGTGGCGCTGCACCGCCGGCTCGGCCTGCTCTCGCTGCTCTGGGTGCCGCTGATGCTGGTCGTCGGCATGATGATGACGCTGGCTTCGCTCCAGCGGACAGGCGGGCCGTTCTTCTTTGACGCGAACGAATTCCTGATCGGCAATCCGGTCGGCCTGATCGGCTTTGCCGTGCTGGTCGGGGCCGCGCTTGCGCTGCGCCGGCGCACCGACTGGCACCGGCGGCTGATGCTGGGATCGCTGATCTCAATTACCGGGCCGGGTTTCGGCCGCCTGCTACCGATGCCGCTCACGATCCCCTGGGCCTGGGAACTCAGCAACCTCGTCGGCGCGGTCTTCGTCTTCGTGGCGATGCGGCGCGATGTGAAGCACAGGGGCCAGGTCCATCCGGCGTGGTACGTGGTGCTGGGCGCGATGGTGGGCTTCCTCGCGATCGGCGAACTGATCGCCTATACCCCCTGGGGCATCGAGCTGACCCGGTCGGTACTGGAAGGCACCCCGGGCGGCGCGCGGCCGATGGAAGCCTACCTGCCGTAAAATCTGCTCCACTGGCGTGGAAGCAACACCGGCC
>JAYRMP010000159.1:0-3156 GCA_041912655.1 Novosphingobium sp. | reverse complement strand
GGAATGGAACCCGGCGAGCGACCGGCATCTGGCCGCCAATTTCGATGTCCGCAGCCTGGCCCGCCGTACCGCCAACAAACGTGCGCTCGAGGCCGAATTCGGGCTCGAGCCCGGGGACGGCCCGCTGTTCGTCGTGATCAGTCGGCTCACCTGGCAAAAGGGCATGGACGTGCTGGTGGAGGTGCTCGATCATCTGGTCGGGATCGGCGGACGGCTTGCCCTGCTTGGCAGCGGGGACGCTGAACTCGTGGCGGCCTTGCAGGCAGGCGCTGCGCGCCACCCGGGGCGCGTGGCCGTGCGGATCGGCTATGACGAGGCACTGTCGCACCGGATGCAGGCGGGCGGCGATGCGATTCTTGTGCCCAGCCGGTTTGAACCCTGCGGCCTCACGCAGCTCTACGGCCTCGCTTATGGGTGCGTCCCCGTGGTTGCACGCACCGGCGGCCTTGCTGACACGGTGATCGACGCCAACCTCGCCGCGCTCGACGCCGGAGCCGCGACCGGCGTGCAGTTTTCGGGCGTCAACTATTTCGCCCTGTCCGCCGCCGTGAGCCGCGCCGTGGCGCTGTACGACAACAAATCTGCCTGGCGCGCGCTTCAGCGCAACGGAATGAAGGCAGACTTTTCCTGGAACAACAGCGGCCGAGCCTATGCAGAGCTCTACCGCGAACTGGTGCAAGGCCAATGACCATAATGATCCATCCGAGTACGCCCTTCGAGGGACAGAAGCCGGGCACGTCGGGCCTGCGCAAGAAGGTGCGTGTGTTCCAGCAGCCCGGCTATGCCGAGAACTTCATCCAGGCGGTGTTCGACGTCGCCGAGCGGCAGCCCGGGTCCACGCTGGTGGTGGGCGGCGACGGGCGGTTCCACAATCGCACGGTCATCCAGCAGGCCATCCGTCTGGCAGCCGCCAACGGCTATGGCCGGGTGCTGGTCGGGCAGGGGGGCATCTTGTCCACTCCGGCGGCGAGCCACGTGATCCGCAAATATGGGGCAAGCGGGGGACTGATCCTCTCGGCCAGTCACAATCCGGGCGGGCCGGACGAGGACTTCGGCATCAAGTACAACATCGCCAATGGCGGCCCCGCGCCTGAAGCCGTGACCGATGCGATCTATGCCCGGACCCGGGAGATTGACCGCTGGCTGGCGGTCGATGCTGCGGATGTCGATCTTGATACACTCGGCAGCACCAGCATCGGCGGCATGGTGGTCGACGTGATCGACCCGGTTGCCGACTATGCCGAGCTGATGGAAAGCCTGTTCGACTTTCCGGCGATCCGCCGCGTCGTCGAAGGCGGCTTCACCATGGCCTTCGACGCGATGAGCGCGGTGACCGGGCCATATGCCGTCGAAATCCTGGAGCGGCGACTTGGGTTCCCTTCGGGCACCGTGCGCAATGGCATTCCACTGGAGGACTTTGGCGGCCACCATCCTGACCCCAACCTTGTCCATGCCCGCGCGCTTTACGAGACGATGATGGCCCCCGATGCGCCCGATTTCGGGGCCGCGTCGGATGGCGATGGTGATCGAAACCTGATCATCGGGCGCCATCGTTTCATCACCCCGTCGGACTCGTTGGCGATGCTTGCCGCCAATGCCCATCTTGCGCCCGGCTATGCGGCTGGCCTCAAGGGGATTGCCCGCTCGATGCCGACCAGTGCTGCAGCCGACCGGGTGGCCGCGGCGCTCGGCCTTCCTGCCTTCGAGACGCCGACCGGCTGGAAGTTTTTCGGGAACCTGCTCGATGCGGGCATGGCGACGATCTGTGGCGAGGAAAGTGCCGGGACAGGCTCGGACCACGTCCGCGAAAAGGACGGGCTATGGGCCGTGCTGCTCTGGCTCAACGTGCTGGCGGTGCGGGGCATGAGCGTTGATGCGCTGGCCCGTGAGCACTGGGCGCGCTTCGGGCGCAATTACTATGCCCGCCATGACTATGAGGCGATTGAGAGTGAGCGGGCCAATGCGCTGATCGCCGCGCTGACACAGGCACTGCCCGGCTTGCCGGGGCAGGCGTTCGGCCCGCTCACCGTCGCTGCGGCGGACAGCTTTTGCTATACCGATCCGGTCGACGGCTCGATCAGCGCCAACCAGGGCCTGCGGGTGCTGTTTGAGGGCGGATCGCGGATCGTCTTCCGCTTGTCTGGAACGGGCACCGAAGGTGCGACGTTGCGCGTCTATCTTGAAGCCTATGAGCCCAGCGACGGGGATATCGACCGCGAAACGCCGGAGATGCTCGCCGATCTCGTTGCGGCGGCGGACGCAATCGCCGGGATCGCAAACCACACCGGGCGGACCCGGCCCGATGTCGTGACGTGATCCGCACATATGGGGCCAGCGTAAAGAACGGCAGAACGCGCTTCGCTGTCCGCGCGCCACGTGCTGCGGCCTTGTGGTTGTGTCTGTTCGACAACGCGGGCGAGCAGCGCGTTGCGATGACCCGCGCGGGCGAAGACTGGATCGCAGACCTGCCCGGCGATTTGTCGGGCACCCGCTACGGCTATCGCGCCGAGGGCGAATGGGCGCCGGAGAAGGGCCTGTGGTTCGATCCCGCCAAGCTGCTGGTCGACCCGCACGCGGTCGAGCTTGACCGGCGCTTCCTGCAGGATCCGCGCCTTGCCGAATTCGGGGTGGAGACCGCCGACATCGTGCCCCGTGCGCTCATCCCCGGGCGGCTCCCGAAGGTGCGGCGCCGCAAGCCGCACTTCGCGCGCGGCGGGCTGATCTACGAAGTGAATGTTCGCGGCTTCACCATGCTGCATCCGGAGGTTCCCGAGACGCTGCGGGGGACCATCGCGGCGCTCGCGCACCCGGCGATCATCGCGCATCTTCGCAAGCTCCGGGTCACGGCGGTGGAGCTGATGCCCGTCACCGCGTGGATCGACGAGCGCCACTTGCCGCCGCTCGGCCTGCGCAACGCCTGGGGCTATAACCCCGTTGCGCTGATGGCGCTTGATCCGGGGCTGTGCCCGGGCGGCGTGGCCGAACTGCGCGAGACGGTGGCGACCCTTCACCGGGCCGGGATCGGGGTGATCCTTGATCTTGTGTTCAACCACAGCGGTGAGAGCGACGTGCATGGCGGGGTGCTTTCGCTGCGTGGCCTCGACAACCAGGCCTATGCCCATGCGCCGGACGGGACGCTCATCAACGACACCGGCT
>JAYRMP010000158.1:0-3168 GCA_041912655.1 Novosphingobium sp. | reverse complement strand
GAAGCTGGGCCCCGTATCTAGGCCGGGGTGACGAGTGTTGGTCAGGCGGCACCGGCCCATGTACTCGTAGCCACTAGGCCGCGGCGCAGGGCTTGCTATAGCGGCTGCTGACTCGCACCCAGGAGCGCACTCCCCGTGAAATTCTTCGCCGACACCGCCGAAATCGCCGACATCCAGGAACTGGCCGCAACCGGCCTGCTCGATGGCGTGACCACCAATCCCTCGCTGATCATGAAGTCGGGCCGCGATTTCATGGAAGTGACGAAGGAAATCTGCGCGCTGGTCGATGGCCCGGTCAGCGCCGAAGTCGTCGCGCTCGACCACGCAGGGATGATGCGCGAGGCCGAAGTGCTGCGCAAGCTGGCCGACAACGTCTGCATCAAGGTGCCGCTGACCATCGATGGCCTCAAGACCTGCAAGGCGCTGACCGGCGATGGCACCATGGTCAACGTCACCCTGTGTTTCTCCGCCACCCAGGCGCTGCTTGCCGCGAAGGCGGGGGCGAGCTTTGTTTCGCCCTTCGTCGGGCGGCACGATGACAACGGGTTCGACGGGATGCAGCTGATCAGCGACATCCGCCTGATCTATGACAACTACGGTTTCGCCACCGAAATCCTCGTCGCCTCGGTCCGCCACGGCGTCCACGTGCTCGAAGCGGCCAAGATCGGCGCCGACGTGATGACCGCTCCCCCCGCCGTCATCAAGGGGCTGTTCAAGCACGTCCTGACCGACAAGGGGATCGAAGGCTTCCTCGCCGACTGGGCCAAGACCGGGCAGGCGATCTAGGAAAGGGAGCCGCTTTTGAACTAGTCGTCATGCTGAACTTGTTTCAGCATCCATCGTGCCCCAAACGGGACGTCGGTGCAAAACGCACCATGGATCCTGAAACGAGTTCAGGATGACGATCTAGACAAGAGCAGCAATCGGATCATGGCAGACGAATCCCCTCTCGACCGTTTCAAGTCCGTGCTCACCGGTGCCAGCCGGGCGATCGCGCACGAGCCGGAAGTGGAAGTCGCCTGGACCGCCGATACGGCGGTGGCCAACGGCAAGAACTTCCGCGTGCCGATGCCGGGCCGCGGGGTGCCGCGCGCGCAGGCGATGGAAGCGCGCGGCTTTGCCGACAGCTTCGCGCTGAAGCTGCGCCACCATGACGAGGCGCTCCACGCCCGCCATGCCCCCGCCGAACCCGCCGCGCGCGCCTGCTATGACGCGGTCGAGGCGGTGCGCTATGAAGCGCTGGGATCCAACGCCTATGCCGGGATGCGCGAGAATCTCGACGCCGCGCTGATGGTGCGGATGGGCGCGGACCCGATCACCCGTGCCTCCAGCCCCGATGAAGTGCCAGTCCAGGCTGCGCTGGCCCTGCTGCTGCGCGAGCGGCTGACCGGGCAGCCGGTGCCGCCCGCTGCCCAGGCAGGGGTCGACATGCTGCGCGGCTGGATCGGCGAGCGGGCAAGCGATGACTTTGATGCGCTGGCGGCGACGCTCGACGATCAGCAGGCCTTCCAGAACCTGACGCTCGACATGCTGCGCCACCTTGAGCTGACCCGCAGCGACCAGCCGGAGCAGGAAGCGACCGACAGCGAGGATCAGGAAGGCGAGGACGACGGCGAGGAACAACCGCAGGACAGCGAGAGCTCCGAGGACCAGTCCCCCAGCGAAGTCGCCGCCGAACCCAGCGAAGGCGACGAGGACGGCGAGGACAGCGAGGTCGAGCAGCAGGCCGAGGACGATTCGGCCGAGGCCGAAGCTGGTGACGAGGGCGAGGAGGGCATGCTCCCGACCCGTCCGAACCGCCCGTGGACGGAAATTCCGGCGAACTTCGACTACAAGGCCTATACTCAGGCCTTCGACGAGGTGATCGCCGCCAGCGACCTGTGCGACGAGGAGGAACTGACCCGCCTGCGCGCCTATCTGGATGCGCAGCTGAAGGGCCTCCAGGGGATCGTCACCAAGCTCGCCAACCGGCTCCAGCGGCGGCTGATGGCGCAGCAGAACCGTTCGTGGGATTTCGATCAGGAAGAGGGCCTGCTCGATGCCGCACGGCTCGCGCGCGTGGTGATCTCGCCCGGCCATTCGCTGTCCTACAAGATCGAGCGCGACGTCGAGTTCAAGGACACGATCGTCACCCTGCTGATCGACAATTCCGGCTCGATGCGCGGCCGCCCGATCTCGATCGCGGCGATCAGCGCCGACGTGATGGCGCGCACGCTGGAACGCTGCGGGGTCAAGACCGAGATCCTCGGCTTCACCACCCGCGCGTGGAAGGGCGGGCAGAGCCGCGAGGCCTGGCTCGCGGGGGGCAAGCCGGCCCAGCCGGGCCGCCTCAACGACTTGCGCCACATCGTCTACAAGAAGGCGGACGAACCCTATCGCCACGCCCGCCGCAACCTTGGCCTGATGATGCGCGAAGGGCTGCTCAAGGAAAACATCGACGGCGAGGCGCTGCTCTGGGCGCACAACCGCCTGCTGGGCCGCAGCGAGGACCGCCGCGTGCTGATGGTCATTTCCGACGGCGCGCCGGTCGACGATTCGACGCTCAGCGTGAACAATGCCGGCTACCTAGAACTGCACCTGCGCCGCGTGATCGACTGGATCGAGAAGCAGAGCCCGGTCCAGCTGGTCGCCATCGGCATCGGCCACGACGTGACCCGCTATTACCGCCGCGCCGTGACGATCATGGACGTAGAACAGCTTGGCGGCACGATGATCGAACAATTGGCCAGCCTGTTCGAGGACGAGAAGGGTTGACGAAGCGGTTTAATCGCTCGATTAACGCCGCCCATGACCAACAGCACCTCCGTTACCGAAGCCGTCCTGTCGCGCCGTTCGATCCGTGCGTTCGCTGACAAGCCCGTTCCGCTCGAAATCCTGCGCCAGGTGATGGACACCGCGCGCTGGGCGCCCTCGGGCTGCAATTTCCAGCCGTGGGAAGGCGCGATCCTGACCGGCGAGCCGCTGCGGCAGCTGCAGGACAAGATGCGCGCCACGCCGCCGCAGGACCCCAAGGAATATTCGTGGAGCGATCCCGAAGTCCTGCCGGAATGCCTCGCCCGTCTGCACCAGGTCGGCGCGGATATGTACGCGGCGATGAACATCGAGCGCGCCGACAAGGCAGCGCGCGCCGACTTCATGGCCAGCAACATCGCCTCGTTCAACGCGCCC
>JAYRMP010000157.1:0-3193 GCA_041912655.1 Novosphingobium sp. | reverse complement strand
TTCTCCTTCTGCACCGACAAGATCATCTCGACCGGAGGCGAAGGCGGTCTGCTGGTGCTGAAGGACGAAGCGCCCTGGGCACGCGCCTGGGCCTTCAAGGACCATGGCAAGCACCCCTCCGCGATGGCAGGTGGGGCGCCGGACGGCACGTTCCGCTGGCTGCACAGCTCGCTGGGGAGCAATTATCGATTGACGGAACTCCAGGCCGCCATCGGCCTGCGCCAGCTTGCGAAGCTGCCGCACTGGGTGAAAATCCGGGGGGAGAACGCGCAGCGGTTGAACGATCGCCTCGCCGACCTGGTCGCCGTACGGCGGACGCTGCCGCCTCGCGACACGCTGCACGCCTATTACAAATATTATGCCTTCGTCCGGCCGGAGCGACTGCAGCGCGGATGGTCGCGGGACCGGATCCTCGCGACACTGATCAAAGCGGGCGTACCCGCCGGGTCCGGGATATGTCCCGAGATTTACCGCGAGCAGGCATTTCTAAGCAGCGTATCCGTGCCATCATCCCGCCTGCCCGTCGCGGCGATGCTGGGCGAGACGAGCCTCATGCTCCCCTGCGATCCGACCCTCGACACCCGCGCCATCGATCGCATGGGCGACCTCGTCGCCGAGGTCCTCGCGCAGGCGACCAATTGACAGGGGACCATCGTGCACCAGCGGCTTCTTCCCAGCTTCATCATCATCGGCGCGGCCAAGGCGGCCACGACCTGGATCGCGCACCAGCTGCGGTCACGCGACGACGTTTTTCTGCCCGGCCCGGAGCCCCATTATTTCAGCCGTGCCTATGACCGTGGGGCCGCGTGGTACGAATCGCTGTTTGCGGCGGCACGGCCAGGGCAGCTGATCGGCGAAAAATCCGCGGACTATCTGGCCAGCCCGGAGGCGCCTGCTCGTGCCGCAGCGCTGCTCCCGCGCGCCAAGCTCGTAGCGCAACTGCGCAACCCCGTGGAACGGGCCTATTCCGATTACTGCATGCTGTATCGGCGCGGCCAGGTCGGGCCGGACATCGACCGCTATCTCGATCGACATCTCACCCGCACGCCACGGTTTCTCGACGACGGCCTCTATGCGCGCCACCTCGCACGCTGGCTGGACCGCTATCCGGCGGAGGCCCTGAAGGTGATCCTCTACGACGATATCCTCGGCGCCCCCGAACAGGTACTGGGTGAGGTCTGCACCCTCCTCTCGATTCCGTCGGTGCCGGTGGACCGGGCGCAGGTCCGCGAGCGCAAGAACGACAGCGAGGCGCCACTGGTGCCGATGGCACTGCGCCGCCTGCCGTCGCCGGTGAAGGCACTGGTAGCGCCGTTGCGCGGCAACAGGTTGTTCGAGAATCTGCGCAACACGATCGCCCGCCCCGTTCGCTATCCACCGCTGAGCGATGCGCTGCGCGAGAAGCTGACGGATTTCTATCTAGACGACGTCGAGGTGCTGAGCCATTTGGTCGGTCGCGATCTGACCGCCTGGATGCCGGCCAGGCTACCGGTGTGACCGCCGCAACGGCTCTCCTCTACGCGCCGGCCCTCGGCGGGAGCGCGCGTGTGCCGAAGCTGCGGCAAGCGGGCATCGCGGCGACGCTGCTTGCCGTGGCACTCGCCTGCTACACGACATGGCGGCCGGTGAACGCATTTCTGTTCACCTTCAGCGATGCCGCCTTCTGCTTCGCTCTCCTCGCCGCACTGGGCGGCAACCGCTTGGCGCCGCGCCCCTTCGGCCGCTTGTCGGCGATGTGGTTTTTGGGCCTGGCGCTGCTGCTGGCCGGCCTTCTGATCGGCAGCGTCGCGCATGGCGATCCGCTCCGCTGGATTATCGTGGCCGCGCAATATGACTTCGCGCTGGCGCTCGTGCCGATGGTGATGCTGGGTCTACCGCCCGCAGCCGCGACCCGCCAGGCACAAGCGCTGGTGCTGGGCGTGGTTGGCATGGAGGCATTTGGCATCTGTGCCTATCTCTGGCTGCGGGGCAGCTATGAAGCCGCCAAGATATTGGGCGCCGAGTTCATCACCGGCGAGCACCGCCTCGGCGCCTTCATGGCGGACGCCAACTGGAATGCCTCGATGATAGCGATGACCCTGCCCTTCGTCCTGTACCTGCACCGCGTACAGCGGCTGGGGCATGTCGCAGCGGCGGGGGCAGTAAGCATCCTGGCGGCCGGCACACTCTTCTCCGGGTCGGTCACCGGCGTCCTCTCCACGGCCGCGGCCGGGCTGTTGTTCCTGATCGTGGCAGGCGGCGGCAGATCGCTGCGATTGGCACTGCCCTTGCTGCTGCTGGGCGGGATTGTCGTCACCTCCAACCTGGGCGTTCCGGCGGCGTTCGAACGCCGCGTGCTCGGCGCGCTGGAGGAGCAGGATCTTGCCCGGGCGGGCACGTTCACCGGCCGGGTCGCGCTGATGCAGGAAGCCTGGACCATTGTCGGCGGTACGACGCTAGTCGGCCTCGGCGCGGATCAATATCGCGTGGTCAGCCGCTTCCAGGCGCCCGTTCACAATGTGTATCTTCTGCTCTGGGCGGAAGGCGGTCTGGCGGCCGCGCTGGGCTGGATCCTGATGCTGCTCGTCCCGCTGGCCATCGGCCTTGCCCGATTGCGCACCGATCGCCTGGCGGCGGCGCTGGGCCTGGCGGTGCTGCTCCCCTTCTACGGCTTCACCTTGGCCGCGCCGCATATGTATGCGCGCAGCTGGATCGTGCCCGTTCTCGCCGCCGTCGCCATCATGGCCTCGCGGCAGCTACCACAGCGCAGGGAAGCACCTCATCCCGACTGACTACCCCCTTTGGGACAGCCTGGATGCCCGGAAGTACCCGTCCGGCCACCGCAGCATCGCGTACAATCATCGGCATGGCAGATGCGGGGGAAGATCATATGAATGCCCGACAGACATTGGCTTGCATGTCGTTGCTGATCCTCGGGGGATGCGCGTCCGGCGTGAACCGCCTGCCGCAAATCACCACTGCGCCGGATCAGGCATACCGGCTCGCCGCGGGGGACGAGATCCGGATCACCGTGTACGGCTTCGACAGCATCACCAACACATATGTCGTCAGCGACACGGACAGTATCTCGCTTCCGCTGCTCGAGACGATCACGGTAGGCGGGTTGACGCCAGCGCTTCTGGAGCAGGCGATCGCAGAGCGGCTGCGCAGCCGCGACCTGGCGCCGAATCCGAGCGTCAGTGTCCAGGTGCAG
>JAYRMP010000156.1:0-3265 GCA_041912655.1 Novosphingobium sp. | reverse complement strand
ACAAGCTCCCCACACCCCCTGTGACAAAAGCTTTGCAGCCTTGTGACAGCGGCACCGGGAAATCAATCCTTCACCATGCGACCTGCCGCAGCGAGGCGACCGAAAGAAAGTAGCGACGCGGCTGCAACCTTTCGGCCGGGCGAACCGAACCTATATCGACACCATCCTTCCAAGAGGTTCGCCATGCCGATCGATCGCCGCCAGTTGCTTGCCGCCGCCGGAGCCGGGGCCATTGCCCTGCCGCTGTTCGCGTGCAGCAGCGCGCCCGCCGCGCCGCTGCCGAACTTCCCGTTCAAGCTGAGCGACGCCGAATGGAAAAAGAAGCTGAGCCCGGCCGCCTATAACGTGCTGCGCAATGGCGGGACGGAATATCCCTTCACCAGCCCGCTCAACAAGGAGCACCGCAAGGGCGTGTTCGGCTGTGCCGGCTGCGCGCTGCCGCTGTTCGATTCCGCCACAAAGTTCGACAGCGGCACCGGCTGGCCGAGCTTCTATCAGCCGCTCGCCAATGCCGTGGTGACAAGGAGCGATCGCAGCCTGGGGATGGAGCGGACCGAAGTGTTGTGCCGCCGCTGCGGCAGCCATCTCGGCCATGTCTTTGACGACGGGCCGAAGCCGACCGGCAAACGCTATTGCATGAACGGGGTGGCGCTGCGCTTCACGCCGCGCGCCTGATCAGTTGATCGAGGCGATCTGGGTCAGCGTCGGCAGGCTGAGCGCCGCGACCTGGACATTGGCCCAATCGCTCGCGGGCGCCGAGTCCGGATAGATGAAGCCGTTCACCGGATAGGCCGAGAGGCCGAGGCTGCCGGTGCGGCCATACCACACGCGCACTTCGCTCCAGTCGCCGGCGGCCGAGACGTCCACCGCGCGAACGTCATGCTCGACGGCGCCGGGAGTCGACCAGTTGGCGTGGGTCAGCAGCACTTCGCGCGGGCTGACGACCTGCGACACCATCGCGACATGGCCCATCGGCATGCGGGCGGTGCGCTGGAACGACATCACCGCGCCGACCTTCGGGGTCTCGCCGCGCTGGTAATGGCCGGCGGCCTGGTCCCACCAGGTCCAGGCATTGCCGCGCAGATCCACGCCCGAGGCCTGACGGGCGAACGTGACGCACTGCCAGAAGGTGCCCTTCGCCTGAGCGGGAACGACAGTCATCAGGGCGCACGCCGCCATCAGCGCAAAACGCGCTGCGAAACGAGTGAACATCTTTGGACCCCCCGGTCAGGAAAGGAAGTGGTTGAGGGTTGGTACCCAAACTATAGGACGGCCGTACACCCCTGCGGTTCGCCGATCCGACGAACCGTTGGAATGCGCCGACGAGGTGCGCTGAACCGTTTCTGAACGACGGGAACCAACCGCAAAACCGTCTTGCCGCGCGGCGCGCAACCGATTGCCCGGAATGGGATAGGGGCCGCGCCCTAAGGGAAAATGCGACCTGAATTCAGACGCCTAAGGAAGTTCCCTTAGTGTCTTCGCTTCGTCGCAAACCGATGTTGCGTCGCAGCACATTTTAGGGTCCAATGCTCGTGGGGATACGGAGGGGGTCATTAAGCTCTGCGTTAACCAGTGCAGAGCATGATCCATCCCACGGGCCAAAAGGAACCGAGCGGGAGACGTACAATGGCTGCACGAGCAAAACCGGCCGAAGGCGCTATGACGCTGGCAGAGATGAAGGAATTCGCGGGCTTCGCCGCGGGCACCCAGCGCTATGTGCGCCGGTCGCTCGATGTGGGTCTGGAGCGCGACGATGCGCTGTCGCGCTGGTCGCGCGACGTGGTCGAAGCCGCCAGCATCCGTGCCCAGGCGCGCGTATATGAGCGCCTGAAGGACATCCGCACGCTGCTGCCCAACGAGAGCGACCTCGGCGCGATCGAGCCGTTCATGGCGCCGCTGGTGACGCTCTCCGCGTTCGACCTCGGCCAGGGCCGGCTGACCAGCTTCTCCTCCTATCGCTTCCTCTACGAGCGGCTGCTCGGCGCGGAAGTGCGGCCGTGGCTGCCGGCGGCGTTCTGCTCGGCCTCGGCGCTGCCGCATCTCCATCCGGACCTGCGCCGCAAGCTGCTCCAGTCGATCAGCGAAGCCGCGGCGACCGCCTCGGGCTGGTCGAACCGCCAGCCGAGCTTCTTCCCGCAATGGGTGGAAAAGATCGACACCAACGCACTGCCGAACTGAGGATCCTCAGCGACACGCCCGCCACCCCATCTCGCCGCGTGCAGCCTGGTCGAGATGGAGGTGGTCGCGGTGGGCGGCATTGTAGTCGGGCGACAGCACCGTCGCGAACAGCCGACAGGCGCCGTCCCGCACCGCGCGCAGGAAAGCGGGCTTGTCCCCTTCCCCCTTCCAGTCGTTCAGCACGCTTACCCGCCGCCCGTCGGCAAGGATGAACGCGGCGATGTCGACGGCATTGGCACGCGCATGCTCGCTCCAGTCGCCGGTGCTGCGGCCATACATGCGGCGGCACGAATAGCTGCCGAAATGCTCGATCCGCACGACTCGGGATCCCAGCAACTTCTGCGCCTCGGGCTGGACGATGTTCCACTCCCACAGCGCCAGCCCCGCCGCGACCGGGCAGGCGGTGCCGAGCGAGGCCGGGCTGAACGCGATTGTCCGCGCGCCCCCGCTGGTGAAGCGCACGCCATCGGCATAACCGCACTGGCCCTGCCGCTGGACCGGCGCCAGCTTCTCGTAGCGGATGCCTGCCTGGGTGAGCAGCGCGCGGCACTGGCCGTCCTCGCTCCCCAGCCCCGCCAGCTTGCGCCCGGTAAAGGCACCGATCGGCTGCGACAGGTCGAGCGGCGTCCATGGCACGTCCTGCGGGCGGCTGCGCGTCCACATCAGCAGGAGCAGCGCACCGCCGGCGATCAGCGCGAAGACGAGCAGCACCCAGACGGTCTGCTTCAGCGCCTTCACGCCCGCACCGCGCGGTCCATGCGTTCGGCGGTGACGGGATAGCCAAGGCCCTCCGGGATGCAGAGCCAGTCGACCCCGCCGCGCGACTCGACGAAGGGGGTGATCGGCTCGATCGGGAAGCTTCGGGCATGGGCCATTGCCGAGTCGAAATCGTCGAACAGCGCCAGCCGTTCCAGATTGCGGCGGGTGGGATAGATCACGGTGGCTTCGCCGCGATCGGCCAGGTCCAGCGCGCCCTGCGCGGTGACCCAGCACAGCCGGACATTCTCGCTGCCATCGACCTGCGGCGCCGCGCCTTCGGGCGCGCGGGCAAGATAGAAGCGGGTATCGAACACCCGGTGCGGCAGAC
>JAYRMP010000155.1:0-3296 GCA_041912655.1 Novosphingobium sp. | reverse complement strand
CGGGAGCGCGTGGCTGACTGCGATCACGCCCAGCCCCATCGCGGCGCCTGCCAGCACGGGGGGCAGCAGCGCCTCGTTCAGTTCGCGCGCTGACAGGCCGATCACCGGCAGGGTCCAGGCTGCGGACAGCGCGGTCAGCACCGGCCAGGCGACCAGCCACGCCGCGGCGATCCCGACCGGCCCAAACTGCACACCAACCAGATAGCAGGCCGGCATCAGCACCGATCCCACGACCGCGCTGCGGGTCGACAGGCCCGGCCGGCCCAGCGCGCTGGCCGCGGGGCCGAACAGCACGTGCAGGGTCATGAACGGCATGGCCAGCGCCAGCAGGCTCACCACCGGGGCGGCGGGTAGCCATTTCTCGCCCAGCATCACCCGCACTGCCGGCTCTGCCACGGCTGCAAGGCCCAGGCAGAACGGCATGGCCAGCGTCATGATCAGCCGCACCGATTTCAGGAACCCGGCGGAAACCGCGGCGCGGTCGTCCTGGATCTGGGCATAGGCGGAAAACGCCACCTCGTTGAGCGGCGGAACCACCTTGGTCACGAAGATCTGCGCGAGGAACAGCGCGGTTGTGTAAAAGCCCAGCTCGTGCGGCGCGAAGGCCCGACCGGCGATGACGATGTCGGCCTGGGTCTGGGTGAACCAGAAGATCTGCCCGGCCATCACCGTGCCGCCATAGGCCGTCAGCGCGCCGGTGCCGCGAAAGTCGAAGCTTGGCCGGACCAGCGCGCGCGCCGCGATTGCCATTCCCAGCCCGCGCACGGTGAAGCTGGCCAGCGGGGCGAGGACCAGCGTCCACACGCCAAGGCCGGCCAGCGCCCCCGCCAGCGCGGCGACCGCCCCGGTCAGCGCCGACAGGACATTGACCTGCGCCTGCTTGCGAAAGTCCATTTCACGGCACAGCACCGTGGTGCCCAGCGCGAGGAACGGGTTGGTCAGATAGATCAGCGCCTGCACCCGCAGCAGGTCGGCGACCATCGGCTGGCTATAATAGGCCGCGACCAGCGGCGCGGCGAGCACCTGCAGCAGGGCAAGCGCCAGGTTGACCGCCAGCAGCAGCCCGAACAGCTGGCGCAGTTGCTGCGTTCCTCCCTCGCGCTGCTGGATTGCGGCATTGGCAAAGCCCTGCCCGTTGAGCAGGCTGAGCAGCACCAGCACGACCGAAGTCATCGCGAACAGGCCATAGTCCGACGGCGAAAGGATGCGGATGACCAGAAAGGTGGAGGCCCAGGCAACCAGCTGGCTGAAGATCTGCGTGCCCGACCGCCAGATCACCGCGCTGCGCACCTGCGCGCCGAAGCTCGCGTGGGGCGGGACCGTCTCGCTTTGGCTGGTCATCCGGCGAATCCGTTGAACAGGTCGCGCAGCGAGCTTGAGGTATAGCCGCGGCTGTGGGTCCGCCGCCGCCAGGTCAGCATCGGCCGGGCGAGCGCCGGCACCAGTCGCCACAGAATAAAGGACAGCGCCCAGACCGTGCCGCCTACGCGGCTGCGCACGGCGTGCAGTTCAGCGAGGCCGCGCCGGGTATCGCCATCGATCACCCGGTCGATCGCATGTTCGAAGGCCAGCGCTTCGCGGCTGTCCGCGATCAGGCGTTCGAGCAGGGGGTGCTCGGATGCATCGGCGGGGAGCGCCGCGCGGCATTTCTCATAGACCCGGATATTGCCCAGCAGCAGGCGTCCGGCATGGGCCGAGGCGGAATTGGGGCGCACCCGGTATTCGCCCAGCACCGCATCGACATAGCGGGCGTGGCCGCCCAGCTGCATCAGCCGCACCCAGAGGTCGAAATCCTCCGACTGGGCCATCGCCGTGTCGAACCCGCCGATCGCATCGAAGTCTGCGCGGCGGAACGTCGTTCCTATATAGACGCCGAAGCTGCGCTCCAGCACGTCGGCCAGGCTGCCGCGCAGGCCATCCCCAGTGCCCTGCTTTCCAGTGAAGCACAGCCGCTCGTGCGGGACCGCGCCAAAGATGCGGGCATTGACCGTGACCAATCGCACGTCCGGGTCCTGTTCGAGCAGTGGGACGGTGGTGGCAAGGTAATCAGGGCGGAACAGGTCGTCGCCATCGAGCAGCGCGATCAGCGGGGCGCGGGCCTCGGCAATGGCATGATTGCGCGCGGTCGAGACCCCCTGGTTGCGCGTCGCGAGAAAGCGCACGCGGGAATCTGATAGATAGGGCGCGACCGCCCCGGCCACATCGTCAGGCGCGCCATCGTCGATCACCAGGCATTCCCACGCGGTGAAGGTCTGCGCCAGCAACGAATCGAGCGCCCAGCCGAGGAGATGGGCGACTCCATAGGCGGGCACGATCACCGAGACTCGCGGCTGGACGTCCTTGGCGGGGGGCATTGCGACCTCTGACATGCCCGATTCATAGGCTGAGGCCGTTAAAACGAGCTTACGCCGCATGATTCCCAGGCGATTCACCGCCGATTCCCCGCTGATTCCGTGAAGAGGCCCGGGCGGGCCCGTGCGGGCATCGTTCACCGTCTAGGAAATTTCTGTTGTTTTTCCGTGCTTTATAAAAAGCCGAAACAAAATTTCCAAAAAGGCGTTGACCGAATCAAGAGCCCCCCTTAGAGGCCGCTTCACCGGACGGGAACGCCGCTTCAAACGGCTCGAACGACCCGGTCGCCAACATAGACGGACAACAGTCCCCCGACACCAAAAATCGGGGAACGATGGTTGTCCGCCTGATTTTGTCGCTTCGGCGGTGAAAATCGGGACTTTCTGGGTTGACGGCTCTTTGACATTGTCGGTTTTAGATGAAGGGACATGTGGGCGACGGCGCCCAGCCCGGGGAGCTTCAGGCTCCGTGTGCTGGTTGATTAAGTCGTTACCTTAGCATGTCCTTCGTATCCATTACGTTTGACAAGTGCAGGTATCGGCTCCTGAAGTTCGATGCTGCGGTTGGCGGGTTCGCCCGTGCCGTGGTTATCGTGACACAAACTTGAGAGTTTGATCCTGGCTCAGAACGAACGCTGGCGGCATGCCTAACACATGCAAGTCGAACGAAGCCTTCGGGCTTAGTGGCGCACGGGTGCGTAACACGTGGGAATCTGCCCTTCGGTTCGGAATAACAGTTAGAAATGACTGCTAATACCGGATGATGACGAAAGTCCAAAGATTTATCGCCGAAGGATGAGCCCGCGTAGGATTAGGTAGTTGGTAGGGTAATGGCCTACCAAGCCGACGATCCTTAGCTGGTCTGAGAGGATGATCAGCCACACTGGGACTGAGACACGGCCCAGACTCCTACGGGAGGCAGCAGTGGGGAATATTGGACAATGG
>JAYRMP010000154.1:0-3311 GCA_041912655.1 Novosphingobium sp. | reverse complement strand
CCCCACCCGCCCTTTCGGTCTGCCTTTCCCCCCCCCGGTGGGGCCCCCCCCCCCCCCCCCCCCCCCCCCCCAACGGGGAGGGAGTTTGAAAAGCTCCTACTCTTCCGTCCTCACCAGCACCGTCTCGCCCAGCAGGGCGAACAGCAGGAAGGGTGCCCAGGCGGCGATCAGCGGCGGGTAGCCGCCGAAATTCCCCATTGCCAGCGCGGCATTGTCGACCACGAAATAGGCGAAGCCCAGCGCCATGCCGATAACGGCGCGGACCAGTAGCTGGCCCGAGCGGGCGAGGCCGAATGCCGCGACCGAGCCCAGCAGCGGCATCAGCAGCGCCGACAGCGGCCCGGAAAGCTTGTGCCACCACTTGCCCTCAAGCTCGCTGGTGCGCCGGCCGGAGGATTTCAGCGTGTCGATCGAGCGGCGCAGCTGGAACAGGCTTTCCCGATCGGGATCGACCTTTGCCAGCACGACCTGCGTCGGGGTCACGGCCTGGGCCACGACCATGCTCGGCAATTTGGTCTGCGCGGTGGCGGCAACGTCGAAACGCACCGGATCGCTCAGCAGCCAGCCGGGACCGGCATAACGGGCAGAGGGGCTGCGGATCTGTTCAAGCACCATGCCGCCGGCATCGCGGCGATACCAGGTGACATTGGTCATCGTCACGTCCTTGCCCTCGCCGGTCATCGAACCGGCGGCGAGGATGTTCGGCCCGTCGGGCAGGTAGATGTTGGCGCGCACGCTGGGATCGGTGGGGATCGGGCCGTATTTCGCTGCCTCCCACGCCTTCAGCGTCGCGCTGGCGCGGGTCACCACGCGCTCGTTGAAACCGAAGCTGACCAGCGAGACGACCGCCGCGCTGAGCAGCAGCGGCGCGAGGATCTGGTGCGCGGACAGCCCCGCCGCGCGCATCGCGATGACCTCGCTGTTGTGGTTGAGCGGCCAGAAGGTGAACAGCGTCGCCAGCAGCACCGAATAGGGCAGGAACCGCGCGATCAGCTGCGGAACGCGCAGCGTGACGTAATGCCACAGCTCGGCCTCGCCATTGCCCTGCCAGGCCAGAATCTTGCCGCTTTCGCTGAGCAGGTCGAGCATCTGCAGCACGATGACCAGCAGGAACAGCACGCCGACGATGCGGGTGACGAACAGCTTGGCCAGATAGCGCGCCAGGGTGGGCGAGGGGAACAGGTCGGCCAGCATCAGGCGGCTCCTCCCGCGCGGGGCTTGCGCCGGGCGACGAGGCTGCGCAGCCGCTTGCCCAGCGTCGTCGCGACGCGTTCGAGCGCGCCGATGGCCTGCCCGCCTGGGACGAAGGCGACCCGCCAGTACATCCAGATGATCAGCGCCGAAAACAGCACGAACGGCCCCCACAGCGCCAGCGCGGGCGAGACCCGGCCAAGCGCGGCCACGGCCTGCCCGTATTCGTTGACCTTGTGATAGGCGACCACCAGCACGATCGAGACAAACACGCCGAGCGGCGAGGTGGAGCGCTTGGGCGGGATCGCCAGTGCCACGGCCAGCAGCGGCAGCAGCAGCATCATCACCACCTCGACCATGCGGTAGTTCAGGCTGGCGCGGGTCTGGTTGCGCATTTCCTGGCTGACCCGGTCGCTCCAGCCGATCTGGAGCAGTTCGGGCAGCAGGTATTCGCGCTCCTTGTCGCCGCGCTGGCGGAACTTCTCGATCGCGGGGAGGTCGATCGGCAGGTCGTGCCGGGTGAAGCTGAGCACGCGCGGGGTCTGCCCCGGCTGGTCCTGGATGATCTGCCCGTCGGTCAGGCGCAGGATGATCGTGTCGGGCCGGTCCTTGAGTGCCAGGAACCGACCCTCGCGCGCAGAGATCGTCAGCATCTGCCCGCGCGAGGAATTGACCCGCGCGAAGATCCCCAGCAGACGGCGACCGTCTTCCTCGCTCTGCTCGATGCGCAGCGCCATCTTGTCCTGCAGGGTGGTGAATTCGCCCACCTTGATCGAGGCGCCCAGCGCGCCCGAACGCAGTTCGAACTGCAGCTGCTCGTAATAATAGCGCGACAGGGGCTGCAGGTAGCCGACGATCACCAGGTTCACCGCCGCCAGCACCAGGGTGATCATGTAGGGCACCCGCAGCAGCCGGTTATAGCTGAGGCCCACGGCGCGCATCACGTCGAGCTCGCTGGAAGTCGCCAGCTTGCGGAAGGCGAACAGGATGCCCAGCATCAGCCCCAGCGGGATCGCCAGGCTGGCGTATTCCGGCAGCAGGTTGGCCAGCATCCGGAACACGATCGACACCGGGCCACCCTCGGTCGCCACGAAGTCGAACAGCTTGAGCATCTTGTCGAGCACGAGCAGCGACGCGGCGATCAGGAACACCGCCAGCATCGGTATCAGCACGAGCCGGAAGATGTAACGGTCTATGGCGGGGATGGATTTCACTGGGCGGCGTCTCTCGGGTCTCCATAACCGCCATGTGGGCGCCGTGAAAGCGGGAATATCCCGGCGGTTGTGCCGATGCGGCGCAGGGCCTAGGCTGTCACCACTCGATCAGGGGGTACAGGCGATGGAAGCGATCAAGGGAAAGCCGGCGGAAACCCATGCGGTGGAGCGGATCGGCTGGCTGCGCGCTGCGGTACTGGGCGCGAACGACGGGATCGTTTCGACCGCCAGCCTCATCGTCGGCGTCGCGGCAGCAGCGGCTGACAAGAGCCCGATCATGGTTGCGGGCGTGGCTGGTCTTGTGGCGGGGGCGATGTCGATGGCGGCAGGGGAATATGTCTCGGTCTCCAGCCAGGCCGATACCGAGGGCGCGGACCTTGACCGCGAACGCCGCGAGCTGGCTGAAATGCCCGAACTGGAACTCGCCGAGCTGACCGGGATCTACGTTTCGCGCGGGCTGCCTGAACCGCTGGCGCGGCAGGTGGCAGAGGCACTGACCGCGCACGATGCGCTTGGCACCCACGCGCGCGACGAACTGGGACTTGCCGAAATGCACCGCGCCCGCCCGATCCAGGCGGCGCTGACCTCTGCCGCAACTTTCGCGGTGGGCGCGGCGCTGCCACTGCTGGCCGCGCTGCTGCTGCCGCTGGAAAGCCTCGCAATCGGCGTTTCGCTGGCGGCGCTGCTGTTCCTGATGCTGCTGGGCGCCGTTGGTGCGAAGGCGGGCGGCGCACCGGTGGGCAAGGGCGTGCTGCGCGTCACCTTCTGGGGCGTACTGGCGATGGCTGCGACCTATACGATCGGCAGCCTGTTCGGGACCAGTGTAGCCTGATCCATCCCTGACCCTTCACCGTTCGTGTCGAGCTTGTCGAGACACGGTGGTGCTAACGTGTCTCGACAAGCTCG
>JAYRMP010000153.1:0-3325 GCA_041912655.1 Novosphingobium sp. | reverse complement strand
TGGCGCTCGACCTGAAACTCGCGCTGGGCCTGCCGCAAAGCTCCATCGTGCTGCTGATCCTGACACTGTTCGTCACCTCGCTGTCGCTCGGCACCGGGCGCACGACGATCGTTCAGGGGGTGCTGCATCTTGTGCTGATGGCGACCTTCCTGTTCACCACCCTGATGCCCTGAGCCAACGACAAGCCCATGATTCTCGACATTTCCATCGAAGCCGACTGGCCCGGGCAGACCGATTGGGAGGCCCTCGCCGAGCGCGCGGCAGAGGCACTTGCGACCCTTGCCCCGGAACTCGCCAATCCCCGCCTCTCTGCCAGCCTGCTGTTCGCCGACGATGCCGAGGTCCACGAACTCAACCGCGAATGGCGCGGTAAGGACAAACCGACCAACGTCCTGTCCTTCCCGATGCTGGAACGCAGTGAGCTGCTGGACCTGCCCGCAGAAGGCCCGCCCGAACTGCTGGGCGACATCGCGCTCGCACTGGAAACCTGCGCACGCGAGGCTGCGGAAAAGGGCCTGAGCCTGGAGCATCACGCCACCCACCTGATCGTCCACGGCCTGCTTCACCTGGCCGGACACGACCACGAAATCTCACCCGAAGATGCGCGCGCGATGGAAATGCTCGAAATAAAGGCCCTTGCGCTGCTGGGTATCGCGGACCCATATGGCGACCACTAGCGTCAAAGAGGGGCCTGATTACTACAATGGCGGACAGCCATTCACCGGAGGTGGACAGTAAGCGCACGTTGTGGCGCGCGATCCGCAGGTTCTTCGACGGCACCGAGGGCGATCAGTCGCTGCGCGCCCAGATCGAGGAAGCCATCGACGAGCACGAGGAGGAAGCCCGCCCCGGCGGCAACGGCGACCTGACCCTGCTTGAGCGGGAGATGCTGCGAAACCTGCTGCATTTTTCAGAACACGATGCCGATGACGTCGCCATCCCGCGCGGCGAGATCATCGCGATCCCCGAAAGCGCCAGTTGGGAAGAAGTCGTCTCCGCCTTCGCCGAGCATGGCCATTCGCGCTTGCCGGTCTACCGCGAGACGCTGGACGAGATCGTCGGCATGGTCCTGATCAAGGACGTGTTCCCCTATCTCGCCAGCGGAAAGCCGCCGCGGGACTGGACCAGCCTGCTGCGCCAGCCACTGTTCGTGCCGCAGGCGCGCGGCGCGCTCGACGTGCTGGCCGACATGCGCGCCAGCCGCATCCACCTTGCCGTGGTGATCGACGAATATTCCGGCACCGACGGGATCATCACCATCGAGGACCTGGTCGAGGAAATCACTGGCGAGATCGAGGACGAGCACGACGACGCGCCGCAGGAGCTGCTGGTGCCGCTGGAAAGCGGCGCCTGGGAGGCCGACGCGCGGACCGAACTGGAAGAGGTCGGCCAGCGCATCGACCCGCGACTGGGCGAGGTCGAGGAAGACGTCGACACGCTGGGCGGGCTCGCCTTTGTCCTGGCCGAGCAGGTTCCTCCGGTCGGCGCGCTGCTCACGCACGAGAGTGGCTGGACGCTGGAAGTGATTGCTGGCAACGAAAAGCACGTAACCCGCCTGCGACTCCATCCCCCCTCCCCCCAGGAAGACCCGGAAGACTGAACCCGTGGCGATTCGCCGCCTTCCCCCGCTCCGCGCCATCGAGGCCTTTGTCCGTATCGTCCGCCTGGGTTCCGCCCGCGCGGCGGCGGACGAGCTTGGCCTGTCGCCGTCCGCCCTGTCGCGCCGCGTCGCCGCGCTGGAGGAGTTCATTGGCAAGCGCCTGTTCACCCGCCAGCACCAGGCCATGCGCCTGACCGACGAGGGGCAGGCATTCTACAATGCCGTGGGTCCGAAGTTCGACGAACTGGCAGCGGCGGTCGAAGGCCAGGTGGAAAACAGCAAGGTCCTGCGCCTGCACCTGGGCGTGCTGCCACTGTTCGGCAGCCAGCGCCTGTTCCCGCGCCTGCCCGAACTGCGCAAGCTGCACCCGCGCCTGCACATCGATATCGACACCAGCCCCAACCAGCTGGCCCGCGTTGGCGACACGCTGGACGCGGCGATCATTCTGGCGCACGAGCCCGACCCGGCGTTCCATTCGGTGCGGCTTGACCACAATATGGTCTATGCCTTCACTTCCAAGGCGCTGGCGGCGGAAATCGGCCACAATCCCGATCCGGCAGTACTTTCACGCCAGACCTTCCTGATCCACACCGAACTGCCCGACAGCTTCGTCGCGTGGAAGCAGGCGATCGGCATGCCGGACCTCGAACCCGCCGCGATCGACCATTACGATTCGGGCCAGCTGATCCTTGAGGCCGCCGCCAATGGCCTGGGCATCGCGATCATGCACGACGACCATTTCAACCGCAGCCACGACAACCGCCTGGCCAAGCTGTTCGATGTCGAGGTGGAGAGCCCCTATTCCTATTGGTTCGTCTGCCGTCCCCATGCGCTGGAAGTCCGTTCGGTGCGGATCTTCCACGATTGGCTGGTGAAGGCCGGGCTCTGATCGGGCAGGATGGCGGGATGATCCGCCGATTCGCCCTGATCCTCGCCCTGCTTTCCGCCAGCGCCGCGCAGGCGGCGGACAAGCCGAAGTACAACAGCTATCCCAAGGGGGCGAAACCCCGGGCCGCCGCCCCTGCCCCCGCCCCGCAGCCGCTGCCCGATCTGGTCCGCGTCGCCATGGTGACCGAACTGGGCACCATCGAGCTGGAGCTCGACCACAAGCGCGCGCCGGTCACAGTCGAAAACTTCATGCGCTATGTGCAGCTCAGGCGCTTCGACGGGATCGTCTTCTACCGCTCGATGCACGTCGCCTGGGGCGACCAGCCCAATGGCCTGGTCCAGGCGGGCCTGCAGAACCACCCGCAGAAGATCCTGAAGCCGATCGCGCACGAGCCGACCAGCCAGACCGGCCTGTCCCATACCCGCGGCGCGATCTCGATGGCCCGATATGCCCCGGGCACCGCGACCGCCGACTTCTCGATAATGCTGGGCGACATGACCGGGCTGGATGCCGATCCCAAGTCCGATAATCCGGAATTCCAGGCCGGCTTCGCCGCCTTCGGCAAGGTCGTGTCGGGCATGGACGTGGTCCAGAAGATCTGGGATGCCCCGCGTTCGCCGACCAAGGGCGACGGGGTGATGAAGGGGCAGATGCTGGATCCCACGGTCAAGGTGCTGACCGTGCGCCGGGTGGAAGAGGCGGCTGCGGCACCGGCCCAGTAGCCCCGCCCTGCCCGCACTTCGTCACCCTGAACTTGTTTCAGGGTCCATTGTGCCGACACCCCTGCACTCGCACTGGAAGCAGTGCCTCGCGGCCTGTTCTGCCAAGGTAGTCGC
>JAYRMP010000152.1:0-3342 GCA_041912655.1 Novosphingobium sp. | reverse complement strand
AGCGTCGCGGGGCATCACGCGACCCTCCCCGACGGCCCGAGGTTATGTTGCGGAAAAGCCGCCCATCGCGCGCAGTACCGCCATCTGGCGCAGCGCCGCAACATAATCCCCGGCGCAACATAATCGTTCCATTCGCCTG
Source organism: Novosphingobium sp. (assembly GCA_041912655.1). Taxonomy (GTDB): domain Bacteria; phylum Pseudomonadota; class Alphaproteobacteria; order Sphingomonadales; family Sphingomonadaceae; genus Novosphingobium. Next base: position 3,203 of record JAYRMP010000152.1, on the reverse strand, counting down.
CCGCACCGGGCCTGGGGCTGAGAGTGAGGACCACCACCGGCACGTCCTCGATCCCGCGCACCGTGACCTGCGGCGCGGGCACGCCCACCGGGATGCGGTGGCGGTTGGCCTCGATCTTCGCATTGATGCGGATCGCGGCGTCTTCCGGATCGGATCCGACCAGGAACCGCGCGGTCACCATCACGCCGTTGTCCTGCGCCTGCGTATAGACGTGCTCGACCCCCTCGACGCTCTTGACGATGGTCTCGAGCGGCTTGGCCACCAGTTCGACCGCCTCGGGCGCGGACAGGCCGGGCGCCTGGACCATGATGTCGACCATCGGCACCTTGATCTGCGGCTCTTCCTCGCGCGGGATGGTGATCGTCGCCAGCAGGCCGACGAGGATCGCGGCGAGCAGCATCAGCGGGGTCAGCGGCGACTGGATCGTCGCCCGGGTCAGCCGCCCGGAAATGCCCAGGTTCATCGACCGGTCGCCCCGATCAGGGTATCGCCCGCGACCACCCCGGAGAGAATCTCGACCCGGCCCGCTTCACCGCCCGGCGCGGTCTGGACCGGCACTTCGGCGGCGCGGCCATCCTTGCCCAGCAGGGTGACGTAATCGATCCCGAAACGGCGCGAGACATAGGCGGTCGGCACCAGCAGCGCGGGGCGGGTGCCAGTTTCGACGCGCGCGGCGACCCGGCGGCCGATCAGGCTGGTATCGATCCCCGGCATGGCAACGTCGGCGGTGATCCGCCCCGCGCTGATCGCGGGATAGAGCCGGATCACGCTGCCGGTCGCGCTGCCATCGCCGATCCCGGCAGCGGTGACGCGCGATCCGGCGTGGACCTTGCCGGCCAGCGATTCAGGCATTTCCAGCCGGACGATCGCTTCTCCGGCAGTGATCACGGCAATGGCCATGCCCGGCGCCACGGGCGAACCGGCGGGAACATCGGCGCGCAGCACCCGGCCGCTGGTCGGGGCGACCACCGTGCCCTGCCCGGCAACCGCGCCGACAGCGGCCTGCTGGGCCTGCGCGGCGCGGATCTGGGCGCGCGCGGTTGCCACCGCCGCATCGGCCTGGTCGAGTCGCGCCTTGGCATAGACGCCGTTGTCGTAGAGGTACTTGACCCGCTTGTAGTCGGCCTCGGCCTGGGCGGCCTGGGCCTGCGCGGCCTGGGCCTGGGCGCCATAGGCCCCGGCCTGATAGCCCAGCTGGCTGTCGACGATCCGCCCGATCGGCTGGCCCTTGCGCACCAGATCGCCTTCGCGGACGGTCAAGGTGGTGAGGATGCCGGGAATGCGCGCGAGCACCTGCGCCTGGTCGACGGTGGCAATCTCGGCGCTGACGTCCTGCCAGTTCACCGCGTCCTCCGCCTTCAGCACCAGCCGCGGCCCTGCCGGGGCCTTGACCGTCTCAGCAGGCTCGCGTTCGCCGCTGCACGCCGCCAGCGGCATGGCCAGCGCCAAAGCCAGCGCTGCCCCCATCGCGACCCGTCCGAATGCCCAATTCGCCATTACCACACTCCCCCCGCGCGCCTGCTGCCACATTACTGCGGCGGCCTGCGTCAAGCGAGCTTTAATTGCCTCTTGCTCATATGCGATCTACCTTATATAAGTCAAGCACGATGAAAAGTTGAGCACCCCGAGCAAGGGAGAGCAGACAATGACACTGCCAAGGATAATCATCATCGGCGCAGGCCTGGGCGGAACGATTGCCGCCTACGAAATCCGCGATGCGGTGAAGGGCAAGGCCGAGGTCATGGTGGTCAACGACCAGGAGGACTACTGGTTCGTGCCGTCCAATCCATGGGTCGCCGTGCGCTGGCGCGAACCTGACGCGATTCGCATCCACCTGCCCCCGATCATGGCCAGGAAGGGCATCGGTTTTACCGCAGCGGGTGCCCGGCGGGTCCACCCGGCGGAGAACCGGGTCGAGCTGGGCGATGGCACTTCCCTCGCCTACGATTACCTCGTCATCGCCACCGGCCCCGACCTTGCCTTTGACGAGATCGAGGGTTTCGGCCCCGAAGGCTTCACCCAGTCGGTCTGCCGCACCGATCATGCCGCCCGCGCCGCCGATGCCTTCGACCGGTTCTGCGAAAATCCCGGCCCGATCGTGGTCGGCGCGGCGCAGGGTGCGTCGTGCTATGGCCCAGCCTACGAATTCGCGCTGATCCTCGACACCGAACTCAAGCGCCGCAAGATCCGCGACCGGGTGCCGATGACCTTCGTCACCGCCGAACCCTACATCGGCCACCTTGGCCTAGACGGAGTCGGCGACACCAAGTCGCTGCTGGAAAGCGAACTGCGCGAACGCTCGATCAAATGGGTCACCAATGCCCGCGTCACGAAGGTCGAGCAGGGCAAGATGCAGGTGGAGGAACTGGCCGAGGACGCATCGGTCAAAAAGGTCCACGATCTGCCGTTCGGCTACGCGATGCTGCTGCCGGCCTTTCGCGGGGTAGACGCGGTGCGCGGGATCGAGGGGCTGACCAACCCGCGCGGGTTCATCCTGGCCGACAAGCACCAGCGCAACCCCGCCTTTCCCAACGTCTATTCGCTGGGCGTCTGCGTCGCGATCCCGCCGGTCGGGCCGACCCCGGTGCCGGTCGGCGTGCCCAAGACCGGGTTCATGATCGAATCGATGGTCACGGCCATCGCCGCGAACCTCAAGGCCGAACTGGAAGGCCGCGAGCCGGCCGAGGAAGCAACCTGGAACGCGGTGTGCCTGGCCGACTTCGGCGACGGCGGGGTGGCCTTCGTCGCCCAGCCGCAGATCCCGCCGCGCAACCTCAACTGGTCGTCCAGCGGCAAGTGGGTCCACCTCGCCAAGGTCGGGTTCGAAAAATACTTCCTCCACAAGGTCCGGCGCGGAACCAGCGAGCCGTTCTACGAAAAGCTCGCGCTCCACGCGCTGGGCATCCGCAAGCTGCGCTTCAAGTAAGGAGAAGGTGAGATGACGCTCGATTCCGCCGTGTTCCGCTTTGCCGGGGTCGTCGTGCTGGCCAGCCTGGCGCTGGCGCACTGGGTGCACCCGGCCTGGCTGTGGCTGACCGCCTTTGCCGGGTTCAACATGTTCCAGGCCAGCTTCACCGGGTTCTGTCCGGCGGCAGCCGTGTTCAAGCGACTGGGCCTGCGCCCCGGCACGGCCTTCGACTGAGCCAGCCGCGATGCGCCGTCCGCCGATCGCCCTGATCTTTCTATCCTGCGCCTTCATCGGC
>JAYRMP010000151.1:0-3413 GCA_041912655.1 Novosphingobium sp. | reverse complement strand
GTGTCGAGCTTGTCGAGACACATGGGCGCCAGCGTGTCTCGACTTCGCTCGACACGAACGGATCGGGGTGTTGGTTCCTGTAGTAGGGGGAATTGCCATGTGGCCGCTGCTGTTCAGTCTGACCAATGCCCTGGCCGTGGCCGGATGGATCGTGCTCGCTTTCCTGCCAAGGAAGCCGCTGGCGCTGAGCGCGGTGATGTACCTGGGCGTGGCGCTGCTGTGCCTGATCTACACCGTCTGCTTCGCCCTGTTCCTCACCGGTTCGGTCGATCCGGGCGCGCTGCCCGGGGCGGGGGAGCCGGGTTTCTCGACCATCGCGGAAGTGCGCTCGCTGTTCATGTCCGATGCCGGGGTGGTAATCGGCTGGACGCACTACCTGGCGTTCGACCTGTTCACGGGGATGTGGATCGCCCGTGATGCCGATGCCAAGGGGTTCGGCCGGGTGATCCAGGTGCCGTTCCTGGCCGCGACCTTCGTGGCCGGGCCGGTCGGCCTGCTCAGCTGGCTGACGGTGCGCGAGCGCGCGGCGCGCGCGCTCGCCAAGCGCAAGGCCTGAAGCGCTTCAGTCCTTCGGCGTTTCGTAATTGTCCGGCGTCAGGTCCAGCCGCTCGATCCGGGGGACCGATTCGCGCACCCTGAGGTTGGTGCCGGTTTCGCCGTCCGCGACCCGCGCGGTCAGGGTGTAGCGCTCGATCATGTAGAAGCCCGGGGTGGCGTCGCCATCCTGCCGCAGTGGGGCATAGATCCGCCGCGTGATGTTCTGCTGCACCGGCTTCAGCCACCAGGTCCCGCCGTGCGAGCGCAGCACCTCGACATCGCTGACCCTGCCGGTGGCGTCGATCCAGAAGCCGACATCGGCCCAGGCGCCTTCGCGATTGGTCGACCAGCGCGTCCAGGCCGGGGCGCTGGAGGACATGCCCTCGGGCCAGCCGCTGCGCAGGTCGATTCGGCTGAGCGGTTCCGCGTGGAGCAGCAGCGGGCGGCTCGCCCCGCCGCGCTCGGCAAAGCGGCGCACCAGCGCGTCGGTTGCGGTATTGCCGCCCGCCTTGCGGTCGATCCGCGCGCGGAGCACTTCGGCAGCGAGCGCGAATTCCTCACCGCCGGGCAGTGGCTGGTCGATCAGCTGGGTCAGCCGCCGGTCGAGCTGCTCACGGTTGTACTTGCTCGGGCTTTCGTCGAACCGGGTGCGCCAGAGCAGCGCGAGCCGCAGCCGGGCGTGCGAGGCGACGCGGTTCTGCCCGACGCGGATCGCCCGCTCCTCAACCTCGCCGTAGATGCGTTCGGCCTCTTCGGGGAAGCCCAGCTTGGCGCGGCTGTCTCCCACTTCGACCTGCGCGACGAGGGTGCGGAAATCGTTTTCGCCGAAGCCTCTCTTCAGCGTGTCGCGCATGTCGAGCACGGATAGCTGGAAGTCCTTGCCCTCGCCAAGGTGCTCCGCGATCCGGCCATTGGCGCGCAGCAGGTCGGACACCGGCACGGGGTAGGCCTTGCCGTGCTTGCGGTTGCGGCCGAGCGAACGATGCAGGGTCGATTGCGCCCCGGTGTAGTCGCCCGCGACGAACTGGTTCTCGGCATGGGCGAGGGTGGCCGCGATGTCCTGATCCGGCGGGCACTGCCGCTTGAGGCATTCGGCAAGGTCGGCGGCCGTTTCCTTGATCGGCTTGCCGGTAACGACGATGTCGCCCGCCAGCGCGGGACTGGCCGCGGCGAGCAGCAGGGGGAACAGGGGAAGAAGACGCATGGCTGGCAGGAAATCCGGTTATTGCGACGCAATCGCCGCTTTACCCTGCCGGCGCCACGCGCACCACCGCGATCGGCCGAAGCGTCAACTCCGGCCGACCAACGTAATGGGCGATGCGCTTGTTAACCCAGCCTATTTCTGGCCTATTTCTGAATAGCTTCCGATCCCGCCTGTCCGACGGATTCGATGTCCTGGCCCAGGCCCTTGACGGTGTTGCAACCGGCGGCGGCGAAAGCCAGGCCGCTGGCGGTAAGTGCGATGATCAGCTTGCGAACCACGTTCGTTCTCCTTGTCGCCCCTGTCTGCCCCGTTGCATCCCAGATGCTAGGCCCGGCGCCTGAACGAAAGGTGAGTGCCGTTCCGTATGCCGCTCAATCGGCACCGCTGGCCGCAGGTGGCTGACTTCGGCGGAAAAGCTGGTGCTCTCGCCAGGCGATTACCGCGCCTGCGGCGATGATCAGGGGCGCGCCGAACCAGGTGGTCGCCGGGGGCAATTCGTCCCACAGCAGCCAGCCATAGAGCGTTGCCCAGGCAAGCGCGGTATAGTCCATCACGATCACGCTCGCGACCTGACCATAGCGCAGCGAGGCGGTCAGCAGGATCTGCCCGATGCAGCCGAGCAGCCCGCAACCGAGCAGCAGACCCCACTGCACCGCGCTGTGCGGCGTGTAACTGAAGGGCAGGGTCAGCGCGAGCAACGGGGCGCTGAACACCGCGAACCAGAACACGATGGAGAGCGATTCGTCGGTCCGGGCCAGATCGCGCACCTGGATCGCGATGATCGCAACCATCAGGCCGGCCATGATCCCGACAAAGGCGCCCAGCGGTGGCAGGTGTGAATTGCCCGGCTGGGTGATTATCAGCACCCCGGCAAAGCCCAGCGCCACGGCCAGCCAGCGCACCGGGCCGACGCTTTCCTTCAGCACCAGCGCGGAGAGGACCACGGCGAAGATCGGGGTGGTGAAGCCCAGCACGGTGGATTCCGCCAGCGGCAGCAGCAGCGGCGCGCCGAAGGTGAAGCACATGCCGGTCAGCCCCAGCAGGGCGCGGCGCATGTGGATCGTCAGCCGATTGGTCTTCAGCCGGTGGACTTCGCCGCGCAGCGCCAGCCAGCCGAGGATCAGCACAACTGTCGGCACCTGGCGCCAGAACAGGATCTCGGCAAAGTGGACCCCGCTCTGCGAGGTGAACTTGACCAGCATGACCAGCGTGGACAGCACCAGCACGGCCACCACCCGCAATCCCAGCGCAAGGAATGGCCGCTGGCGCGGCGGGGCGGGCTGGACAGGTGCCATGGCTCCGCTCTAACCGCGCGCGATGGACTGGCAAGCCGCGATTTCCGACTGGATGGACCATGACTGGGTGGTGTGGTGGCTGCTACCCGGGCTGGGCGCACTGGCGCTCGCCCTGTTCGCCTGGGCGGGCGACCGGCGGCGGATGAACCGCAGCGATCCCGATGCGGTTGGCTGGGTTGCCTGGCGCGACGTGGCGTTCTGGTCCGCCTTCGCCGCCGTGCTGCTGCTGGGCGCGGCGCTGAAAGGCTGGCTGGCTACCGGGTAGTGGCGAGCAGACACGTCGCCACAAGAGTTCGTCATTGCGAGCGTAGCGGGCCGAAGGCGGCCGCAGGCCAACCAATCCAGGAGCGGTTTACGCCGCCCAGGATTGGTTGGCC
>JAYRMP010000150.1:0-3661 GCA_041912655.1 Novosphingobium sp. | reverse complement strand
CAAGTCCGGGGCGACGAGGAGCGGCATGGCACCGCTCCGCATTCAACGCCTATTCAGACCCTGTGGCGCAGCTTCGCCGCAATCCTTACACTTATCGCCGATCCGTGCGCCGAGTCGCGTGCGGACGGCGCACGGAGAACCGGGTCATGTCTGACAACACCACCATCCGTTGGCTGAAAGCCGCGCTGGTGCCGCTGATGCTGGCGGCGCTGGCGGCCTGCGCCACCCCCTTCAACGCCAAGGTCTCGCGGTTCCAGAACCAGCTGCCGGCCCCCTCGGGCCAGACCTTCGCGGTCGTCGCCGACGATCCGGCACTGGCGGGGGGAATCGAGTTTTCGCAGTATGCGCGCCTTGTCGAGCAGCGCCTCGCCGCGGTGGGCTACACTCCCGCCAGCCCGGAAGCGGCGCAGCTGATCGTCCGCTTCGACTATGGCGTCGACAAGGGGCGCGAGCGCGTGCGCCAAACCATGCGCGATCCGTTCTGGGATTCGTGGTATGGCTATCCCCGCTATGGCTACTGGGGCGGGCGCGGCGGGTTCTATCGCCGCGGCTATTACCCGATGGGCGCCTGGGGCTTCGGCTGGTACGATCCCTGGTTCGACACCGGCTATGAAAGCTACACGGTCTACACCAGCGGGATCAGCCTGAAGATCGACCGCCGCGCAGATGGCCAGCGCCTGTTCGAAGGCAAGGCCGAGGCCGCATCGACCTCCAACCGCCTGCCCTACCTGATCCCCAACCTGGTCGAGGCGATGTTCACCAACTTCCCAGGCAATTCGGGAGAAACCGTGCGGATCAGCGTCGCTCCGGAAAAACGCCGGAACTGATCGCGCCCATGCGCGTTTCGTGGTTCACCGAGCAAGGCGGGTCAGGCAACTGGCCCGCCTTTTTGGTGGGGTGGGACCGGCGAACGCCCCTTCCCTGCTCAACCACTAACTCGTCATTGCGAGCGTAGCGAAGCAATCCAGTGGCGGTTTACGCCGCTCCTGGATTGCTTCGCTACGCTCGCAATGACGAAAGTTGGGGGGCCTGAAAGGCCAGCCCGCGCGCTAATTCCCCAGCGCCGCGACCCCGCCCGTCGAACCAAACCCGCCCTCGCCGCGCGCGGTCTCGTCGAGATGTTCCACCTCGACCCAGCCCGCGCGGGTCACGGGGGCCAGCACCAGCTGCGCCACGCGATCACCGCGGCGGATGGCGAAGGGTTCGCCGCCGTGGTTGATCAGGATGACCTTCAGCTCGCCGCGATAATCGCTGTCGATCGTGCCGGGGGTGTTGGGCACGGTGATCCCGTGCTTGAGCGCGAGGCCCGAGCGGGGGCGCACCTGGATCTCGTAGCCCGGCGGGATCGCCAGCGCGAGTCCGGTGGCGACCGCGTGGCGGCCGCCCGGCGGAATCGTCACGTCCTCGGCCGAGATCGCATCCATCCCCGCCGCGCCTTCGGTCGCATAGGCGGGCAGGTCCAGCCCCTCGCCGTGGGGCAGGCGCTTGACCAGCACCGGAACGTCATTTGGCGGCGAGTGCATCGGCAATCCTTTCGGCAAGGGCCATGGCGACCTGGTCCTTGGGCATTTCGGGGAGGCTTTCGACGCCCGCTCCGGTGACGATGTGGACGGCGTTGACTTCGCCCCCCATCACGTCGCCCGACACGTCATTGGCGACGATCCAGTCAGCGCCCTTGCGGCGGCGCTTTTCGGTGGCGTGTTCGATCACCTTCTCGGTCTCGGCGGCGAAGCCGACCACCAGCCGGGGCCGCTTCTCGCTGACCGATACGGTGGCGAGGATGTCCGGGTTCTCGGTCAGGCGCAGCGCGGGCGGGGCCGAACCGCGCTTCTTCATCTTCTCTGTCGCGACGTCCATCGTCCGCCAGTCGGCCACGGCGGCGACCATCACCGCGCAGTCCGCAGGCAGCGCGCGCTTGACCGCCTCGGCCATGTCGCGCGCGGTCTCGACATCCACGCGGGTGACGCCCGGCGGGGTCGGCAAGTGCACCGGCCCCGCCACCAGCGTGACCCGCGCGCCCAGCGCAGCGGCGGCGGCGGCGATGGCGAAGCCCTGCTTGCCGGATGAACGGTTGGCAATGTAGCGCACCGGATCGATCGGCTCGTGCGTCGGTCCGGCGGTGATCAGCACATGGCGGCCGGTCAGCGGACCATCGGCGGGCGGCGCGGGTTCGAAATCGCCCTGCCCGGCCAGCAGTTCGTCCATCGGCGCATCAGCGAGGTCCGACGCTGCCGCTTCGGGCGGGGCCTGATCTCCGACCAGGTGGTTGATCGCCTGGGCATCGGTCGGCGGAGCGGCCTTGGCCTTGCCCTTCTGCGACAGCAGCGGGCTGGACAGCAGCACTTCGGGTGCGGCCTCCTCGACCGACGCTTCCTCGGACAGCACCAGCGGCGCCTCGCCTTCACCCGTTTCGCCGAATACCGCGTCGGACACGGTGGTGCGGTGGATCAGGCCGGCGCTGAGGCCGCCAAGGCCCGCGTCAGTCTCGCCGAAGTCGAACTCGGCCTCGCTCGCCAGCGGCGCTGCGTGGCCCAGCACGGCGCAGATCGCCGCCCAGATCGCGGGGGGTTCGGGCAGGCGGCCCGGACCGTACTCGCCGCAGGCCATCGCGCCCTCGTCGGGATCGAGCACGGTCACGCCGCGCTCGATGAGGGTGCGGACATTGGCCTGGGTGGCTTGATGCTCCCACATCCGCACGTTCATCGCCGGCACGGCCAGCACCGGCTTGTCGGTGGCGAGCAGCAGGGTGGTGGCCATGTCATCGGCGATGCCGTGGGCCATCCGCGCCATCAGGTCCGCCGTTGCCGGGCAGACCACTACCAGGTCCGCCGCCCGCGAGAGCTGGATGTGGCCCATCTCGATCTCGCTGGTCAGGTCCCACAGCGTGGTGTGCACCGGGTTCTCGCTGAGCGCGGCGAGCGTCATCGCGGTGATGAACTTCGCGCCGCCCTCGGTCAGCACGCAGGTCACCTCGCCCCCGCCCTTGCGGATCAGGCGGATGAGCTCGCACGACTTGTAGGCGGCAATGCCGCCGCCGACGATCAGCAGGATGCGCGGTCCGGTCATGGTGGCCCGCTTGTGCATTGCCGTTTCCCCCTAATCAACACAAACTGCCATTCACCCGGCAACAGACCTTGCTTTCCGGAATCCGTGGGGCACAAGGGTAAGCACCGGGTTAACGGGGGGAGTTACCGACGATGCGCGTGATCCTGACTGCACTGATCTTTCTGCTGGGGCTGTTCGACCTGTTCATGGGCCTCAACTTCCTGATGAACCCCCAGGCCACCGCGCTGGGCTTTGGCATTGCGCCGACCGGCGTGCAGGGCCTGTCCACCCTGCGCGCAGACTTCACCGCCTTTTTCGGGGTGGTCGCGGTGTGCATGATGATCGGCGCCTGGCGCCGCAACGCCGACCTGCTGCTGGTCCCCGCCGCGCTGATGGGCACCGCCGTGGTGGTCCGCGCGATCAGCCTGGGCGTGGACGGCGGCTATCCCGGCTATCTGGTGCCGATGATCGTCGAGGCGGTGCATGTCGCCCTGCTGATCGCCGCGTGGAAGGTGCTGCCCCACCACAAGATCGAAGAACTGACTTCGTAGTTGAGGTGCGCCAATCGCATCCGCGATTGGCTCGGCCTTGCCGGCCCGCTCCCCCGGCCCGACCA
>JAYRMP010000149.1:0-3670 GCA_041912655.1 Novosphingobium sp. | reverse complement strand
TTCTCGGACTCGTCAATCACGAAGTCCTGCCGCACGTCCTGAGCGCCGCCGATGTGCTGGTGCTCCCTTCCGCCAGCGAGGGCCTTGCCAATGTCTGGGTGGAAGGGCTCGCCTGCGGCACGCCGATCGTGATCCCCGACATCGGCGGCGCCCGCGAGATCGTGAAAGACAAGAGCGCCGGACGCCTCGTCTCGCGCACCCCTGAAAGCATTGCTGAAGCGGTGGCCAGCCTCCTTGCCGATCCGCCCAGTCAGGAGGAAGTGGCCGCCAACGCCAGCCGTTTCAGCTGGGACGGGAACGCGCGCAACATCGTGCGCTTCTGGACCGATGTGCTGGAAGGCAAGCCCATTGGCGCCGCGGAGCATATCGCCGGGGCCTGGTAGCCCCATTCAGGCGAGCGGTTCGAGATAGTTCGGACGCGGCAGTATGGCGCGCCAGATGCCGGTTTCGCTCATCGCCGGGCCATGGGCGAAGCGTATGTCGCCCGGCCGGTGCGCCCGGAAATTGACGAACGAGAGACCATCGGGCCCCGGCGTGAAGCTGTAGAGCGTGTCCGCCGCAATCGCCAGCGCCGTGCCCGGCCCGACCAGCCTGCTTCCCAGCCGCATCGATCCCTCCAGCACGACGATGATCTCGTCCTCGCTGTGTGAATGCACGCCGCGCGCGGCCTCTTCCGGCGCCGGTGCTTCGATGCCGCTGAAGTGATTTTCGTGAAGCCAGACTTCGCAGGTGGGGCAGTCCGAATCCGCGTGAATGGCGCCGCCGGTATCGCTCTGCTCGCTCATGCGCTCGCAAGCGGGGACGCGATCTAAGGGCAGCAGATGGACATGACCACCCTCGCCCCGGCCAGCCCGGGTTCCGGCGAAGACCAGCACTTCGGCGCCCTCGACGCCAGCCTGGATTGTCACGAGCGCGCCGCGCTCGGCGATCAGGCTGGAACCGGCTGGCAGCAAGCATACGCCGCAGCCGATCCCCCCGGTGCGGACGTAGACCACCGTATCGACGCCGCGCGGGCCGATCGAGAAGGCTTCGCCCGGCGCCAGTTCGATGCGGTTCAGTTCTAGCGGAAAGCGATCGGCCGGAACCGCCGCGAACACCCTGCCCTGGCCGAGCAGCCCGGCTGGCATCGGGACTTGTGGAGCCCTTCCTGGCTCCACCACCAGAACTTTCGCCATTGCGCGTCTCCTCTCCCCCGGCTCGCAGCGGCGGGCCGGAAGAGCGGCGGCCCGGTCAGGGCTTGGCGCCGCGTTCCCGCGCCAGACGCTCCTGACGGTCGATCGCCGATTCGGTAGGCACGAAGCTGTCGCCGCTCACGCCCAGCCAGATCAGGATCGGGGCCGCCATGTAGATCGAGCTGTAAGTGCCCACGAAGATGCCCAGCACGATCGCCGAGGTCAATCCGAACAGGCTTTCCGGCCCGAAGAACAGCAGCGGGATCAGCGCCACCAGCAGCGTCGCCGAAGTCATGACCGTACGCGCCAGTGTCTCGTTCACCGACATGTCGAGCAGCTCGGGCAGCGGCATCTTGCGGAACTTCTTCAGGTCTTCGCGGATACGGTCGTAGACGACGATCGTATCGTTGAGCGAGTAGCCGATGATGGCCAGGATCGCAGCGATGATCTGCAGGCTGAATTCCATCTGGAACAGCGCGAACATGCCCAGCGTCAGCGACACGTCGTGGAACAGTGCGAAGAGCGCGCCCACGCCGAACTGCCATTCAAAACGGACCCAGATGTAGATCGAGATCGCCAGCATCGCCGCGCCAAGCGCGTAGATCGCCATTTCGCGGAACTCGCCCGAAACCTTGCCCGAAACGGTGCTGACACCATCGATGCGGACATCGGGGTTGCTCGCCCGGATGGCCGCGACGATCTTTTTCGAAATCGCTTCAGCCGCGCCCGGATTGCCCTCGGCGCTGGCCGGCAGCTTGGTGCGGATCGAGACTTCGTTCGGCGCGCCAAAGCGCTGGATCACCGGATCACCGTAACCCAGCTTGCCGACCTCCTCGCGCAGGGCGGACACGGGTGCCTCGGCCTGCTTGGTGAAGGTCGCCTCGATTTCCTGGCCGCCGGCGAAATCGACGCCATAGTTCAGCCCCTTGGTCAGGATCAGCCCCCAGCTGGCGGCGATCAGGATCATGCTGACGATGTAGAACGGTACGCGCCAGCGCAGGAACTTGATGTTGGTGTTGTCGGGGACAAGCTTGAGAAGAGGCATGGCAGCAGTCCCTTACACGTTCAGTTCGGTAGGCCGCGCCTTGCGCAGCCAGTCGGCGACCCACATGCGGGTCAGCGTCACGCCGGTGAAGACCGAGGTGAACAGGCCGATGATGAGAACCACCGCGAAGCCGCGCACCGGGCCGGTGCCGAAGGCGAACAGCAGCACGCCCGCGATGAAGTTGGTGACGTTCGCGTCGTAAATCGCGCGGCTCGCTTCCTTGTAGCCGTTCTCCACCGCCGCGACCACGCGCCTGCCCTTTTTGCGCTCTTCGCGCATGCGTTCGTAGATCAGGACGTTGGCGTCCACTGCGGCACCAATGGTGAGCACGAAACCGGCTAGGCCCGGCAGGGTCAGGGTGGTGCCCATCACTGCCATGATGCCGAGGATCATCAGCACGTTGAAGATCAGCGCGATCGTCGCGTAAATACCGAAGCGGCCATAGACGGCCATCATCAGCAGCACGACCAGCCCGGTGCCGACGCCCATGGCGACGAGGCCCTTCTTGATCGAATCGGCGCCGAGGTCGGGCCCAACGGTGCGTTCCTCGACCACCGTCAGGTCGACCGGCAGCGCACCGGAGCGCAGTGCGATGGCGAGCTGGGTGGCGGACTGCACGGTGAAGCTGCCCGAGATCTGGGCACTGCCGCCCATGATCGGTTCGTTGATGCTCGGCGCTGACAGCACCTTGCCATCGAGAATGATGGCAAAGCGCTTGTTAACGTTCTCACTGGTCAGCTTGGCGAACTTGGCGCCGCCCTGCTGGTCGAACGTGATCGAGACGACAGGCGAGTTGTTGCGGCTCTCGAACGACTGCTTGGCATCAGTCAGCTGATCGCCCTTGATGCCGCCGAGGCGCTTGACCGCGAGCACCGGAACGCCGCCCGATCCGGGGGCATTGGGATCGGCCCACGGCACGATCTCGTCACCGGCAGGAGCAATGCCCTGCGCAACATCAGTGGGGGTGGCGGTCTCGTCGACGAGCTTGAATTCGAGCTTCGCGGTCTGCCCGAGCAGGTTCTTGAGCGCGGTCGGATCGTCGAGGCCGGGAACCTGCACCACGATGCGGTTTTCGCCCTGGCGGATGATGGTCGGTTCGCGGGTGCCGAGTGCGTCGATACGCTTGCGGACCACTTCAATGGCCGAGTCCATCGCGTTTGATACGGCCTGCTCAAGCCCTTCGCGAGTCGGCGTCAGCACGAAACGGCTGCCGTCCTCGACCGCGATGTCCCAGTCGCGCTGGCCGGTAAGACCCGCGCCGGTGGTCAGCGGCAAGATCTGCTCGCGCGCGGCATCGACCTGCGAGGGGTCCTTGAGCATGAAGCTCAAACGGCCGCCAGCACTGGAAATATCCCCGATGCGGATGCGCGGTTCCGCCAGCTTGAGGCGGCCGCGAACCGATTCTTCCATGTTCTCGAGCCGCTGCTGCGCAACCTGCTTTTCATTGGCTTCG
>JAYRMP010000148.1:0-3763 GCA_041912655.1 Novosphingobium sp. | reverse complement strand
CCCAGGCAGGCTTGCCGGAACTGCAACGCCAGGCAGATGCCGCGCAGCGCGCCGCTTTGCGTGGCGACTTGTCGCGCGCGGCGGCAATTACGGCGACACAGCAATGGCGCGACCGCCAGCTGGTGATTGCACAGGCGGAGCTCGCGATCCGCGAACAAACCATCGCGCTCGAACTGCTGAGCGGCGAACCGATCGAGGGGTGGAAATGAACCGGGGTCTTTTGTTCCTGCCGGCATTGCTGGCGCTGGCGGCCTGCTCGGGCAGTTCGCGCGAGGAAAGTGCCGCAACCAGTCCAGTGGCGTTGGTCAGTCTGGGCAAGGCAGCGACCGGCGACATCGCGCAATCGGTTACCCTCTACGGTGAGATCGAGCGTGGCGGCGCGAGTCAGATCGTGCTCGCCGCGCCGGTGGAGGCGAGCGTGCTGGCGATCGACGCTCCTGCTGGGAGCGCAGTCCAAACCGGACAGGTGATCGCGCGGCTGCGGCCCAGTCCGGCGAGCCTTGCACAGTATCGCGCTGCATCGGCTGACGCGACCGCAGCGAGCCAGGGCTTGGCCCGCACACAGCGCCTGCGCGCAGACGGTCTGGCGAGCGACGCCGATGTCGAAGCCGCACGGTCGCGCGCCGCCTCTTCATCTGCGCTGATGGCCTCGTTTTCCGAGCGCAACGCTTCCTTGACACTGCGCGCACCGCATGCCGGGTTCGTCGATGCGACCGGCGCGAGCGCGGGCGATCTGGTCCAGCCCGGCGCGGCGGTTGCGACGCTGTCGCGCTCGGGCGCGGTCAAGGCACGGTTCGGAGTCGATCCGGCGCTGGCGCGTGGACTCGGCCCTGGCTCACCGATCGAAATCCATCCTGGTGACGGCTCGCCGCCGTTCATGGCGCGGATCGCCAGCGTCAGCCCGGTCGCCCATGCTCAGACCCGGCTAGCTTCGATCCTCGTCGACATTCCCGCCCAGCAAGGTCTCGCCGCCGGACAGCCGCTATCGGCCAAGGTGGTTACCCGCTCTTCGCAAGCGGCGGTAACCGTGCCCTATCCCGCGCTGCTCGACGACGGCGGACAACCCTATGTATTCGTCGTGAGCGGGGGTGTCGCGCATCGCCGCGACGTTCAGGTCGGCGCCAGCGACGGGACCAATGCGGCGATCCTTAAAGGCGTTGCCGATGGAGAAATGGTCGTCACCCAGGGCGCCACCGGGGTCGAGGACGGGATGAAGGTGCGCACGCGGTGAAGCCATCACTCGCCCGCCACGCCCGCAGCCTGTGGCTTGCGCTGCTGCTTTTGACACTTGGCGGGATCGCCGGGGCGCTGCGTCTGCCGGTCAGCCTGTTCCCGCACATCGATTATCCGCGCGTGGTCGTGGCGATCGATGCGGGCGAGCGCGACCCGGCGCAGATGGAGGCCGAAATTACCCGGCCAGTCGAGATCGCGCTGCGTACCGTGCCGGGGGTGGCGCACCTCCGTTCGACCACCAGTCGCGGTTCGGCCGAGGTGTCGCTGAACTTCAACTGGGGCCACGACATGACCTCGGCGACGCTGGCGACCCAGGGCGCGCTGGCCACGGTGCTGCCCTCACTACCTGCGGGAACCGCATTCGAAGTGCGCCGCTCAGACCCGACCCTGTTCCCGGTGATCGGGATTGCGCTCACTTCGCCCTCGCTTGATCAGGAGGCGCTGCGTCAACTGGCCGAACTGAAGATACGCCCCGCGCTGACTTCCGTGCAAGGCGTTGCCGGAGTCGACGTGCTCGGCGGGGCACCGCGCGAGTTCGCGGTCGATCTTGATCCGGCGCGGCTTTCTGCGCTGGGTTTGTCGGCGGACGATGTTGTGAAGGCACTCGCCTCCGCGAACGTGGTGCGCGGCGCAGGCAGGGTCGAAGACCGCCACCGGCTCTACCTCGTGCTAGTCGAGAACCGTCTCGCCTCGATCGATGACATTGCCGCTACTCCGGTCAAGGCCGGGACGGCGGGCGGGGCGGGGCTGGTGACGTTGGGCGACATCGCTACCGTCCGCCCGGCTGTGCAGCCGAATTATTCGCTGGTGACCAGCAATGGGCGCAGCGCTGTGCTAGTCAATGTCCGCCAGGCGCTGGGCGGCGATACGGTCAAGGTTGTGCGCGATGTCGATGCCCGGCTCAAAGGCCTCGGCCTGCCTCCGAGCGTCAAGGCGATCCCGTTCTACGACCAGTCCGAACTGGTTACCGGCGCCGCCAATGCAGTGCGCGATGCGATCCTGCTCGGCGCGCTGCTCGCTGGCTTCATTCTCTTCCTGTTCCTTCGTTCGGCACGGCTGATGGCGATCACCGCTGCCGTGCTTCCAGCTGTGCTCGCTGGCACCTGCCTCGTCCTCTATGCGCTAGGCATGCATTTCGACATGATGACGCTCGGCGGCATGGCGGCTGCGGTCGGGCTGATTGTCGATGATGCAGTCGTCATGCTTGAGCACATTATGCGCCGAATGCAGGAGGGAACCGCACGCGACACCTCCTCGATCCTGGCCGCCGCCGCCGAAATGGCCAAGCCGCTGTTCGGATCGACCGGAGCAACGATCGTGGTGTTCCTGCCGCTCGCGTTCATCTCCGGGGTCAGCGGCGGGTTTTTCAAGGCGCTGGCGGTAACCATGGTTGCAGCGCTGACCATCTCGCTGCTCTATGCCCGGTTCCTGATTCCGCTGGTCTGCGCCCACTGGTTGCGCTCGAGCGATGCCGAGGCCGCCGAAGGCGCGACAGGGTGGCTCTCGCGCCTTGTTGCGCGTTACGAACTCGTGATCGAGCGCGTCTTGCGCCGACCCGCGCGCTTCGCTGGCATTGCAGCATTGGTGTTGGTGCTCGCCGGTGGGCTGGCCTGGTATCAGGT
Organism: Novosphingobium sp.; assembly: GCA_041912655.1. Taxonomy (GTDB): domain Bacteria; phylum Pseudomonadota; class Alphaproteobacteria; order Sphingomonadales; family Sphingomonadaceae; genus Novosphingobium. Next base: position 908 of record JAYRMP010000148.1, on the reverse strand, counting down.
GCCTTCGGGCTTCATGCCGAAGATGGATGAGGGCGGTTTCATCATCGACTACAAGGCGCAGCCCGGCGCCGCGCTCGGCGATACCGACCGGCTGCTCCGTCAGGTCGAGGACATCATCCAGAACACCCCCGAAGTTGCCAGCTATTCGCGCCGCACCGGCCTGCAACTTGGTGGCGGACTGACCGAGCCAGACGAAGGCGACTACTTCGTCCGGCTCAAGAGCGGCTCGCGGCGCCCGATCGAGGCGGTGATGGGCGACATCCGCCAGCAGATTGAAGCCAAGGTGCCGGGGCTCAGCATCGAAACGCTGCAACTCATGGAAGATCTGATCGGAGATCTAACTGCGGTGCCGCAGCCAATCGAGATCAAGCTGTTCGGTGACGATCCGGCCAAGCTGGAGGAAACAGCACGGAAAGTCGCGGCTACGATCGGCAAGGTTCAGGGCGTGGTTGAGGTGGTCGATGGCCTGCGGGTTGCAGGCGATGCGATCGCTGTGCGGGTGCGACCTGGCGTCGCTCGCCAGCACGGGCTCGATCCGGCGACTGTGGCCGATCAGGTCGAAGCATTGATCGGCGGGACGTCTGCCACCAACCTGCGGATCGGCGAGCAGTTGGTCGGGGTGCGGGTACGTGGTCCCGAAGGTATCCGCGCCCGCGCCGCGCAAGTTGCCGAACTGCCGATCACCGCGCCAGACGGGCAGGTGGTGCGGGTCGGGCAGATCGCCGATGTCACTATTGCCGCCGGGCAGAAGCAGCGCACCCGCGAGGATCTCGCGCCGTTCATCGACGTGACCGCGCGGCTCGAAGGGCGCGATCTCGGGTCAGCCATGGTCGACGTGCGCAAGGCGGTCGACGGCATGCACCTGCCGGCTTCGATCCGGGTCGATTACGGCGGCCTCTATGCCCAGC
>JAYRMP010000147.1:0-3769 GCA_041912655.1 Novosphingobium sp. | reverse complement strand
CGACTGCGCTCGACACGAACGGTGAGGGAGGGATTGTGGCCTGCGGGCGGGGGGCGCCGGCAAACGCCAACCCGGTCACTTCCCCGTCATGCTGAACTTGTTTCAGCATCCATGGTGCGGTCACGCCCTGCCCTCCCGCGAGCATGCTGCGGTCGTCAGGTGCGCCGGTTGAACCTGGGCGGGTGGCGCGATGGATGCTGAAACTAGTTCAGCATGACGGTTGAAGCTGACAGGTAGCGAGCGTGACGCCCCGCGAAGGCGTCAGACCCCCGCATCCTCCAGCACTGCCGCGCGCAGTTCCTCGATGCCCATGCCCTTCTCGCTGGAGGTCACATGGACCACCGGGAAGGCGGCGGAATGCTTGCGCGCCTCTGCCTGGGTGGCGGCAAGGACGGCGTCGAGTTCGCTGGCCTTGATCTTGTCGGCCTTGGTCAGGACCAGCCGGTAGCCGACTGCGGCTTCGTCGAGCATCTTCATCATCTCGATGTCGACCGGCTTCACCCCGTGGCGGCTGTCGATCAGCACCAGGGTGCGCTTCAGCACCACCCGCCCGCGCAGGAAATCGCGGACCAGCCGGCGCCAGGCCTCGACCACCTTGGGCGGGGCCTTGGCGAAGCCGTAGCCGGGCATGTCGACCAGCCGGAACAGGGTGGGGTTGCCGACCTCGAAGAAGTTCAGTTCCTGCGTCCGCCCGGGCGTGACCGAGGTTCGCGCGATCGAGCGCCGGCCGGTGAGCGCGTTGAGCAGCGAGCTCTTGCCGACGTTGGAGCGCCCCGCAAAGGCAATCTCCGGCACTTCGGGTTCCGGCAGGAACTTCAGCGAGGGCGCGCTGAGCAGGAATTCGACCCGCCCCGAAAACAGGCGCTGGGCCCGCTGCTCGGGGCTCTGGTCGTCCATCCTACTTGTCCCGGCTCCGTGCTCGCTTGCTGTCCACGGCTTCCTTTTCGGCCTGGACCTTCAATTGCGGGTGCTTGGAATAGAGGTACTTCTGCTGGGCGATGGTCAGCAGGTTGGACGTGATCCAGTAGATCAGCAGGCCCGCCGCGAAGGGCGCCATGATGAACATCATCATCCACGGCATGATCGAGAAGACCTGCTGCTGCACCGGGTCCATCGCCGCCGGGTTGAGCTTGAACTGGACCCACATCGTCACGCCCAGCAGGATCGCCAGCACGCCGATGCCAAGGAAGCTGGGCGGGGTGAAATCGAGCAGGCCGAACAGGTTGAGGATGTGCAGCGGATCCGGCGCCGAAAGGTCCTTGATCCACAGCGCGAAGGGCTGGTGGCGCATTTCGACCGAAACGATCAGCACCTTGTAGAGCGCGAAGAACACCGGGATCTGCAGGAAAATCGGCAGGCAGCCCGCCAGCGGGTTGACCCCTTCGCGCTTGTACAGCGCCATGATCTCTTCCTGCTGCTTGGGCTTGTCGTCCTTGTAGCGGTCCTGGATCGCCTTCATTTTGGGCTGGATCGCGCGCATCGCCGCCATGCTGGCGAACTGCTTCTGCGCGATCGGGAACATTACGCCGCGCACGATCAGGGTCAGCAGGATGATCGCCACGCCGAAGTTGCCGGCCAGTTCGAACAGCTTGGTCAGCAGCAGGAAGATCGGCTTTTCGAACCAGCGGAACCAGCCCCAGTCGATCGCCAGGCCGAAGCGGGGAATGCCCGCTTCCTCATAGCGGTCGAGCACCTTTGATTCCTTGGCCCCGGCGAACAGGCGGGTCTCGCGGGACAGGCCCTGGCCCGGCGCGACGCTGGACTGCGGATAGATCAGGTCGGCGCGGAACAGGCGGCCAGGCAGCGCGCGGAAGCTGCTGGCGGCGCCCGGCTTCGACGGGATCAGGGTGCTCATCCAGTAGACGTCGGTGAAGCCCAGCCAGTTGACCTTGCCGGCATTGGTGATCTCGCCTGCTTCGGTGACCTTGCTGTAGTCGGGATTGAACGAAACCGCCTCGTCGAAGGCGCCGAACGGGCCGGAATGGACGTTGAAGCTGTCAAGGCTGGCGGTCTTGTCGGTGCGGGCGATGGTCGCGAAGGGCTTGACCGCAACCGGCGCGGCGCCGGCGTTGGTGACGCTCTGCGTCACGGTCAGCATGTAGTTGGCATCGATCGCATAGGTCAGGGTGAAGGTCTGGCCCTGGCCATTGGCCCAGCTCAGCGTCATTGGGCTCGTCGGGGTCAGGCGCGCGCCGGCGGGCGCGGTCCACAGCGTGGTGGCGGAAGGCAGCGCGGCGGCGGGCAGGCTGCCGTCGGAGACCCAGCCGAACTGCGCATAGTGCTGCGCCGGGGTGCCCGCGGGCGAGAAGATGCGCTGCTTTTCCTGGGGCTTGTCGATCGCCGCAGTGTGGTTGCGGGTCGACAGGTCATCGACCATGCCACCTGCGAGGTTGATCGAACCGATCAGCCCCGGCGCGTCGATCGGGACGCGGGTCGCGGGATTGAGCGCGGTTTTGAGGTCGCGGGCCTCGGCGGCGATGTCGCCGGCGCTCATCAGACCGCCTTCGCGGGTGTGCTTGGGCTCATCCGAGGCGGCGGGCGCCGGGCTGGCCGACGCGGCGGCAGCCACCTGCGCGGCGGGCTTCGCGGGCTCCGGATAGAGATAACGAAGCGCGGCGTCCCAGCCGAACAGGATCAGTGCGCTAAGCGCCACCGCCAGGATCAGGTTGCGCTGGTTCTGGTTGTCCACGAAGGCCCCTGCTTGAAAATGCGATTACGGTCAGATGGGAAGGCGGTTGGCCGGATCAAGACGCCAGCCGGTCAGGGCACGGGGTCATAGCCGTGTCCTCCCCACGGGTGGCAGCGCAATAGCCGCTTGAGCGCCAACCAGCCACCCTTAATCGCGCCGTGCTTCTCCACCGCCTCGATCGCGTATTGCGAGCACGACGGGGCATAGCGGCACGAGGGCGGAAGCACGCGCGAGGGGCCAAGCTGCCAGCCCCGGGCGATCAGGATCAGCACGCGCTTCACTTGCGCCTGGCTCCCGGTTTGCCCTGAGGTTTTCTGGGTTTGTCGCCCTTGCCCTCGGCGGCGCGGGAGAGGGCCGCGGCCAGTTCCTCTCGCAGCTGGGCAAAGGGACGCTCGATCCCGCCCTCGCGGCCGATCAGCACATGATCGCGGCCCGGTAGGCCCGCCTCGGGCAGCATCTCGCGCAGCAGGGCGCGGAAGCGGCGCTTCATCCGGTTGCGGACCACGGCATTGCCGATCCGCTTGGTCACCGTGATGCCATAGCGCAGCGAATCTGTGGAATTGGGGTTCACCAACAGCACAAAACCGGGGCGCGACACGCGCAGGCCCCGGTTTGCTGCCAGAAAATCCGCCCTTCTGGTCAGGACGGACATCTTCGGTTGTTCGCTCAGGCGCTGAGCTTCTTGCGGCCGCGCGCACGGCGGGCGCGCAGCACCTTGCGGCCGCCAACGGTGGCCATGCGGGCGCGGAAGCCGTGACGGCGGGCGCGGACAAGGCGGCTGGGCTGGAAGGTGCGCTTCATTTCAAGACCTCGGAATTCGAAAACAAACGGGCCGCCCGCAAAGACGGCCGGATTACAGAGGCGCGCCGTTACGTGAGGGTCGCGGGTGAGTCAAGGGAGAGTCTTTGGTTTGGTGCGCTCTTCGCCTCCGCGAAGAGCTTGGCCTGGCCGGCCCACTCGCGAGTCCTTGTCCGCCTCACGGCGGTGCGGACAGGCCGTCCGGCCTGTCCTTGCAACACCAGCCCGCTCCCCCGGCCCGACCACCCATTTATGGTACCCTGTGGGTGGTCGGGCCGGGGG
>JAYRMP010000146.1:0-3771 GCA_041912655.1 Novosphingobium sp. | reverse complement strand
GACTGCGATATCGGCGGACGGCTACCGCTTCACCGCCCACCCTGACCGCGTGGCACAGGTTCGCGAGGGGCTCGTTCGAATCGCCGCCTTGCCCTGCGACATTCTGCTGACCCCGCACCCTTCGGCCAGCGCGACGATGGCGCGCTTCGCGGGCACAGCCCCGCTCGCCGATGCCGCAGCCTGCCGCGTCTATGCCGGAGCCGCGACGCAGCGTTTCGACGCCCGGCTTGCCAGCGAAGCGAAGGACGGATCGCAGTGAGCTGGAAATTGACCGCATTCGCACCCCGGCAAGTGATCGAGGCTGCGCTGATCGCCCATGAGGACGCCTTCGACTGGGACCCGGACATCGTGCTGTCCGGCAGCGAAGTGGCCGAGGACAAGCCCGACGACTGGCAGCTCGAAGCCTGGCTGCCGCGCAAGCCGGGCCGCGCCGAGAAAGCCGCGCTGGGCGCGCTGTTCGCAGGCGAGCCCCCCAAATTCGCGGTCGAAAAGCTGCCCGAGACCGACTGGCTCGTCGCCAGCCAGCAGGATCTCCAGCCGATCCGCGCCGGGCGGTTCCATGTCCATACGCCGGACCATCCGGCCCTTCGCGAACGGGGAGTGTTCGACTTCACCATCCCCGCCAGCCAGGCTTTCGGCACCGGCCAGCACGCGACGACCGCGGGCTGCCTTGCCATGCTCACGCACATGAAGGCGCAGGGGCTGGTGGTGCGTAATTGCGCCGATATCGGCACCGGAACCGGCCTGCTCGCCTTTGCCGCGCTTTCGCTCTGGCCCAATGCCCTCGCCACGGCGAGCGACATCGACGCGGTCTGCGTCGATGTGGTGGAAGCCAATGCCCGGACCAACGATGTGCCCATGGGGCCCGGGCAGGGCGAACTGGTAATGACGGTAGCGGACGGCATGAGCCATCCGCTGATCGCCGCGCGCGGCCCCTACGATCTCATCCTGGCCAATATCCTGGCCGGCCCGCTCGTTTCGCTGGCGCCCGATTTCGGTGCCTCGCTCGTGCCCGGCGGGCACCTGCTGCTGGCGGGCCTGCTGGAAACGCAGGAAGCGTCCGTGCGCGCCGCGTGCCGCAAGGCCGGGCTGCGGCTCGCCGCGCGACTCGTCAACGGCGACTGGTCGATTCTCTGGCTGCGCAAGCGGCGGCGCTGACGGCGCCTGCCGTCAGGCGAGGTAGAGTTCCAGCCCCAGCACGGACCGGCAATGGCTGGTCAGCACATCCTGGCTTTTGCGGCTCAGCGGCCGGTCGAACGCAAACCCGATGCGGTCGTCCACGACCCACCGCACGGTGCCAACGACCGGTTCCAACCCGTCGAGATTAAAGCGAAAACGCTGCCCGGTCGCGATGCTATCGGCCCGGACAATGAACTGACAGCCCTCGGCGGAAATATGCTTCGCCAGGGCCGTGCAGGCAGATCGCTTGTGCGCAGGCAAGGACATGGTGCCGTGTAATTCCCCAGAACATCCGAAGCGTTCACCGGCAAAGGTAATTAGGACAGGTAAACGGCCCGTAAATGAATCTGAATCTTTTGAAATCTATTTTTATACATACATTTCTTATACTTATAGCAGAGAATGTAAATGCCCGTTAACCATTTCAAGTGATGGGACATTAAGACATTTCAACAAAAATCCGGCGGCAAGGGGGGTTGGTACTGTGATGAAGGACCAGCCATGCTTCAATCTGATCTCGACCGGCCCGAGAAGGTTATCGGGCCGCTGGGCGAGGCGCTCGGGAAGGATAACCTGCCGCCGCCGAACACATCCCGCTGGGTGGTGCGGCGCAAGGCCGAAGTCGTCGCCGCCGTCAACGGCGGGCTGCTGACCATCGCCGAAGCCTGCGATCGCTACAACCTGACGCTCGAAGAACTTGCATCCTGGCAGCGCGCCATCGATCGCGAAGGCATGGCAGGTCTGCGCGCCACGCGCGTGCAGCACTACCGCCAGGTCCATGAGCGCCAGGGACGCTATTCCTGACCGGTTCCGGCAGCGGAGCGGCGGGCGGAAACCGCAGGGTAACGGCTAGGGCTTGCTTCAGCCGGCAGCCTTGACGATTTCCGCCCAGGCCGCTTCGTCGATCACTTCGATGCCGAGTTCCGCTGCCTTCTTGAGCTTCGATCCCGCGCCCGGCCCGGCCACGACCAGATCGGTCTTGGGCGAGACGGAACCGGCGGCCTTGGCCCCCAGCCGTTCAGCCTGCGCCTTGGCTTCGTCGCGGCTCATGGTCTCGAGCTTGCCGGTGAACACCACCGTCTTGCCCGCCACCGCGCTGTCCCGGGTTTCGACCACGTAGGGCGGCGGCGAGACTTCCGAGAGCAGATCGTCCCAGACTTCGCGGTTGTGCGCTTCGTGGAAGAAGTCGCCCAGCGCCTCGACCACCACCGGGCCGATCCCGTCGATCGAGATCAGTTCGGCATAGGCATCGCTGGCGGCTTTCGCCTCTTCCTCGCCGTGCTTCTGGTGCGCCAGTTCCGCGATCCGGCGCAGCGCGGGAAGTGTTTCGAACCGCTTCATCAGATCGCGCGCGGTCACCGCGCCGACGTGGCGAATGCCGAGGCCGAACAGCAGCCGCGCCGCATCGGGCGCGCGCTTGCTTTCCACAGCACTCAACAGGTTGTCCACAGACTTGTCCTTCCACCCTTCAAGCGCAAGGATTTCGTCCCGGCGGTTCCGGAGGCGGAAGATATCGGCCGGGCTTTCCAGCCATCCCTTCGCGAAGAACTCGTCGATGGTCTTCTCACCCAGCCCCTCAATGTCGAGCGCGGCGCGGCTGACGAAGTGCTTGAGGCGTTCGGTCCGCTGCGCCGGGCAGATCAGCCCGCCGGTGCAGCGCACATCGACCTCGCCTTCCTCGGCCACCGCTTCGGAATGGCACTCGGGGCAGTGATCGGGGAACGCAAAGGCCGGGCGATCCTCCTCGCGCGTGAGGTTGTCGACCACCTGCGGGATCACGTCCCCGGCCCGCTGCAGCACCACCCGGTCGCCCGGCCGCACGCCAAGGCGCGCGATCTCGTCGCGGTTGTGCAAGGTGACATTGGTGACGGTGACACCGCCCACGAGAACCGGTTTGAGGCGCCCGACGGGCGTGAGCTTCCCGGTGCGGCCAACCTGGATGTCGATCGATTCGAGCACGGTTTCAGCCTGCTCGGCGGGAAACTTGTGCGCCAGCGCCCAGCGCGGCGCCTTGGCGACGAAGCCCAGCCGCTGCTGCCAGTCGAGCCGGTCGGCCTTGTAGACCACACCGTCGATCTCGAACGGCAGGCCGGGCCGCCCGTCGCGGATCGCACGGTAGGCCGCGAGCATCTCTTCCACCGAACCGCACTGGCGGAACTGCGGCGAGACCGGGAGCCCCCAGCTCTCGATCCGGCGGATCACTTCATGCTGCGTCTTGCCCGGCACGTGCGAAGCCGCGCCCCAGCCGTGCGCCCAGAAGCGCAGCGGACGCTTGGCGGTCACGCTGGCGTCCTTCTGGCGCAGCGAACCGGCGGCGGCATTGCGCGGATTGGCAAACTGGCGGACCTTGCTGTCGTCGAAAGCCTCGCCCTTCGCCGCCGCCTGCGCGCGCGCATCGTCCATCAGCTGCGCATTGAGTGCATGGAACGCGGCCTTCTCCATGTAGACTTCGCCGCGCACCTCGAAGACTTCGGGCACGTTATCCCCGCGCAGTTCCTGCACGATGTCAGCGATATGCGCGACATTGGGCGTCACGTCCTCGCCCACCTGCCCGTCCCCGCGCGTGGCCGCGCGCACCAGCTTGCCGTTCTC
>JAYRMP010000145.1:0-3813 GCA_041912655.1 Novosphingobium sp. | reverse complement strand
GGTGTTGCTTCAACGGCAGTAGAGCAGAATCTAGCCCGCGACCCCTGCCGCCGCCAGCACCGCCAGGGTCAGCACGTCCGGTGCGATCGCGGTCATCGGGGCGATCTGCACCGGCTTTTCCATGCCGATCAGCATCGGCCCGATCGTGGCGTTGCCCGCCAGTTCGCGCAGCAGCTTGGCCGAGATATTGGCCGATTGCAGCCCCGGCATGACCAGCACGTTGGCCGGCGCCGAGAGGCGGCTGAACGGATAATTCTTCATCACCGTCGGGTTGAGCGCGGCGTCGGGCGCCACTTCGCCTTCGTATTCGAAGCCGGGGTTTTCGGCATCGAGGATCGCCACCGCCTCGCGGATCGGCTCCAGCCAGCGGCCCGCCGGGTTGCCGAAGGTCGAATAGGACAGGAAGGCGACACGCGGTTCGTGGCCCAGGCGGCGGGCGACAGCGGCGGTTTCCTTGGCGATCACCGCCAGGTCCTCGGCGCTGGGCCGTTCGTTGACGGTCGTGTCGGCCAGGAACACGGTGTAGTTCTTGCCGATCATCAGGTGCACGCCGAACGGCAGGTGGCCTGGCTTGGGCTCCAGCACCTGGCGCACTTCACGCATGGTCTGGGCGAAGGTCCGGGTGAGCCCCGTCACCATCGCATCGCCCACGCCAAGCTTGAGAAGGGCCGAGGCGAAGACATTGCGGTCCTGGTTGACCATGCGGCGCACGTCGCGTTCCAGGAACCCGCGCCGCTTGAGCTTTTCATAAAGCCGCTCGACCATCGCGGGGACGTGCTGCGAAACCGCCGAATTCTCGATCTCGAAGCTGTCGGGATTGCCGACGCCCAGTTCGATGAGCTTGGCGCGCACCGCTTCGGTGCGGCCGACCAGCACCGGCTCGCCATAGCCGAAGTCGCGGTACTGGATCGCCGCGCGCAGCACGATCTCGTTCTCCGCCTCGGCAAAGATCACCCGCTTGGGGTTGGCCTTCACCGTTTCGTAGACCTGGGTCAGGACCGAGGTGGTGGGGTTGAGCCGGGCCTTCAGGCTGTGGCGATAGGCGTCGAAGTCCTCGATCGGCTTCTGCGCCACGCCGGTATCCATCGCCGCCTTGGCGACGGCGGATGACACGACTTCCATCAGGCGCGGATCGAACGGCGCGGGGATGATGTAGTCGGCGCCGAACTGGTATTTGATGCCATAGGCAGCGGCCACTTCATCGGGCACCTGCTCGCGCGCCAGCTGGGCAATGGCGCGGGCGGCGGCAATCTTCATCTCCTCGTTGATGGTGGTCGCCCGCACGTCGAGCGCGCCGCGGAAGATGAAGGGGAAGCCCAGGACGTTGTTGACCTGGTTGGGGTAGTCCGACCGGCCGGTGGCAACGATTGCGTCGGGCCGCACCGCCTTGGCATCGGGCGGGGTGATTTCCGGGTCCGGGTTGGCCATGGCGAAGATGATCGGCTTCGGCGCCATGTCCCGCACCATGTCCTGGGTGATCGCGCCCGCAGCTGACAGGCCAAGCACGATGTCCGCGCCGGCCAGCGCTTCCTTCAGGGTGCGCTTGTCGGTGTGGATCGCATGGGCCGACTTGAACTGGTCCACCCCTTCGCGCCCGACATAGATCACGCCCTTGGTATCGCAGACGGTGACGTTTTCGTGCCGCACGCCCATCGACTTGATCAGCGCGGTGCAGGCCAGCGCCGATGCGCCCGCGCCGTTGACCACCACCTTCACGTCCTCGAAATTGCGGCCCGTCAGGTAGCAGGCGTTGACCAGGCCCGCGGCGGCGATGATCGCGGTGCCGTGCTGGTCGTCGTGCATGACCGGAATCTTCATCCGCTCGCGCAGCGCCTGCTCGATCACGAAGCATTCGGGGGCCTTGATGTCCTCAAGGTTGATCCCGCCGAAGCTCGGCTCCATCAGCGCGATCGCCTCGATCAGCGCGTCCGGATCTTCCGAGGCGAGTTCGATGTCGATCGAATCGACGTCGGCGAAACGCTTGAACAGCACCGCCTTGCCTTCCATCACCGGCTTGGACGCGAGCGCGCCAAGGTTGCCCATCCCGAGGATTGCGGTGCCATTGGAGATCACCGCGACGAGGTTGCCCTTGGCGGTATATTCATAGGCGTCAGACGGATTGTCGGCGATGGCCTGGACCGGAACTGCGACGCCCGGCGAATAGGCGAGGGAAAGGTCGCGCTGCGTCGCCATCGGCTTCGAGGCGATGATCTCGATCTTACCCGGGCGGATGGTCTTGTGGTAGAACAGCGCTTCGCGTTCGGTGAAGCGGACGTTGCTTTCTTCGGTCACCGGCATCTCCTGGAATCGGCCCCGCCGTAACGAATGCAGCGGCTACGGGATAGGGGAAAGCTGCGCTTCGGCCCTTTTGCAAATCGTATTCATCGGGCTAACCCGGCAGCCATGTCCGCACCCGCCACCCCGATGATGGTCCAGTACCTTGCCCTCAAGGCAGAGGCGGGGGACTGCATGCTGTTCTATCGCATGGGCGATTTCTTCGAACTGTTCTTCGACGATGCCCGGCAGGCGGCCCAGATCCTCGACATCGCGCTGACCAGCCGGGGTGAGCACCTCGGCGTGCCGATTCCGATGTGCGGCGTGCCGGTCCATTCCGCCGAGGGCTATCTGGCGCGGCTGATCAAGGCAGGATGCCGGGTCGCCATCGCTGAGCAGACCGAGACGCCGGAGGAAGCCAAGAAGCGAGGCGGATCGAAGGCGCTGGTGGCGCGCGGGATCGTCCGCTTTGTCACCGCAGGCACCCTGACCGAGGAAGCGCTGCTCGAACCGCGCCGCGCCAACGTGCTGGCGGCGGTCTGCGAGGTGCGGGGCATGGTGGGCGTCGCCGCCTGCGACATCTCGACCGGGCGGATGGAACTCGAGGAATGCCTGCCCGAGCGGCTGGGCGCGGCGCTGGCCCGGCTGGGCGCGAGCGAGATCGTAGCGCCCGATGGCTGGGCGCCTGCACCGGCAGAGGCGATTGCCCGCCCGCCGCGCGATTTTTCCAGCGATGGGGGGGATGCGCGGCTGAAGGCTATCCACGGGGTCGCGACGCTCGATGGCTTCGGCCAGTTCGGCCGGGCCATGCTGGCGGCGGCTGGGGGGCTGATCGCCTATCTCGACCATGTCGGACGCGGCAGGCTGCCGCTGCTGCTGCCCCCGGTGGCCATCGCGGGCGACGAACGCCTCGCGATGGACGAGGCGACCCGGGCCAGCCTCGAGATTCTCGCAGCGAGCGGGGGCGGACGGCGCGGCAGCCTGATCGAGGCGGTCGACCGCTGCGTGACCGGGGCGGGCTCGCGCCTGCTGGCCGAGGATCTCTCCGCGCCGCTGACCGACCCACAAGAGATCGAGGCGCGGCTGGAACTGGTCCAGTGGCTACTGGCGGATCCGCTGCTGCGCGGCGATATGCGCACCGTGCTGCGCGCCCTGCCGGATATCGGGCGGGCGCTGGGCCGGGTGGTCGCCGGGCGCGGGTCCCCTCGCGACCTCGGCCAGCTGCGCGACGGGCTGATCGAGGCGCGGCGGATTCACGATCACCTCTCCCGCCGCAGCGACAAGCCCGCGCTGCTGGCCAAGCTGCTCCCAAGCCTGAGCGGCCACGCGGCGCTGACCGATCTCTATTCCCGCGCGCTGGTCCCTGCGCCGCCGACCGAGCGCAGCCAGGGCGGCTACATCGCCGAGGGCTATGACCATGCGCTGGACGAGCTGCGCCGGATTTCGGGCGACGCCCGCCGCGCCATCGCCGCGCTCGAGGCAAAGTATCGCGACCAGACCGGAATTGCCGCGCTCAAAATCCGCCACAACGGCGTGCTG
>JAYRMP010000144.1:0-3945 GCA_041912655.1 Novosphingobium sp. | reverse complement strand
GGATCGGTGTATAGCTGCTTGAGCTCGATCACCTGTGACCCGCACGCATGTTCGGGCCAGCCGCAGGCCATCACCAGCTTGCAGAAGCCCAGCAGCTTGCCGTCCTGTTCGGCCAGCATCACCCGCAGCTGCGGATCGGCGATCTCGTTCGCCGCCTTGGCCTCGGTATGCGATCCGGCGAGGAAATTCGCCAGATCCTCAGGCCGGTAGAGGTGTCCGAATTTCACCACGAAGCTGCGCTCGCCCAACTCCGCGAGAGCAGCCGCATCCGAGGGAGTGGCTTTACGCAAATCCATCACAGCACTTTCGTCATGCACAGGGAGAAATGGTCAGACACGTAATCGCCGAAAGGCGGGCATTCATTGAAGCCATGCGCCAGATAGAGGTTCTGCGCATCCCGGAACGGCCCGGGCCGTCCGGTCTCCAGGCTGACCCGTGTATAACCACGCGCGCGGGCTTCCTCCAGCAAACGCTGCAGGATCGCCTTGCCCACGCCCTTGCCGCGATAGGCGGGCGCGGCGCGCATCGACTTCAGTTCGCCGTGCCCCTCGTCCAGATGCTTGATGGCACCGCAACCGGCCAGCGTGTCTCCGTCCCAAGCGGCAAAGAACAGCACATCGGGCTGGCGCAGGCGTTCGGCCGGCATCGCATGGACTTTGCACGCGGGCGACCACTGGTGCATCTCGTCGAGATGCATCTGCAGCAGCGCCAGCACCCGCTCGTCCGTGAGATCGTCGGGCACGATCCTGAGATTTTCGATCATCGCAGTCACCCGGAAAACTTGTCGGCCTTGCGGCGGCCCATCCGCATGCCGCTTTCGAGCCGCGCCCGCAACTGGGTGTAATAATCTTCGAGGAACGCCTTCTCGTCGTTCCAGCCGTCGTTGCGGCCGATTTTCCCGGCGATCGTCTGGTACACCGTCTCGATCGAGGCCGCGCGGTTCTCGCGCAGCACGCGTTCGAGTGCCTGCAGTTCGAACTCGCCGTAGACGGCCAGTTCCGCGTCCTCGAACTGGTAAGAGCGGCGCTGCACCCTTGGCGTATCTTCGTCCTCACGCGCCAAGGACATGGCCGCTTCCAGCTTCTGGCGCGGGCGCTCAAGGACCCAGGATCCGGCGATCACGTCCCCGGCGCGCAGCCCGTCGCGGTTGAACAGCGGAAACAGCATGAAGATCAGGAACCAGCCAGTCGCCGCCAGCCATGCCCCGCCGCTTTCGACCCCGCCCGACATCAGGAACACCACCGGCAGGAACAGCTCGATATCGCGCAGCAGATTGCGGGCAATGACCATGTCCGCCGTCAGCCGCCCGCCATCACGCGCGGCGACGCGGATGCCGGTCAGCCGCTTGCCGGGCGTCGCACCGCGCGGCCCCAGTTCGAAGAACAGGAAATAGGCGTTGCGGAACAGGAACATGATCACGATCCACACGATCAGCAGGAACTGCAGCGCGTGCCCGGCCGCAGAACCGCTCTTCATCGCCTGCCCGGCCGTGATCGTACCGCCGGCGATAGAAATCAGCGCGATGGTAAAACCCAGCATCAACACGACGATGATCAGCAGATCGAGCAGCAGCGCCCCCAGCCGCGCGCCGCGGCTGGCAACGGCGACCGGCAATGCAATCCCCTCCGGCGTCACGAGCATGCGGTCCCGGACCGAGCGGCGCAGGCGGGTGGGCATGGCGCTCATGCCCGCGCGTCCGAGTGCTTCACCGGGCGCGGCCCGGCATTGCCGCGAAACGCGAAGAAATAGGCGCTCCACAACAGAAGCATGAAACCGCCGATGGCAAAGCGGCCGGACGTCTCGTTGACGAGCTGGCGCGCGAAGCCTTCGAGGAGGGCGGCCACCACGAGCATCAGCACCACACCGGTCATCACCAGTGCCGCCCGCTGCCCGGCATCGGCGGCCGCCTGCAGGATGGGGCGATTGCCGGGAAACGCCACCGCGCGGCCGATGTGCAGCCCGGCCGCACCTGCCAGCAGGATCGCGAAAAGCTCGGTCGTGCCGTGCACCGCAATCCAGCCCGCGAAGTCTATCGTCAGGCCGGCCTGATGATAGACCCAGGCCATCGCGCCGAGCACCGCCAGATTGTGCACCAGCAGTAGCAATGAAGGCACGCCAAAGGCGAAGCCCAGGGCAAAGGCGAGGATCGAGACCTGCGCGTTGTTGCTGAACAACTGCGCGGCAAAGACGCTGAGACCGTCCGTTTCCGGCGCCGCGAACAGCGTATCGTGCAGCACCCTGGCGCTGGCGCCGGGCACGCGGGCGCCCGCCATGTCCTTGCCGACCAGCGCGAAATACCATTCGGGATCGTGGCTCACCAGCAGCCAGCCCACCACCGCGCCTGCCGTCATCACCGCGAGCGCAATCACGATGTCGAGCCAGAGGGCACGTACCGCCGCGCTCCAGCCGCCGCCCAGGAAGCCGCGCAGCCATTCCCACAGTGACGAGCGCGGCCCGTAAACGACGAACCAGGCGCGCTGCACCAGCGCTTCGAGATAGGCCAGCGTCGCGGCATCAAGCGAAGTCTCCCGTGCGATCGACAGGCTTGATGCCACCGTACGGTACAGCCCCGGCAGGACCAGCAGGTCTTCGTCGGAAATGCCGCGCAGGCGGCCCTTCTCCATGCGGGTGACGATCGTCTCCAGCCGCTTCCAGTCTTCCTCGCGTTCGAGCCGGAAGCGATCGGAGCGCAGCGCGGCGGTCTCGATGGCGGACGGGCTGACAACGGCGGCGTTCATCCGATCGCTCCCGATCGCTTGATTTCGAGGTAGGCATCGAGCAGGCGCGTGCCGATCCGGTCATGCGGCGCCTCGATGACATCGACACCCAGCTGCCGCAGGCGGCCCGTCACCAGAGCCCGCTGGCGCAGCAGGAGATCGGCGGAAACCGCCTCGGAAAGCACGTCGAGATCATCCGGCGTGGCGGCGGAAAGCGTTTCCAGTTCGTCGTCCGCCATGGTGACGAACAGCACAACATGGCGCTTCACCAGCCTGCCGATGCTCTCGATCATCAGGTCGGCGCTGGTAAGATCGGTGAAGTCGGAGAAGACCACGATCAGCGAGCGGCGCTGCAAGCGGCCTGCCAGTGTTGCCAGCGCCAGCGTGAAGTTGGGCTCCTCGGCGCGGTATTCCAGTTCCGCGGCGGCACGCTGCAGGCGGTGGAACTGGTTTGAGGCGGCCACGAACGGCGTCGAGACTTCAGGCCGCGCGGCAAAGCCGAACAGCGAGACCTTGTCGCCGCCCTTCAGCGCGACATAGGCCGTCGCCAGCGCCGCCGAGACCGCGCGGTCCATGCGCGGCATCCCCGCGATCGGCTCGCACATCGCCCGCCCGCAATCGAAGGCAAAGACGATCTGGTTGTTGCGCTCGGTCTCGTACTCCTTGGCGTAAAGGTGCGCGTGGCGTGCCGAGGCCTTCCAGTCGATACGGCGCCGGTCCATGCCCGGCTGGTATTCGGCGAGCGATTCGAACTGCGTGCCTTCACCGCGCATCCGGCGCGCGATCAGGCCGAACTGCGCATCCTTCAGGAACGCCTGCAAGGCGGGCGAGCGCGTGGCGGCGATGTTCGGCCAGACGCGCACCTCTTCGTCGAGATCGCCCTGAAGCTGCCGTGCGCCCAGCCCCAGCGGGCCGGTCCAGCGCAACCAGGTGCGGCTGACCCGTCCGGTCCCCCGGCGCAAGGCACTGAATGCCCCCTCGCCGCGCCACTCGCGATTCTGCGGCTCAAGGTCGAACAGCATCCGCCCGCCCGGCACCAGACGCGGGTCGCAAGCGAGCGCGGCCTGCATCGCGGACGGGTGACCACCCGTCAGACGCACCTGCGCGCCCATGACTTGCTCTGCACCGACTTCGACATCGTGCGGGACAAGGACGCGCAAGTCCTCCAGCCGCCCGGCCAGCAATGCATCGACGAGAATCAGCGCGAACACCGCGCCGCCCGCAATCG
>JAYRMP010000143.1:0-4000 GCA_041912655.1 Novosphingobium sp. | reverse complement strand
GATCCGTTCGTGTCGAGCGAAGTCGAGACACGCGGGCGCCCATGTGTCTCGACAAGCGCGACACGAACGGGAGGTTGTTGCCTAGTTCCCGGCTATCGATCCCATGTCAATCGCGCCAGCCGAGCACCGGCTTCCTCGCCGCCAGCGTTTCGTCCAGCCGCCGCCGCGGAGCGAAGTGCGGCGCGCTCTTCAGGCTCTCGTCCCCAGCCCGCGCCCGCTCGGCGAGGCTGCGCAGGGAACCGATGAACCGGTCCAGGCCCGCCTTGCTTTCCGTCTCGGTCGGCTCGACCAGCATCGCGCCGTGGACCACCAGCGGGAAGTAGACCGTCATCGGGTGGAAGCCTTCGTCGATCAGGCCCTTGGCCACGTCGAGCGTGGAAAAGCCCTCGGCCAGCCCGGCATCGCTGAACAGCGCCTCGTGCATGCACGGCCCCGAGGCCGCGAAAGGCGCGTCGAGCACGTCCTTGAGACTGGCGAGCACGTAGTTGGCGTTGAGCACCGCGTCTTCCGCCACCTGCCGCAGTCCGTCCGCACCGTGGCTGAGGATATAGGTCAGCGCGCGGGTGAACATGCCCATCTGCCCGTGGAACGCTGCCATGCGTCCGAAGGTGGAGGGATGGTCTTCCCCTGCGTGTTCCTCCTCGATCAGCCGCGCTTCGCCATCGGCGTCGCGGGTCACGAAGGGCAGCGGTGCGAAGGGCGCGAGCGCGGCAGACAGCACTACCGGCCCGCTGCCCGGCCCGCCGCCGCCATGCGGGGTGGAGAAGGTCTTGTGCAGGTTGATGTGCATGGCGTCGATGCCAAGGTCGCCGGGGCGGACCTTGCCGACGATGGCGTTGAAGTTCGCGCCGTCGCAATAGACATAGCCGCCCGCCGCGTGGACCGCGTCGGCAATCGCCTTCATGTCGCGCTCGAACAGGCCGCAGGTGTTGGGATTGGTGATCATCACCCCCGCGATGTCCGGCCCCAGCCGCGCGGTCAGCGCGGCAAGGTCGACGCGGCCTTCCGCCGTCGCCGGGATGTTCTCGATCGCGAAACCGGCAAAGGCAGCCGTTGCCGGATTGGTCCCGTGGGCACTTTCCGGGACCAGCATGATCCGCCGGTCATCGCCCCGCGCCTGGAGCGCGGCCTTGATGCACAACACCCCGCACAGTTCCCCATGCGCGCCCGCCTTGGGCGACATGGCGACAGCGGCCATGCCGGTCAGCGCCATCAGCCAGTCGGCCAGCTGGGCAATGGTTTCCAGCGCGCCGCGCACCGCCTGCTGGGGGGCGAGCGGGTGGACATCGGCAAAACCCGGCAGCCGCGCGACCTTCTCGTTGAGGCGCGGGTTGTGCTTCATCGTGCACGATCCCAGCGGGAACGGCCCAAGGTCGATGGCGTAGTTCTGGCGCGACAGGCGGGTGTAATGGCGCACCGTTTCCGGCTCGCTCAGGCCCGGCAGCGCGGGCGTGGCCTTGCGCAGGAACGGCGCAAGCGCGTCTGATGCGTCCAGTTCCGCCTCGTCGATATCGACGCCGCAGGTGCCTGCACGGCCGAGTTCGAAGATCAGCGGCTCTTCCAGCATCAGCGCGCGGTCGCCGCTGGCGGTGGGGGCATCATAGGCCTCGGCGCTACCCATCGCGGGGCGCCAGCCGGACTGGTTGGGAGCATTCATGCCAGCACTCCTTCAAGGGCGGCAGCGAGGGCTTCGATGTCCTCGTCGGTGGTGCATTCGGTGGCGGTGACGAGCAGGCCGTGGCCGAGCGCGGTTTCCTCGGGGTAGAGCCGGCCGAGCGAGACGCCGCCCAGCACGCCGCGATCCGCCATGTGCCGCACTGCCTCGCGCGCGTCGGCGGGGAGTTCGAGCGCGAACTCGTTGAAGAAGGCCTGGCTCGCCAGCTTCACCCCCGGAACCTGTGCCAACCGTTCAGCCGCCGCACGGGCGCGGGCGTGGTTGAGCCGGGCGAGGCGCGCCAGCCCTTCCCCGCCCAGCAGGGTCATGTGAATGCTGAAGGCCAGCGCGCAAAGCCCTGCATTGGTGCAGATATTGCTGGTCGCCTTCTCGCGCCGGATGTGCTGTTCGCGGGTGGAGAGCGTCAGCACGAAGCCGCGCTTGCCTTCCGCATCCACGGTCTGGCCGCAGAGGCGACCCGGCATCTGCCGCACGTACTTCTCGCGGCAGCCGAACAGGCCCAGGTACGGCCCGCCGAACTGGAGGCCGACGCCGAGCGCCTGCCCTTCGCCCACCACGATGTCCGCGCCGAGATTGCCCGGCGCCTCGATCAGCCCCAGCGCGACCGGCTCGGTCACCACCGCTACCAGCAGCGCACCCGCCGCATGAGCGGCTTCGGCAATTGCCGCGAGATCAGGAATCCGGCCAAGGATGTCGGGATATTGCACCACGACGCAGGACGTCTCAGCGTCGATCGCGGCAATCACGCCCGCCGTGTCCGGCTCCGCTTCCAGCTTCGGCGCGCGCCAGTCGATCACGTCGCCGGTGAATTTCGCCATGGTGCGGACGGTCGAAACGTAGTGCGGGTGCAGGCCCCGGCACAGCACCGCCTTCTTGCGGCGGGTGATGCGCGCGGCCATCGCCACGGCCTCCCAGCAGGCGGTCGAGCCATCGTACATCGAGGCATTGGCGACCTCGACCCCGAACAGCCGCGCGACCTGGCTCTGGAATTCGAACAGCACCTGCAGCGTGCCCTGGGCGATTTCCGGCTGGTAGGGGGTGTAGGCGGTGAGGAATTCGCCGCGCTGGATCAGGTGGTCGACGCTGGCGGGGATGTGGTGGCGATAGGCCCCTGCCCCCAGGAAGAACGGCGCTGAACCGGCGGAAATGTTCTTCGCCGCGAGCGCGGCCATGTGCCGTTCCACCGCCATTTCGCTGGCGTGAGCAGGCAAGCCGGCAATGGGTCCGGGCAGGCGCGCCTCGGCGGGAACGTCGGCGAACAGGTCGTCGATCGTGGCCGCGCCGATCACGCCCAGCATGTCGCTGCGCTCGGCCGGGGTCAGGGGCAGGTAGCGCATCGGCTCAGAGCTCCGCGATGTAGGCGTCGTAGGCAGCGCGGTCCATCAGGCCGGACAGCTCACCCGCATCGCTCAGCGTCAGGCGGAACAGCCAGCCGCCGGCTTCCGGATCGGAATTGACCAGCTCCGGCTCGTCGGCCAGCGCGCCGTTGGCTTCGGTGACGGTGCCGCTGACCGGCGCATAGACGTCGGACGCGGCCTTGACGCTGTCGACCACGCAGGGCGCATCGCCCTTGGCCAGCGCGGCGCCGGGTTCGGGCAGTTCGACGAAGGTGATGTCGCCAAGCTGGCCCTGCGCGTAATCGGTGATGCCGACAGTGCCGACATCGCCGTCAACGTCGATCCATTCGTGGTCCTGGGTGAAGTAACGGGGCATGGGTGAACTCCTCAGCGGTGATAGCGGTGGGGGACGAAAGGCAGCGCGGTAACCCGCGCGGGCAGGCGCTTGCCGCGCACTTCGATTTCAAGTGCGGTGCCGGACGCAGTGTGCTCGCTGGCGACATAGGCCATGGCGATGGGGCGTTCGAGCGTGGGCGAGAAACCACCTGAGGTCAGCACGCCAACCTGCTGGTTTTCCGCGAAAACTGCAGCACCCTCACGCGCCGCCTGACGCCCTTCGAGGGCGAGGCCGACGCGCAGGCGGCTAGTGCCTTCGGACAGTTCGCGCAGCACGCGCTCGGCACCGAGGAAACCGCCTTCGCTGCGGCGGCGCTTGTTGATCCCGAAGGTCAGACCCGCCTCGATCGGCGAAGTCTCGGTGGTCAGGTCGTGACCATAGAGCGGCAGGCCCGCCTCCAGCCGCAGCGAATCCCGCGCGCCAAGGCCGATGGGCCGTACTTCCGCCTGCGAGCAGAGCAGGTCGGCGATCTCGGCCGCTGCCTCGGCGGGGAGCGAGATTTCGAACCCGTCCTCGCCGGTATAGCCCGAGCGGCTGATCCAGACGTCATGACCGCCCAGCTTGAACTGGCCGCCCTTCATGAAGGTCAGC
>JAYRMP010000142.1:0-4058 GCA_041912655.1 Novosphingobium sp. | reverse complement strand
AGCCTCGGCCAGGGCGCGCGCGATGTCGGCAAAGTCATGGCCATCGCAGCGGGTGACGTGCCAGCCGGTCGCGGCGTATCGCGCGGGAATGTCTTCCGACGTCGACAGCGAGGTATCACCGTCGATGGTGATCTTGTTGTCGTCCCAGAGCACGTTGAGGTTACCGAGCTTGAGATTGCCGGCAAGCCCGATGGCTTCGTGGTTGATGCCTTCCATCAGGCAACCGTCGCCCGCGATCACCCAGGTCTTGTGATTGACCAGCGCGTCGCCGAACCCGGCGTTGAGGTGACGTTCGGCCATCGCCATGCCCACGGCCATCGCCAGGCCCTGGCCCAGCGGGCCGGTGGTGCATTCCACGCCCGGCAACTCCGCGTTTTCCGGGTGACCGGCGCAGGGGCTGTGCAGCTGGCGGAAATTGCGGATGTCATCCATCGTCGGCGCGGCGTAGCCGGTGAGGTGGAGCAGCGAGTAGATCAGCATCGAGCCGTGGCCCGCCGACAGCACGAAGCGGTCGCGGTCCGGCCACTTCGGGGCGGCGGGATCGAACTTCAGGAACTGGCTGAACAGCACTGTGGCGACATCGGCCATGCCCATCGGCATGCCGGGATGGCCGCTGTTTGCTGCCTGGACCGCGTCCATCGAAAGCGCGCGAATGGCGTTGGCCATAGGCGCGAGGCGGGCGGGATCGAGGCTCATGGGCGAATTCTCCGGGCGGGAGCGGAATTTTGACGCGCGAATCCGGGCGATTCGATGCCGGGTCTCCTTTGCGAAGCGACCGCCCCCCGTCAAGCGCGCCTGTCAAGCGCCTGTGTGTCCATTCCCGTTCGAGACTGTGGCAAAACCGGCCTGCAACGCTTTGCCTTGATGGTTAAATGCGCTAGCCAGCAGCCATGGACGGGGATCCTGTCAACAATGCGCTGTCGCGGATCGAGCGGGCTCTCGCCCGGATCGAGGCTGCGGCGCGCGCTCCGGCGGCGGCCGCCAATGCGGCAGAGCTGGCTGCCTTGCGGACCCGGCATGACCGTCTGCGCGCCGCCGTGCAGGATTCGCTGGGGCAGCTCGATGCCCTGATCGAAAGCGCGCAGGGGTGATGCCGCGATGAGCAACGTCACCCTGATGATTGGCGGTCGTTCCTACACGGTGGCCTGCGACGAAGGCCAGGAAGCGCACATCCAGGACCTGGGCCGTGCGATCGCCGCCAAGGTCGAGGGCATGGCCGCGATGAGCGAGCCGCGCCAGCTGCTGTTCGCCGCGCTGCTGCTGGCCGATGAACTGCACGAAGCCCGGCAAAGCGCCGCCGCCCAGCCGAAGCTGGACCCGGCCCGGCTCGAATCGCTCGCCCAGCGGCTGGAAAATTGCGCCGCCGCCCTTGAGGGTGAGGGCCGCCTGCTCTAGATAGGCGCGTGACGGGTACTGCCCGGTACGAACCGACAGAACATCCCTGAGGCTATAAGCAATCCAATGGGGGCTGTCCCTGCCCGGTCCGCTATTTCGCATAGAGGTCCGATGCATATGGTCCCCACCTGACGTCGAGGCGTCAGAGGATTTCCCCGGCAACGACCCATGGTGGTCCCGTCACCTGTTTTCTTGAGCGGAGCGGCTCATTCATAGGTATCGTCATTGCGAGCGTAGCGAAGCAATCCAGAGCGGCGTAAACCGCCCCTGGATTGCTTCGCTACGCTCGCAATGACGGTCTTCAAGAACGCCAAGGCAGGCAAGTTGACCGACAAGCAAGCCCTGCGCGCCGAGCTGAAACGCCGCCGTGCGGACTTCGTGGCCGGCATCCCCGATGCCATGCGCGGCCTGATGTTCCGCCGTCCCCCGGAAGCGGTGCTGGCGCTGGTGCCGGACGGCGCGGTGATCTCGGTGTTCCACGAGATGCCGGGCGAAGTGCCCGCCTCCAATTACGCCCGCTGGTTCTTCGAGGCCGGGCACCGCGTCGCCCTGCCGTGGTTCGCCGCGCGAGGCGCGCCGATGGTGTTCCGCGAATGGGCCAATCCCTTCGTCGAGGACCTGCTGGAGCCCGATCCCTACAAGGCCCTGCAACCCGCTGCGGATGCCGCGCTGCTGGTGCCGGACGTGGTGTTCTGCCCGCTGCTGGGGTTCACTGCTACCGGTGCACGGATCGGCTATGGCGCGGGGCATTACGACCGCTGGCTGGCGGAGCACCCGCTCCGGCTCGCGTTGGGCCTTGCCTGGGATTGCCAGCTGGTCGATGAACTGCCGGTCGAACCGCACGACGTGCCGCTCCACGCCGTGATCACCCCCACCCGCCTCTACGGACCCTTCTGAATGCGCGAACAGCCTACCCTGCGGATCCCTCTCGGTATCCTCGCCCTGCTCGCGGCGTTGTTCGTCTATGGCGGCCTGATCGCCCGCTATGTCGCACCCCTGATGGCTGGCTGGCCCGCGCTGGGCCAGCTGCCGGTCTATGTGGTGCTGGGCGTGATCTGGCTGCTGCCGCTGCGGCGCTTCCTGATCTGGATGGAAACCGGTCGCTGGGGCTGAACGGCGTCAGCCACCCGAAATACCGCCTTTCCCCCGATGCCTTTTCGCGTCATGCTGAACTCGTTTCAGCATCCATCGTGCCGCATTCGCGACGCTCGTGCGGGACGCACGATGGACCCTGAACCAAGTTCAGGGTGACGAACAAGAACATTGGGGGAAGAGCATGACAAGACGCCGCAAGCTGGGCCTCGCCGTGGCCGCAATCGCGATCGGTGCAGTCCTGTTCCTCAATTCCGGCAACACCTGGCTGGCCCAGCGCGCATTCGACCGCGCGCTCGACACCACGGTCGGGGTGGACCAGTCGGCGGCACTGGGTGACGGCCTCCATGCCTATGTCTGTGGCTCGGGTTCGCCGATGCCGGATGCCACCCGCGCCGGGCCGTGCATCGGGGTGCTGGCGGGCAACCAGGCTTTCGTGTTCGATGCCGGCTCCGGCTCGATTCGCAAGCTGATGCGGATGGGCTTTCCGATGGAGAAGATCCAGGCGGGCTTCCTCACCCACCTTCACAGCGACCACATCGACGGCCTCGGGGAACTGCTGCTTCAGGCATGGATCGGCGGATCGCGCGGCGCGCCGCTGCCGGTCTATGGACCCGAAGGCACCGACAAGGTGATCGCCGCCGAGGCCGCGCTGTAC
Organism: Novosphingobium sp.; assembly: GCA_041912655.1. Taxonomy (GTDB): domain Bacteria; phylum Pseudomonadota; class Alphaproteobacteria; order Sphingomonadales; family Sphingomonadaceae; genus Novosphingobium. The sequence continues at coordinate 913 of JAYRMP010000142.1, read as the reverse complement.
GACATCGACAAGGGCTTCCGAATTGCCCACCACGGGGAAGCAGTCGCCCGGCCCGGTGGCTTTGGCGGCACGGCCAGCGTGATCGCCCTGCCCGATGGCATGGACACGCAGGTGGTCTATGACAAGGACGGGGTGAAGATCACCGTGATCCGGGTGATTCACGATCCTGTGAAGCCCGCCTTCGGCTACCGCATCGACTACAAGGGCCGCTCGATCACGATTTCGGGTGACACCGCCTATGCTCCAGCGCTGGCCCGCGCGGCCAAGGGCAGCGATCTGCTGCTGCACGAGGCGCTCAACCGCAAGATGGTCGCCGCGCTGGGCGCGCAGCTTGCCAAGCGCGGGCGCGGGGACGCGGCGAAGATCATGCACGATATCCAGGGTTATCACGCCAGTCCGGAAGAGGCGGCGCGCACCGCGCGCGAGGCCGGGGTCAAGACGCTGGTGCTCTACCACCTCGTCCCGGCGCCGCCCGCCAAGCTGATCGAGCCGCTGTTCCTGGGCGATGCGGGCAAGGAGTTTTCGGGCACGCTGCGCCTCGCGCAGGACGGCATGATGATCAGCCTGCCCGCGAGCGGTCAGGACGTGAAGATCAGCAACGCTTTTTGAGGATAACGTCCCAAGTGGCGCGAGTGACGGGGCTCGAACCCGCGACCTCCGGCGTGACAGGCCGGCACTCTAACCAACTGAGCTACACCCGCGCAGCCACTTGGGAGACGCGCCTCTAGGAGAGCGAAACGGGGCTGTCAACAGCCATCGAACGCGCTTTTCGCAGGCTCGCAAAAAATCGATTCTACTCGCCCACAATCGTCGTCCCGGGCTTGACCCGGGACCGCTGGCCGGCAGGCGTTTGTCCGCCAACGGTCCCGGATCAGGTCCGGGACGACGATGGGATGCAGCGGCACGCAAGGGT
>JAYRMP010000141.1:0-4137 GCA_041912655.1 Novosphingobium sp. | reverse complement strand
CCGGGGCCAGCTACAGCCCGGGCGGGCGCTCGATCACGTTCGATGGCGAAATTGCCGGATGGGATCAGCCGCATGTCCTGCGGCCGGAAGACGTGCTGACGGGCGGCGCGAAGCCCGCCGGGCGTGTGTGGATATTCGATGCCGAAGGTTATCACACCGGAACCGGGATCGCCGAAATGCTGGCCGCAGCGGGAGCAGAGGTGCGGTTCGTTACGGTGGGCTATTCGCCGGTTTCCGCGCGCAACACCGACAACTGGGAAGAGAGCTACATCGTCGCGCGGATGAAGCGGGCGGGGGTGGAACTCGTGCCCTCCACCTGGCTGCGCGCGATCGGGCCGGACAGCGTCACGCTTTACGATGTCCACACCGGGGATGAGCGGACCGAGGCTGCCGATGCGGTGGTGCTCGCCACCGGGCGCGTGCCGCAGGACGCTCTGGCGCGGGCGCTGGAAGGCAAAGTGGCGCAGCTCTTCACCATCGGCGACGCGCTGGCGGCGCGCATGCTGGCAGCCGCGCCTTACGAGGGGCAGAAGTTCGCGCGCCTGATCGGTGAACCCGGTGCGCCCGCCAGCTTCGCCGAAGCGTGGTTTGCACCCGATCCGCTCGACGTGATGCCGTTCCCGGCCGACGTGCCAAGGCCCGTCCCCGCCGTCTGACGCCGTTCAGCGGGAGGAAAGGCGGGGTAGCGGATGCCTTCCGACGCGTGCATCATGCGCGGTGAAGGAAGAGGGGCTGGCCATGGATGAAACCGCACCGCATCGCGAACGATCGCCGGGCATGAAATTCCTGTTCGTGGGGCTGGTCAGTCTGGTGCTGATTGTCCCGCTGATGCTGGTCTATGCCCTGATCTACGACCGGCAGGATCAGTCGGAGACGGCGCAGACGGCGATCAATGCCGGCTGGGGCGGGCCGCAAGTGCTGTCCGGCCCGGTCATGGCCGTGCCTTTCCGCACCACCCAGACGCAGAACGTCACGGTCGACGGCAAGGAGGAAAGCCGCGTCGTCGAGGTGGAGAAGCTGCTCTACATCTCGCCCGTCACTAACAGGGTTTCGACGCGGATCGAGCCGGAGGAGCGGCGCAAGTCGATCTACCGTTCGGTGCTGTTCACCGCGAAGACGCAGGGCATGGCCACGTTTGTGCTGCCGTCCGATCTCGACCGCTTCGGCGTCACGCGCGAGCGGTTGATGTGGGACCGGGCGGAACTGCGCGTCGGCGCTTCGGATGCGCGCGGGCTCACAACCGGCGGCACGATCGCGGCCAATGGCAAGCCGCTGGAAGTGCAGCCGGGCAAGGGACCGGCGGCTTCGGGCGGGCAGGGCTTCTTTGCGTTCCTGAGCTGGGACGGCACCGGCGAACTCAAGGTCAGTTATGCCTTCGGCCTGCGCGGCAGCCGCTCGATCAGTCTGGTGCCGCGCGGCGGATCGACCACATGGGATGTGTCGTCGTCCTGGCCCAGCCCCAGCTTTGCGGGCGCCTTCCTGCCCGAGAAGCCCAGGGTTTCGGACAAGGGCTTTCAGGCCAGCTACACGATCGACAAGCTGGCGCTGGGCCAGCCGCCGGTCGCGACCGAGGATATCGGCCTGCCGCAGGATGCGCCCCAAAACGCCTATGCTTTCCGGGAAGCGGTGGAAGCTCCTTCCGCCGTGGCGGTGGCTGCCGGCGGCGCGGCGGAAGTGGTTGGCGGCCCCAGCCGCGCCGTCAGCGTCAGCCTGATCGAGACGGTGGATCTCTATTCCAAGGTCAACCGCTCGGTGAAATACGGCTTCCTGTTCATCGGTTTCACCTTCCTCGCCTTCTTCCTGTTCGACATCGTCGGCGGCGCGCGGGTGGCCTCGGTGGAATACCTGCTGACCGGCGCGGGGCTGGTGCTGTTCTTCGTGCTGCTGCTGGCCTTTGCCGAAGTGATCGGGTTCACCGCGGCCTATCTGGTGGCCAGCGCGGCGGTGATCGGGCTGCTGACGGCCTACAGCGCCGCGGTGCTGAAAAGCTGGAAGCGGGCGCGGTTCATCGGCGCGCTGCTGGTCGGGCTCTATGCCTTGCTGTTCGTGCTGCTCAACCTGGAGGCCTGGTCGCTGATGATCGGTTCGGTGCTGCTCTTCGCGGCGCTTGCCGGCGTGATGTACGCAACGCGGCAAGTCGACTGGGCCAGCGTCGGGCGGCACCCGCAGGGTGAAGCGGCGGTGTGACATGCCCATAGCCGCATACTGGGAGAAACTTCGCTCATCCTGAGCCTGTCGAAGGACACTGGCGCAGCGCCGGGACCAACACCCTTCGACAGGCTCAGGGTGAGCGGGTTCTTGGTTTTGGCTTCGCTTTCGCTTTCCCTGCCCTACCGCCAGCGCAGGCGATCGGGCGTGAGCTGGCTGGCGCGGGTTACGCCCATCAGCTTCATGCCGCGCTCGATCTCTTCCTTGAGGATGGTCACCGCGCGCTCGACGCCGGGCTGTCCGGCCGCGGCGAGCGCGTAGAGGTAGAGCCGGCCGCCCGAAGCGCAGGTGGCGCCTGCCGCCAGCGCTTTCAGCACATGCGTGCCGCGCCGTACGCCGCCGTCGCAGATGATCTCGATCTGGCCGCCCACGGCATCGGTGATTTCGCGCAGCTGATCGAACGGCGCCCGGCTGCCGTCGAGCTGGCGGCCGCCGTGGTTGGAGATCATGATGGCGTCGGCCCCGATCTCCACCGCGCGGCGGGCGTCGGCCACGCTCATCACGCCTTTGAGGCAGAAGGTGCCGCCCCACTGTTCCCGGATCTGCGCGGCCATTTTCCAGTCCATCGACTGGTCGAGCATTTCGGTGAAATAGCGCTGGATGCTCATGGCCTCGCCCGTACCCGCACTGACGTGGGTATCGAGGTTGGGCAGCGAGAACTTCTCGCGGAAAACATAGTCCAGCGCCCAGCGCGGCTTTGCGGCGTAGGCCAGCAGCGAGGAAGGCGTGAAGCGCGGCGGCGAGGAAAAGCCAGAGCGCAGGCAACGTTCGCGCTTGCCGCCGACGATGGTATCTACCGTCAGCGCGATGGCATCGAACTTGGCCGCCTGGCAGCGTTCGATCATTGATCGGTTCAGCCCCTTGTCCTTGTGGACATAGAGCTGGAACATCTTCGGATTGCCGCCCATCGCGCCGATTTCCTCGATCGAGACGGTTGCGAGGCTGGATATGCCGAACCACAGCCCGAACTTCTGCGCGGCGCGCGCCACCGCGCGTTCGCCCTGCCAGTGGAACACGCGCTGCAGCGCCGTGGGCGACAGGATCAGGGGCAGGGCGCTGGTGCGGCCCATCACCGTGACCGAGGTGTCGATCTGCTCCACGCCCGCCAGCACATCGGGCACCAGATCGGCGGTGTCGAACGCGGCCGTGTTGCGCGCCTTGGTCGCCTCGTCATCAGCGGCCCCGTCGATGTAATCGAACACCGGCCAGGGCAGGCGGCGCTTCGCCAAAAGGCGGAAATCGGCGATGTTATGGCAATCGGACAGGTTCATGGCGCGGGTCTAGCATGCCCGCCGCGCCGGGCAATTGGCGTTATGGGACAGGCTGTACCACCGGCTTCGACGTGAAGGCCACGCCAGCGCTGCTATTGTCCTTGGCCTTCTTGCCCGCCTTGCTGTGGTCTGCCTGCTCGTCCTTCCGGTCTGCGGCATCTTTCCGGGCGGCCTGGGCGAGTTGTTCAAGCCGGTCATCGATAACCGCCTGCGGTGCCGGGCGCGCCGGATATTTGCAGCCGCGCGCCGTGCCGACGCCCTTCAGGAAGCTGCGCCGGGCAATCCCGGCCTGAATCGCGGCATTGACCTTGCGGTCCTGGTCGTTGGCGCCGGAAATCTCGCGGATAAGCCCACGGAACGGGATGAACGACGACACCACGGTCTTGGCGAGCCGGCCGCTGCTGATACGGTCGCGCTCTTCCTGCGGAAGGTCGATATCGGGGCCCAGCACTTCGTCGAGCCCGGTGATCGCGGCGGAAAGCTGGCGGCACTTGCCCAGTCCGGCCAACGCATAAGGATCGGCAACGGCAGCCGTGAGCAGCGCCGGGATCTCGCCGTCGCGTCCGACATTGAGGTCGTTGATGGGGGTTTTGGCCACATCTTCCACATCGGGATCGTTATCGGTGATGGGTTTGTCGGGCTGCCGGGCCAGCGCGGG
>JAYRMP010000140.1:0-4239 GCA_041912655.1 Novosphingobium sp. | reverse complement strand
CAGCCTTCCCAGCGGGCAGTTTGGCCCGATATGTTCGCCATTTGGGCGCCTCGACGGTGCCGTTTATGAGGTTACGGCCTAAAGTTCGATCATGATCCTGATCTTGTCCGGCGTCGTCTCGACCGCTGCGGCGATCTGGTCCCGGCAGCGCGCGATCAGGTCGGGCAGGCCTGGCACGGTGCGGCTGGGGCGCAGCTCCGCGCTTGTGACGCCCAGAGCCTCGGCAATGGCATCGAGCCGGTCCTCGATCGGACGCGCGCGCCCTTGCTCCCAGGCCCAGACCGTCGGCTTGCTGACGCCGAGCTGGCTTGCCAGCTCCCCCTGCGTGAGGCCGCGCAGCTTGCGCAGCCGGTGAAGCCGCTCGCCGAAGCTCTCGCCGCCGATCGCGGCCACTCCGGCAGGCGAAGGCGCAGGCCCGAGACCGCCCGCGTTCTGCACAGCGCTGCGCAGCTGCACGGCACTCAGCGCGGCAGGGGAAAGCGGAACGTCGAACGCGCACCCGTAAAGAGCGCCGCTGGCCCAGGCCACGCGTGCCCGCACCTGCCCGGCTTCGGGAAGGTCAAGCGCGATCGCTTCGCCGATCTCCAGATCGGCGCGCGTTTCCAGCAAAAGCCCGGATTCGGACAGGTTGTGCACTTCCACGTGCGCCGCCAATCCCGATTCCAGCGCGCCCTGCGTCTCGAACTGAAGCCTGCGCCGCAAGGCGCGGGACTGGCCCTCTGCGGCTGGAATGTCTTCGAAATGGGCCGAAATCGGCATGGCCTGTCTCCCCAGGAAGCGCCGAATTTCGTCTTCGCGAGTTAAGATTTGGTTAGCGAACCCGTTAGCCCGGACCGCAGGCAGCCCCGGATTTGCGGCGGGTAAAGCTCGCCTAATGCACCCCAAAGCCATTCTGGCTGGTGATAACAGAGGTTCGCGGCCATTTGGCCAGCATGGAAGCGAATCCCCTCCTCTCCGGCCGCGCGGCAAACGTAGGCAAGGTCTCCCTTGTCGGCGCGGGTCCAGGCGATCCGGACCTGCTGACGCTGCGCGCGGCACGGCTGCTGATGAACGCCCGCCTGATCGTGCACGACGGCTTGGTCGATCCGGCGATCCTGGCCATGGCGCGCCCGGGCGCGCGCCTGATCTCGGTCGCCAAGAGCAGGTCGCGCCACACCATGAAGCAGGAAGAGATCAACGCCCTGCTGGTGCGCGAGGCGCTGGCCGGGAACGACGTCGTGCGGCTCAAGGGCGGCGATCCCTTCGTGTTCGGCCGCGGCGGCGAAGAGGCAGAGGCCTGCCGCGCCGCCGGCGTGCCGGTGGAAGTTGTGCCGGGCATCTCCTCGGCATTGGGCGCCGCCGCCGCTGCACAGATTCCGCTCACCCACCGCGACCATGCCTCGATCGTCTCGTTCGTGGCTGGCCAATGCAAGGGGCTGAGCGATCAGGACTGGTCCGGCCTTGCCGGCAAGGGCCGCACGCTCGTGATCTTCATGGGGCTCGCCACATCGGCGCAGATTTCCGAAAAGCTGATGGCCGACGGCCTTGCGCCCGACGTCCCCGTCGCCGTGATCGAGAACGCCACGCGGGGCGCCATGCGCGTGCTGCGCGCGCCGCTGGCGGGGCTTGCCGATCTCGTCGAAGGCGAGAAGGTGCAGAGCCCTGCCCTGATCGTCATCGGCCACGTTACCGCAGAACCCGACAACACCATTCGCGCGCTCGCAACCGGGGCGCTGGAGGTACAGAAGTGAAAATCCTGACTGGAAACGACCTCAAGACCGGAGCGGTCACCTGGTGGACCGGCGTGGGCTGGTCGCTCGACGTCAACGACGCCGCCGATGTCGGTGACGAGGGCGCGAAGATCATCGCCCGCGAGGAAGGCGTGCAGAACGTGTTCGCCGCCTATGTCATCGATGGCGAGAAGACCTCAGAAGGCGTGCGCCCCGCCCACATCAAGGACCGCATCCGCGCGCTCGGCCCGACCGTGCGCCCCGACCTGACGCTCAAGCCGTCTGACCCCGAAGCCGTGAACTGGGTGATCTGAAATGTACAAGTATGACCAGTACGACCAGCAGATGGTCGACACCCGCGTCGCGGAATTCCGCGATCAGGTCCGCCGCCGCCTCTCGGGCGAGCTGACCGAGGAGCAGTTCCGCCCGCTGCGCCTGCAGAACGGCCTCTACCTGCAGCTGCACGCCTATATGCTGCGCGTCGCGGTGCCCTATGGCACGCTGAACTCGGCGCAGATGAAGGTGCTGGGCGACATCGCGGACAAGTATGACCGCGGCTATGGCCACTTCACCACCCGCCAGAACATCCAGTACAACTGGATCAAGCTGGAAGACACGCCCGACATCCTCGCGGACCTCGCGGCGGTGGAAATGCACGCGATCCAGACCAGCGGCAACTGCATCCGCAACATCAGCTCGGACCAGTACGCCGGGGCCGCGGCCGACGAGATCGTCGATCCGCGCCCCTATGCCGAACTGCTGCGCCAGTGGTCGAGCTTCCACCCCGAATTCCTGACGCTGCCGCGCAAGTTCAAGATCGCGGTGATCGCCAGCGAGACCGACCGCGCGGCGATGCGCCTGCACGACATCGGCATCAAGATGGTGAAGAATGCCGCCGGAGAAATCGGCGCGCAGTTCTACGTTGGCGGAGGCATGGGCCGCACGCCGATGATCGGCCCGATGATCAAGGAATTCGTGCCTCTCGAGCAGCTGATCACCTACTCGGAAGCGTGCCTGCGCGTGTACAACCGCTATGGCCGCCGCGACAACAAGTACAAGGCGCGCATCAAGATCCTCGTCCATGAACTGGGCAAGGAAGAATACACGCGCCAGGTCGAGGAAGAGTTCGCACACCTGCTCACCATGGGAATCGAACCGCCGCTGGCCGAGCTGGAACGGATCAAGCAGTTCTTCGTCGACCCGGCATTCGACACTGCAGCCTCGGACGATCTGGACCTTTCCGATCCCGACTTCCGCCTGTGGGTGGAGCGCAACACGCACGCCCACAAGCAGGCCGGTTACGTGATCGCCAACGTCAGCCTCAAGCCCGTGGGCGGCATTCCGGGTGACGCCACGGCCGATCAGATCCGCCTGATGGCGCAGCTGGCCAAGGACTACAGCTTCGACGAACTGCGCGTGACCCACGCCCAGAACATCGTCTTCCCGCACGTGAAGAAGGCCGACCTCTACACTGTGTGGAAGGCGCTGGACGAAGCCGGCATCGGCACCGCCAATCTCGACACCGTGGGCGACATCATCGCCTGCCCCGGCCTCGACTACTGCAGCCTTGCCAATGCCCGCTCGATCCCGGTCGCGCAGAAGATCTCCGAGCGTTTCGGCTCGGCTGAAAAGCAGGCGGAAATCGGCGAGCTGAAGCTAAAGATCTCGGGCTGCATCAACGCGTGCGGCCACCACCACGCGGGCCACATCGGCATCCTCGGCGTCGACAAGAAGGGCGTTGAGAACTACCAGCTCCTGCTCGGCGGCTGCGAAGGCGCCGACACGTCGCTGGGCAAGATCACCGGTCCGGGCTTCGACGAAAACGGCATTGTCGATGCCGTCGAAAAGGCCACTGAAGTCTATCTTTCCAACAAACAGGATGGCGAGCGCTTCCTCGACACCTACCGCCGTATCGGCATGGACCCGTTCAAGGAGGCTATCTATGGTTGATGTCCAGTTCCGTTTTCGCGAGGACGAAGCGGTCAACGATTCCGCCGTCACCGTGGATGCCTTCACCGAGCAGACCAACGCCACCGCGGTGCGGATCGAGCCGGGCGACGATGCCCGCGCGCTCCTGCCGTTCCTCGACCGGCTGCGGCTGATCGAAGTGAACTTTCCGGCCTGGACCGACGGGCGCGGCTATTCCTCCGCGCGCGTGCTGCGCGAGGCGGGTTTCACCGGCGAAATCCGCGCGGTGGGCGATGTCGTGATCGACATGCTGAGCCACCTCAAGCGCTGCGGTTTCGATGCCTTCGCGCCCGACAAGCCGCTGAACCCTGCCGACGCGCAGAACGCGTTCGACCGCTGGGACAATGTCTATCAGGCCACCGCTGACGGCCGCCAGCCCATCTGGGCGCTGCGGCACCAGAGCTGAAGGGGCTTCCCCGAGGGATTACCGAAATGACCGACGCCACCCGCATCCGCGATCGCATCGACACCGGCCCGCGCTTTAGCGAAGCCGATGCCGTGCGCCTCAACCGCCTGTTCCGCGGCGCAGACACGCTCGAAATGCTCGAGACGCTGCTCAAGG
>JAYRMP010000139.1:0-4295 GCA_041912655.1 Novosphingobium sp. | reverse complement strand
CAGCGCACGGGCCAGCAACGGGGTTACCAGCACGCCTGCCAGCAGGCCGGCAAGGCTTCCCGCCAGCGCGGCCGCACCGACCTGCAGCACGTAAATCCGCGCGATGTCGCCGCTTGTGGCGCCCAGCACTTTGAGCGTCGCGATCGAATTGCGCCGCGCTTCCAGATAGGACGATACGCCCCCGCCAATGCCAATCCCGGCGATCACCAGCGCGGCCAGCCCCACCAGCACCAGAAACTCGCCCATGCGGCTGACAAAGCGCTCTGTCGATGGCGTGGCCTTGTTGCGGGTGCGGATTTCGAAACCGGCATCGGGAAAACGGTCTTCCAGCCGCTTTGCCACGGCATCAGGATCGGCGCCGCCGGTGAACTTCAGGCGCACCGCACTGCGGTACATCGCGCCCGGCGCGGTAAGGCCCGCCTGCTGCGGCAGATCGAGCGGGACGATTGCGGTATCGCCGAGCGCGAAACCCTCGCCGAGTTGTTCGGGGTCGGCCTTGATGATGCCGCCTGCTGTGATGGACTGCCCGCCGATCCTGAACGCGTCACCGGCCTTGATGCCGAGCCGGGCGGCGGTCCCCTGCGCGATCCACGCGGTGCCCTCGCGCGGGGCACCCACCGTACGCCCGTCGGTCAGCTCCAGTCTGCCGTAAAGCGGCCAGTCGCTCGCCACGGCCTTGAGCGCGACCGGGGCGGTGAGATCGCCCTTGCTGGCTATCGCCTGCATCCTGAAGCCCGGCGACACTTGGCCCAGCGGTTTGAGCGCGGCCATCTCCGCATCGTTCAGCCCGCGCTGCCAGACACGCAACTCCATATCGCCGCCAAGGATCTGCCGCCCTCGCGCACCGAGCTCGCGCTCGATGGAGCCGGTCAGCGTGCCGATCGCTGCAATCGCGCCGACGCCCAAAAACAGGCAGACCAGCAGCAGCCGCAGCCCGCGGAACCGGGCGGACAGGTCGCGCCGGGCAATTGTCCACGCCGCGCGCCAGGGCAGGGCGTCAGCCAAGTGTGTCACTTGCGATCCGGCCGTCCGCCAGCGTCACCACCCGCTCGCACTGGCGGGCAAGGTGTTCGTCGTGGGTGATGATGAGCAGCGTCGCGCCTGCCTCGGCGCGGCGGGTAAACAGCAGGTCGATGATGGCAGCGCCGGTCTTGCCGTCGAGATTGCCAGTGGGTTCGTCCGCGAAGACCAGCGCGGGGCGGGGCGCCAGGGCGCGGGCAATCGCCACGCGCTGCTGCTCGCCGCCGGAAAGCTGTGAGGGATAGTGCGTTAGCCGGTGGCCAAGGCCCACCGCTTCCAGCTCCGCTTGGGCCCGCTCGCGTGCCTGCGGCATGCCGGCCAGTTCCAGCGGCGTCGCCACGTTTTCCAGTGCGGTCATCGTCGGCAGCAGGTGAAAGGCCTGCAGCACTACGCCGATGCGGCCCCGGCGCGCGCGCGCGAGGGCGTCCTCGTTCATCCCGGCGAAGTCCTGTCCGGCTACCGACAGCGCGCCCGACGTCGCGCGTTCGAGCCCGGACAGCACCGCCATCAGCGAACTCTTGCCCGAGCCCGAGGGGCCGAGCAGCGCCAGCGTCTGGCCTTGCGGCACGGCAAGGTCGATGCCCTTGAGGATTTCGACGGCACTGCCGCCGCTGCCCAGCGTGAGTCGCAGGTCGCGGGCGAGGACAGCATGTTCGGGGGGCTGGGAAAGGCTTGTCACCCGCACCATATTGGGTGCCAATACGCGGTCCTACAAGGAGAATCCTTTGCGTCCTGCCCGCCTCGCCCTGCTGGCGCTGCCTGTTCTTGCCCTGACCGCCTGCGACAAGGCCGCTCCGCCCGCACCGGAACAGTCCGAAAGCGCGCTAGACGCTCCGCCCGAGATTCCGGTGATGGGTCCGGAACGGCCGATCCTGGCCTTTGGGGATTCGCTGCTGGCGGGTTACGGCCTGAACGACGGTGAATCCTATCCCGCACGGCTTGAGCAGGCCCTGCGCGCGCGCGGCGTCAATGCTCGGATCGTCAATGCCGGGGTATCGGGCGATACCACCGCGGCCGGGCTGGAACGGCTCGACTTCACGCTGAAGAGCCAAACGGAAAAGCCCGAACTCGTCATCATCAGCTTGGGCGGCAACGACATGCTGCGCAGCCTGCCGCCCGGGCAGACGCGCCAGAACCTTGACGCCATCCTCAAGCGGCTGAGTGACGACAAAATCAGGGGCATTCTGCTCGGCATGCTGGCCGCGCCCAATCTGGGCAAGGACTATGCGGAAAAGTTCAACCCACTCTATCCGCAGCTCGCGCAGAAATACGGTGCGGTGCTGGTGCCGTTCTTCCTGCAGCCGGTGATCGACAAGCCGGATCTGATGCAGCAGGATCACGTCCATCCGACTGCCCTTGGCGTGGACGCCATCGTTTCGGCGACGGTCGATGATGTGGCGGACGCGCTTCCAAAGGTCGCAGCACCCTGAAATTGCATGACCGGATGAGGTCGTCAGGGAAGGGGGCGCACCGCTCCGCCGCTGACTTCCCACACCGCCGCTTCCCCTAGGATCGCCTCGAAGGGAGCGGTTTCCGTCCCTGTCAGCCAGATCTGCGCCGAACCGGCACGCAGCCGGTCGAACAGGGCCTCGCGGCGGACCGGATCGAGATGCGCGGCCACTTCATCGAGCAGCAACAGGCGCGGGCGTTCCTCGCCGCCGCTTTCCAGAACCTGCGAATGGGCCAGCGTGATTGCGATCAGCATCGCCTTCTGCTCGCCGGTAGAGCACTCGGCGGCAGGCTGGCCCTTGCCCGCCATGGTGACGGCCAGCTCGTCGCGGTGCGGACCCGTGAGCGTGCGCTGCGCGGCCCGGTCGCGGGGGCGGCCTTCGCGCAGGGCGTCGGCCAGAGCGCCGGCTTCCAGCGGTCCGCCCGGCTGATAGGCCAGCGAGGGCCGGGCGAACGGCGAATCCGGGAGCGCCGCCAGCGCTGCATCGAGCTGCGCAATAATCTCGGCTCGGGCGCTAGCGACGGCAGCACCGGCTTCGGCAATCTGCGTCTCGATGGCATCGAGCCAGCGCGGATCGGGCATGCGCTCGCCGGAAAGCAGGCGGTTGCGCTCGCGCAGGGCATTTTCGAGCCGGGTAGCGTTGCCGGCATGATCGGGCCGCACGGCGAGCACCAGCCGGTCGAGAAAGCGGCGGCGGCTGCCGGCGCTGTCCATGAACAGGCGGTCCATGGCCGGGGTCAGCCAGCCGATCGAGAGCCACTCGGCGAGCCGCACCGCCGGAGCCTCCGCGCTGTTGATCTGAACCAGCCGCCGTCCCGGCTTGCCGGGCATGATCCCGGTCCCCAGCCGCACCGGATCGCCGCCCGGCACTGCCAGTGCGGCGCTGACCGCGAAGCCTCCGTCGAGCGCCTGTCCCGGCATGTCCGCCAGCGCCGCGCGGCGCAGGCCCCGGCCAGGGGAAAGCAAGCTGATCGCTTCGAGCACATTGGTCTTGCCGGCGCCGTTCTCGCCCACCAGCAGGTTGAACTGCGCCGTGCCTTCCACTGCGGTCTCGCGGTGGTTGCGGAAACGGGACAGGAGAATGCGGTCGAGCATGGGTGGCGCGGTGCTAGCCGCTCCGCTGCATCAATACTACAGGTCCGTCACACCGACTGCGTCTTGGCGAAGGGCGAGAAGTCGATGTCGTCGTCATAGACGTCCACGCCCTCGCGGCCCTTGAGGAAGCCGACGACAAGGTAGGTGACGGGTGTCAGCACCACTTCCCACAGCGTCTTGATGATCCACTGGGTTAGCGAGAGCGTCAGCACGAGTTGCAGCGAGAAACCCGGCACACCCAGGAACGCGAGCGGATAGAACAGCGCGCTGTCCACGCCTTCGCCGAACACCGTCGAGCCGATCGTGCGCGTCCACAGGTACTTGCCCTGCGTCATCACCTTCATCCGCGCCAGCACGAAGGAGTTGACGAATTCGCCTGCCCAGAACGCCACGAGCGAGGCAAAGACGATGCGCGGGGTCTGGCCGAAGATCGAGTAGTAGGCCGCCTGATTCGGCGCCGTCACCTCCTTGCCTTCGATCGTATAGGTGGCCGAAGCGAGTGCCCATTCGGGATTGGCCGGGATGTTCACGACGACAAGGCTCATCACCACCATGAACAGCAGGCCAAAGAAGCCCGCCCAGATGCACCGGCGGGCATTGGCATAGCCATAGACCTCGGTCAGCACGTCGCCGATGATGTAGGAGATCGGGAAGAACAGCACGCCCGCGCCGAAATTGATCGTGCCGAGCACCGGCACTGTGATCTGCGCCTGCTTGGCGGCGCCGACCA
>JAYRMP010000138.1:0-4299 GCA_041912655.1 Novosphingobium sp. | reverse complement strand
TGACGTGTCTCGACAAGCTCGACACGAACGGGAGGGGGTTGGCTTCATCAAGCGGATTGCCAAGCGCGCGCGCAGTCCCCACCTTGCGGGCCATGACTGCCACCCGCCTGACCAGCCGTGCCGTGATCCGCCTGTCCCCGCTCGACGAGAGCGAGGATGTCCGCGCCTTCCTGCAAGGCCTGGTAACCAATGACGTCACCGCGCCCCTGCCCGCCTGGGCCGCGCTCCTTTCCCCGCAGGGCAAGGTCCTGTTCGATTTCCTGATCCACGCTGACGGCGCCGACCTGCTGCTCGATTGCGAGGCCGCGAGTGCCGAGGCGCTAGTCAAGCGCCTGTCGCTCTACCGCCTGCGCCGCAAGATCGGGATTGCCATCGACCCGGCGCTTGGCGTCCACTGGCAGGCAGGCGAAGGCCCGTCGCCTGATCCGCGCCTTGCCGCACTGGGACAGCGCTGGCTCGGTACAGCGGATGATGAAAGTGCTGATAACCAATGGCTTGCCACACGTCTTTCGCACGGAGTCTGCGAAGGAGCGGCCGAACTCGGCGACCTGCTCTGGCTGGAATGCAATGCGGCGGAACTGAACGGCGTGTCCTTCACCAAGGGCTGCTACGTCGGGCAGGAAAACACCGCGCGGATGAACTGGCGGCAGAAGGTCAACCGGCGGCTGGTGGTGCTGCCGCTGGCGGAAAGCGACTCCGCCCGCCAGCGCGCGACCTACCCTGAGCTCGGCCTCGCCGTCGATCACCGCCGGGTGGAAGACATCCGCCCGGAATGGCTGCCGGGGTGGCTGCAGCTGGAGCAGGGCGAAGCCTGACGCCCGCACCCATGTCCCCACTTCGTCATTGCGAGGCCCGCAGGGCCGCAGCAATCCAGTAGCGGCTTAAACCGCCCCTGGATTGCTTCGCTTTGCTCGCAATGACGATTGCCGGTTGCCCCACTCAGCAGGTCTGCGCTGGCCCCAGCCCCGCGACGATCGCGGCATCGACCAGCATCTGCGTCGCCGTCTGGCGCGCCGAATCGCGGTCCAGCCCCAGCGAGCGGGTCAGCGGCGCGCCCAGCATGGCATCGCCTAGCGCCATCATGCACAGCGCGTGCGCGGCGGGGCGCATCTTGCCGCCGCCGTGCTCGTCGAGTTCGCTGACCAGGTCGTGGATCACCTCGACCAGCGGATCGAGCGCGTCCTCATTGCCGTGGAGCAGCATCCACCCGGCCAGCGCCGCCCCGCCTTCGCGGTCGAACGCATCAAAGGCTAGATCAACGATCTCGCGCGGCGATCCGCCCTCGCCCGCGCGGTTGGACTTGACAGTTTCGGCGATCACTTCGCAGACCTGCTCGGCGTGGTATTCCGCCAGCGCCTTCTGCAGGCCTGATGCAGATCCGAAATGGTGCAGCAGGTTGGCGTGAGTGCGGCCGATTCGCGTGGCGACGGCTTTCAGCGTGACGGCCTGCGGACCCAGTTCGATCAGCAGCGCGCGCGCCGCTTCCAGCGCGGCAAGGCGGCTTTCCTCCTGGGTCAGTCGTTTTCTTATTGACATGGGTGTAAGTTGCACTAACTTTATTGGTATGAACGCACCTGCAAAATTCCCGCTCGACGTAGAACCCGCCGCCGCATCGGGCAAGGCGGTTCCTACACCCGCAGACCTGGTTATTACCGTGCGCGACCAGCGCTTCGGGCGTGAGAAACGCCCCGGCCGCTGGTGGCTGGGCGGCGATCCGATCGGTTCGGCCTGGCACAATGCCCTCTCCGCCACCTTCCCGCGCGGCGAGGCGATGTTCATTGAGGCAGTGAAGGCCTTCCGCGACGGCGCCCCGCCCAAGCTGGAGGCAGAGATCCGCGCCTTCGTGAAGCAGGAGATCAACCACACGCGCGAGCATATCGTGTTCAACAACGCGGCCGAGGCAGCGGGTTACGACATGAAGAAGATCGACGATCGGCTTGAAGAAGTCATGTCGATGATCAAGCAGCGCCCGCCGATCGTGAACCTGGCGGCGACCATCGCGCTGGAACACTACACCGCGATCATGGCGCACGAATTCCTCGCCAACCCGAAGCACTTCAAGGACGCGGAGCCCGAAACGGCGGCAATGTGGCGCTGGCACGCGATCGAAGAGATCGAGCACAAGGGCGTCGCTTTCGACACCTATCTCCACGCGACGAAGGACTGGAGCCGCTGGCGGCGCTGGAAGGTCAAGGCGCTGATGATGCTGGTCATCACCCAGAACTTCATCCGCAACCGCTGGAACGACACGCTGGACCTGTTGGCCCAGGACGGCCTGACCGGCTGGAAGGTCAAGGCGAAGCTGGCGTGGTACCTGTTCGGGACGCCGGGCGTGCTGCGCAAGATCGTGCCCGCATGGTTCGCCTACTTCATGCCCGGCTTCCACCCCTGGAAGCACGACGACCGGGCGCTGATCGGCAAGGCCGAAAGCGAGTTTGCGGACGCGGTGATCCCGGCCTGACGGCGTTCCGGGCCTGACCCGGGACCTGCCAACACCGTCGTCCCGGGCTTGACCCGGGACCTGCCAACACCGTCGTCCCGGGCTTGGCCCGGGACCTCTGGCAGCATGACGCGAGGTCACAGCTTCGCAACTGCCAGCGGTCCCGGATCAAGTCCGGGACGACGTGTTTTCAGGCGGCTCGCATCACGCCCGCAGCGTCATCGTCTCCATCGCAATCGCACGGGGGGCCCAGCTGGATGCGGTGCTCCACCGACTGCGCGACATAGCCGCGCGACAGGCTGAAGCGCTGGCGCAGGTGTCCGGTCGGGCGGAACCCGACCTTGCGCAGCACCGCGCCCGAAGCCGGGTTGTCGATGAAATGCCCGGCCACGATCTCGCGGTGCCCCAGCACCCGGGCGAGCCGCAGCACCGCACGCGAGGCTTCGGTGGCATAGCCCTTGCCCCAGTGCTCGCGGGCGAACCAGTAACCCAGCTCGACCTCGCCATCGATCTCGGCCAGACCGACGCATCCCACCAGTTCCGCAGGGGCGCTGCTGGTCGGCAGGGTCACGAAGAAGTGCGGGCAGCGCTGGTCCTGAGGCTGGCTGGCAAATGCCCGAGCGTCGTCCGCCGTGTAGGGCCAGGGCGCCTGGGCAAGGTTCTTTACCACGCCCTCGTCGCCGATCCGGCCCAGAAGTTCTTCCCAGTCCTCGGGCCAGCCCGGCCGCAGGAACAGCCTTTCGCTGCGAATGAACATTACTCAATTCTCCCGTGGTCCATCCCGCAGGCCTGATCTAGGCCGGCTAGGTGACAAAGCCATTACGCCTGCGCCGGGATGACCCCTGTGTGGGGCATCCGGTTCCAGGCGGCTGAGGGAGAAACAAAAAAAGGGAGACGGGTTGGCCCCTCTCCCTCGTTCGGCCGGCTCTCATGTCCGGCGGGGCCATCCCATCGAGGATGGCCCTTTATCGACCATCCGTTATTCGGCGGCAACTGCCATGTCGACCGACACGTACTTGCGGCCCAGCTTGCCATCGTGGAAGCGTACGCGGCCTTCGGCGAGCGCGAACAGGGTGTGATCCTTGCCCATGCCGACGTTGGCGCCGGGGTACACGCGGGTGCCGCGCTGACGGATGATGATGTTGCCGCCGATCACTTCCTGACCGCCGAACTTCTTCACGCCAAGGCGACGGCCGGCCGAATCACGACCGTTACGCGACGAACCGCCTGCTTTCTTGTGTGCCATGTCGATCTACTCCGGATTCTTATTCAGCAGCCGCTTCGGCTTCGGCCTTGGGAGCGGCCTTCTTGGCCGCAGCCTTCTTCACGGGGGCTTCGCCGCCGACGGCGACGATGCGCAGCAGGGTCATCTGCTGGCGGTGGCCGTTCTTGCGACGATAGTTGTGGCGGCGGCGCTTCTTGAAGACGATCACCTTCTCCGACTTCGCCTGCGCGATGATCTCGGCCGAAACCACGACGCCCTTGGCATCCTTGATCTCGCCGCCGTCGCCGGCCAGCAGGACGTCGCCCAGGGTAATGGTTTCGCCAGCTTCGCCAGCCAGCTTTTCAACCGCGATCTTGTCTCCGGCGGCAACCCGATACTGCTTGCCGCCCGTGCGCACTACTGCGAACATGATGCCCTATTCCGTTCTAACTACTTTCCGCCCAGCCATTCGCCAGCGGAGCGCCGACCTCCCCGCCGGATGGCAGGGTGCCGGAAGAAGCGCCGCCCCTAATCCAAGCCTCGGCAGGTGTCAACGCGTTCTTGTCCGGTGCGCTGAACGCCTCCGCGTTCAGCTTGCAACACCAGCCCGCTCCCCCGGCCCGACCACCCACAGGGTACCATAGACGGGTGGTCG
>JAYRMP010000137.1:0-4434 GCA_041912655.1 Novosphingobium sp. | reverse complement strand
GTGGCGCTGGTGTTGGCACTGGGCAGACCCGGCCCCCCCGGCGTTGGGCGACCCGCCCCGCATAGGGGCGCGGATCGCCGAAGCTGAGGAACACCGCCTTTGGCAGCAGCGGCTGGTCCAGCACCCAGTCGAGCGCGGAGGCGTCCTGATCGAGCTTCCAGGTGATGAAGCCGCAGCCCGCGTGCTGCGCGGCGGGCGTGTTGGCGAGGCGCCGGGTCAGCAGATCCCACTCGCGCCGGGTCCAGTCGAGATCGCCGTAACCGCCGCCGACCAGTCCGAACGCGCCAGCCTCGGCACAGGCCGCCGCCAGCTCTCCCCCGCCCGCCAGCGCCATCGGCGCGAGCATGATCGGCAGGTCGAGGCCGAGCCGCTCGGTCAGCCGCGTACGAATCACAGCTGCACGGTTCCTTCGATGCAGGTCACGCAGGCCCCGCCGATGTGGATGTCCGCGCCCTCGAACCGCACCGAGACATAGCCATCGCGACCGACCTGCCGGCCCTGGCTGGCGACATAGGCATCGCCCGCCGCGACCTGGCCGGCGGCCAACCGAAATGCCGCAACCGCGCCGTTGCCGCTGCCGCAGACCGGGTCCTCGGCGATCCCATCACCCGGCGCGAAGCTGCGCACCACTACCCGCTCCCCGTCGGCGGCGTAGAGCGTTGCCCCGGTCATCCCTCGCGGAATGTAGAAGGCGGAGAGCCGCGCCTCGTCGTGCTGCAAGTTCTCCAGCGCGCTGATTTCCGCCAGTTCGGCGATCAGCCAGACCGGCCCGACATCGACCGCCTGGGCCGCGCCCTTCACTTCCGCGCCGATCCAGGCGGTGGCTTCGGGGTCGGTCAGCTCCGACAAGGCGTAGCGCGGCAGGCGGAACGACAGGCCCGCCTCACCAACCCGCAGTTCGACCAGCCCGACTGCGCATTGCTGCACCAGCCGTCCGTCCGTCGCCACTGCCAGCCCGGCCTCGATCACCGCGTGGGCGGTGCCGAGCGTGGGGTGCCCAGCGAAGGGCAGTTCGGCCTTGGGGGTGAATATCCGCACCCGGTAATCCGCCGCAGGATCGGTTGCGGGGAGAACGAAGGTCGTCTCCGACAGGTTGGTCCAGTTGGCGAAGGCCTGCATCTCCGCTTCTGAGAGGCCCTCTGCGTCGAGTACCACGGCGACGGGGTTGCCCTTGTAGGGCGCGGCAGTGAAGACATCGACCTGCCGGAAAGCGCGGCTGCGCATGGACTTTCTCCTCAATCGCGCGGGGGGATGACCTGGCGGTAGTTCCAGCGCTGCGCATCGCTGCCATCGATCCGCGAGATTTCCGCCATCAGCAGCTGACCCTGCCGCCAGTAGCGGATGCGCTGGGGATAGTCGTGAGCGGCATTGGCGAATTCGACCGCCTCTTCGCTGCGCAGGACCATCGGGAATTCACTGGCGGGCTTGCCACTCGGCTGAGCGAAGAAGCTGACCGACCCGTCCGGCTTCACCCTGATCTGGGTGGTTTCCCACGATTGCAGCTGCGATCCGAAGCCGGTGCGCGCCACGCCCAGCATGATCCCGCCGCGCGCGTCGGTCCACAGCTCGTCAGACCATTCCGCGCCGTCCTCCATCATCCAGGTACCGGCCATCCAGCCGGGCAGGCGGGCATCGCGCGCATCGGCGGCTCCAAGCGGAGCAGCGCTCAGCAGGGCGACGGCGAACAGGGCGGGCGCCGCAAGCAGCGTCTTGAACATGGTCGGGGCTTTCATGGTCGCGGTGTGCAGGCCGCAGGGTGTAGCGGCAATGAACGGCGCCGCAAGGGCTTCACGCTTCCTGCCGCTCGCGCCGCCGCCCGGCGTTCCACAGGTAGAGCCCGGCCCCGATGATGATTGCCGCGCCCAGCATGGTCAGACCGTCGGGCCGGTCGCCGAAGAAGATCCAGCCCAGCAAGGTCGCAATCAGCAACTGGACATAGGTCATCGGCGCAACCGTGGCTGGCCCGGCCCGGGTGGTGCCCATGTAGATCAGCCAGTGCGCCAGACTGGCCGAGCAGGCGACCAGCGCGCAGCGCGCCAGCACGGTCCAGTCGGGCATGGTCAGCACGAACCGCGGCATGCCGCTGGCGTGTCCGGCGGTGGCCGCCAGCAGCAGCAGCGGCGTTGCCATCACCGCAACCGAGAACTGCATGGCGAGGCTGGAGGCCTTGCCCGCGACAAAGCGGTTGCCGATCATCAGCAGGCTCATCCCCAGCGCGGAGAGCAGCGGCAGCAGCGCGGCGGGGCCAGCGGCGGCGAAATTGGGGCGCAGCACCACCAGCACTCCGCCGAACGCCACCAGCGATGCCACCACCGTCTCGCGCCGCGCCGGTTCGCCCAGCACCAGCGCCGCCAGCAGCGCGGTGATCATCGGGCTGGTGAAGGTGATCGAGGTTGCCGCGGCAAGCGGAATAAAAGCGATCGCGGTGAAGAATCCGACGGTCGCCAGCGCCACGGCGAAACCCCGCAGTAATTGCACCGGCAAATGCGGCAGGGCAAATCCGGAGCGTCCCTCGCGCCAGCCCAGCAGCACTGACAGCCCGACCGCGCCCAGCGCATAACGCGTCGCCGCGATAGCGGTCGGCGGCCACTGCCCCGACATCGACTTGACCACCGCATCGCCCATCGACAGCGTGGCAAAACCGCAAAGGGCATAGAGCAGTCCGGTGGTTTCGTTCTTGCGCAAGGGATGCTCCAGCGAGGTTCCAGCGCTCTATTCGCCCACAGCGCGCTTGGCCAGCGCCACTTGGCCCCTCGGCCGGCGCCCCGCCCTCGCATCGCTTGTGCATTAGGAAATCTTAAAAGGTTTCCGGCCTATTCACCATCCAGATTAGTCAAGGGGTAGCCATGCCCGATGCATGGTGCCGTTTGCATATCCGAGGGTTTGGACACGATGAGCGCATTCGGCCGACGCAATGGCATGGGAAGCATGGCGCCTGGGGCTCGCCCCCAGTTCGGCGTGGCCCGGCCGATGAAGGGCGGCGTCGACGCATCAAAGGCCGCCGCGCCAATGCCGTTCGGCGGCGACCAGTTCCCGCCGATGCCCGGCGAAGAGCCGATCGGCGATTCCGGCGCAATGAAGGCCGACGCGATGACCCGCCTGGCGGACCGCGTCAACGGCGTCCACGACAACACCTATCAGGCCGAAGGCTTCGAAGCTTCGGTCCACAAGATCAAGGAACAGGTGCTGCCGCGCCTGCTTGAACGCGTCGATCCCGAAGCCGCCGCGACACTCACCAAGGATGAACTGTCGGAAGAATTCCGCCCGATCATCATGGAAGTGCTGGCGGAACTGAAGGTTACGCTGAACCGGCGCGAACAGTTCGCGCTGGAAAAGGTGCTGATCGACGAACTGCTGGGCTTCGGTCCGCTGGAAGAGTTGCTCAACGACCCCGACGTGTCGGACATCATGGTCAACGGCCCGGACCAGACCTACATCGAAAAGAAGGGCAAGCTGCAGATCGCGCCGATCCGGTTCCGCGATGAAAGCCACCTGTTCCAGATCGCCCAGCGCATCGTCAACCAGGTCGGCCGCCGTGTCGACCAGACCACCCCGCTGTGCGACGCGCGCCTCAAGGACGGCAGCCGCGTCAACGTGATCGTCCCGCCGCTGTCGCTGCGCGGCACCGCGATCTCGATTCGTAAGTTTTCCGAAAAGCCGATCACCATCGACATGCTCCGCGATTTCGGATCGATGTCGGACAAGATGGCGACCGCGCTGAAGATCGCGGGCGCCTGCCGGATGAACATCGTCATCTCGGGCGGTACCGGCTCCGGTAAGACGACCATGCTCAACGCCCTGTCGAAGATGATCGACCCGGGCGAACGCGTGCTGACCATCGAGGACGCGGCGGAACTGCGCCTGCAGCAGCCGCACTGGCTGCCGCTGGAAACCCGCCCGCCGAACCTGGAAGGCCAGGGCGCGATCACCATCGGCGACCTTGTGAAGAACGCCCTGCGTATGCGTCCGGACCGGATCATCCTGGGCGAAATTCGCGGCGCGGAGTGCTTCGACCTGCTCGCCGCGATGAACACCGGCCACGACGGTTCGATGTGCACGCTGCACGCCAACTCGGCGCGCGAATGCCTGGGCCGTATGGAGAACATGATCCTGATGGGCGACATCAAGATCCCCAAGGAAGCGATCAGCCGCCAGATCGCCGAATCGGTCGACCTGATCGTGCAGGTAAAGCGCCTGCGTGACGGTTCGCGCCGTACCACCGGCATCACCGAGGTGATCGGGATGGAAGGCGACGTGATCGTCACCCAGGAACTGTTCAAGTTCGAGTACCTGGACGAGAGCGAAGACGGCAAGATCATCGGCGAATTCCGCGCTTCGGGCCTGCGCCCCTACACGCTGGAAAAGGCCCGCCAGTTCGGCTTCGACCAGGCTTATCTCGAGGCTTGCCTCTAAAACCTCTCTTCCATCGTCATT
>JAYRMP010000136.1:0-4543 GCA_041912655.1 Novosphingobium sp. | reverse complement strand
TTCAAGAACGCTAAAAAAGCCCCGGGAAACCGGGGCTTTTTTGCTTTTGGCTCCTCTCCCGCCTGCGGGAGGGGCCGGGGGAGGGAATGTCCCCCCGAGACCATGTGGACAGGCGGCGGTAACAGGCCCTCCCCTAGCCCCTCCCGCAGGCGGGAGGGGGATTGGGGAAGCGCCTGCTGCGCCGGCCGCGCCTGTCTTACTTGCCCTGCCAGTTCGGCTTGCGCTTCTCGGCAAAGGCGGCGGCGCCTTCGCGGGCATCTTCGCTGGCGAAGACCGGCATCACGATCTCGGCCTGCTTGGCCCACATCTCGGCGTCCGACCAGGTGTGCGATTCGCGAATCACCTTCTTCGAGGCGATCAGGGCGAGAGGGCCGTTCTCGGCCACGGCGCGGGCCAGCGCCTTGGCGCCTTCCAGCGCCGGGCCATCGACCACGCGGTTGACGAAGCCCAGCTCATAGGCGCGCTTGGCGTCGATGAAATCGCCGGTCAGCGCCAGTTCCATCGCGATGCGCGGCGGGATCTGGCGGGGCAGCTTGATCAGCCCGCCGGCCGCAGCGGCCAGGCTGCGCTTGGCTTCGGGAATGCCGAACTTGGCGCCGGAGTTGGCAACGATCAGGTCGCAGCTCATCGCCAGTTCCATGCCGCCGGCCAGCGCATAGCCGTCGATCGCGCCGATCACCGGCTTGCTGGGGGTCCATTCGGTCATGCCGCCAAAGCCGCGACCTTCGATGCTGGGACGCTCACCGCGCAGGAAGCCCTTGAGGTCCATGCCCGAGCAGAAGGTGCCGCCTGCGCCGGTCAGGATCGCGCAGCGCAGGTCGCTTTCGGCGTCGAGCCGATCAAGCGCTGCGGCGATGCCTTCGGCCTGGGCCTTGTTCATCGCATTCTTCGCCTCGGGACGGTTCATGGTGATGATCAGGACGCCGTCTTCGACTTCGGTCAGGACTTCGGGTGCTTCGCTCATGGTCAGTTCCTCTCGGGAGCAGGTTTAATCGGTCGATTAAAGGTCTAGGCCGCGAGTCGCCCGCCTGTCCACCCCGAACTTGCGCGACCGGAATGCTCTGCTAAGGGGACCCAGAATTTCCGACACAACTCCCCAGGGAAAGACAAGCGCACGATGGGCAAGATCAAGGTAGCGAACCCGGTCGTCGAACTCGACGGCGACGAAATGACCCGCATCATCTGGCAGTGGATCCGTGAACGGCTGATCCTGCCCTATCTCGACATCGACCTGAAGTACTACGACCTCTCGGTCGAGAAGCGTGACGAGACGAACGACCGCATCACGGTCGATGCCGCCAACGCGATCAAGCAGTACGGCGTGGGCGTGAAGTGCGCCACGATCACCCCGGACGAAGCCCGGGTCGAGGAATTCGGCCTCAAGAAGATGTGGAAGTCGCCCAACGGCACGATCCGCAACATCCTGGGCGGCGTGGTGTTCCGCGAACCGATCGTGATGCAGAACGTCCCCCGCCTGATCCCGGGCTGGACCGATCCGATCGTGGTCGGCCGTCACGCCTTTGGCGACCAGTACAAGGCGACCGACTTCGTCGTCCCCGGCCCCGGCAAGCTGCGCCTGGTCTGGGAAGGCGAGAACGGCGAGAAGATCGACGAGGAAGTGTTCCAGTTCCCCAGCGGCGGCGTCGCCATGGCGATGTACAACCTGGACGATTCGATCCGCGATTTCGCCCGCGCCAGCTTCAACTATGGCCTGGGCCTGGGCTGGCCGGTGTACCTGTCCACCAAGAACACCATCCTCAAGGCCTATGACGGACGCTTCAAGGACCTGTTCCAGGAAGTCTACGAAACCGAAGGCTTCAAGGAAAAGTTCGCCGCCGCCGGCATCGTTTACGAACACCGCCTGATCGACGACATGGTCGCCTCGGCTCTGAAGTGGTCGGGCAAGTTCGTCTGGGCGTGCAAGAACTACGACGGCGACGTCCAGTCGGACCAGGTCGCGCAGGGCTTCGGCAGCCTTGGCCTGATGACCTCGGTGCTGATGACCCCGGACGGCAAGACGGTCGAGGCTGAAGCCGCCCACGGCACCGTCACCCGTCACTACCGCCAGCACCAGCAGGGCAAGCAGACCAGCACGAACCCGATCGCCTCGATCTTCGCCTGGACCCGCGGCCTGATCTATCGCGGCAAGTTCGACAATACGCCGGACGTGGTGCGCTTTGCCGAAACGCTGGAACGCGTCTGCATCGACACCGTGGAAAGCGGCAAGATGACCAAGGACCTCGCGATCCTGATCGGTCCGGACCAGCCTTGGCTGACCACCGAAGGCTTCTTCGAGGCGATCGTGCAGAACCTCGAAGTCGCGATGGCCGACTGGAAGTAACCCTTCCCGCCAAGCGGCACGAAAACGGCGGCCCGGTAACCCGGTGCCGCCGTTTTCTTTTGCCGGGGCCGTGACAAGCTTGCCTGCCCTGCCCTAGAGACCGGTCATGGCCGGTACCGATCCCATCACCTCCACCTCGCTCCTCTCCGACGCGCTGGTGGTGCTGGGGGCAGCCGGCATCGTCATCCCGCTGTTCGCGCGGTTCCGGATCACCCCGATCATCGGCTTCATCCTGGTCGGCATGCTGGTCGGGCCTTCGGGGCTTGGCGCCTATGTGAGCCAGGCGCCCTGGCTGGGCTATGTCACCATCACCGATGCCGAGCGGCTCGCGCCCTTCGCCGAGTTCGGGATCGTCCTGCTGCTGTTCTCGATCGGGCTGGAACTGTCGTTCGGCCGCCTGTGGGCCATGCGGCGCCAGGTGTTCGGGCTGGGGGCGCTGGAATTGGTCGGCTGCGCGGCGCTGATCGCGGCGGGGCTGATCGCGCTGGGCAATTCGCCCGCAACGGGCCTTGCCCTTGGCCTCGCCCTTGCCCTGTCCTCGACCGCGCTGGTGCTGAAGATCGTCGATACCAATACGCCGGTCGGCAAGGCGGCTCTGGCCATGCTGCTGTTCGAAGATATTGCGCTCGTCCCGATCATCTTCCTGCTCGGCGCGATGGGGCGCGGCAGCGAAACGCAGAGCACCGAAGAACTGCTGCGGGTGCTGGGCGAAGGCGCGGTCGTGATCCTTGGCCTGCTGGTCGCCGGCCGCCTGCTGCTGCCACGCCTGTTCGCGCAGGCCGCCCGCACCAAGAGCCCGGAGCTGTTTCTCGCTGCCAGTCTGCTGGTCGTGATCATCGCCTCGTCGCTGACCGGGGTCGTCGGGCTTTCCCCGATCGTCGGCGCGCTGATCGCCGGGCTGCTGATTGCCGAAACCGACTATCACGAAGAAGTCGAATCGATCACCGAACCGTTCAAAGGCCTTGCGCTCGGCGTTTTCCTGATCACGGTCGGCATGGGGCTGGACCTCGCCGTGGTCTGGCAGCGCCCGCTCGAAATCCTGCTGGGCGTCAGCGCGATCCTGCTGGCGAAGGCGGTGGTCACGGGCCTTCTGCTGCGCCTGATGGGTGCGCGGCCAGGTACTTCCACCGAAACCGGCATCCTGATGTCGAGCCCTTCGGAAACCACCCTGATCGTGCTGGGCGCGGCTATCAGCGCGCGGCTGATCAGCCGGGACGCGGCGCAGTTCTGGCAGATCGTCACCGCGATCGGCCTGACGGTAACGCCGATCCTCGCGATCATCGGGCGCTGGCTGGCCCGCCGGGTCGATGCAGCGGCGCAGACCCCGCCTCCCGCGCTCGAACCGGAAGAGCGCCGTGCCATCGTCGTCGGTTGCGGGCGCGTCGGGCGGCTGGTGGCGCGAATGTTGGCAACGCACGACATCCCTTATGTCGCGATCGATTCCGATGCGGATCAGGTCCGCATCGCGCAGGAGAACGGCCTCAAGACCGTGTTCGGCGATGTCGCGCGCGGCGATGCGCTGCGCCGGATCGGTGCGGAGCATGCTGCTGCAGTGATCCTGACCATGGACGAACCGGTCGCCGCCCAGCGCCTCGTGCGCAAGCTGCGCGCGGCCTATGCCGACCTGCCGATCATCGCCCGCGCGCGCGACGTGCGCCACGCCGCCGCGCTCTATCGCGCCGGGGCCAGTCATGCGGTGCCAGAGGCGTTGGAAAGCTCGCTCCAGCTGTCAGAGGCGGTGCTGGTCGATCTTGGCGTGCCGATGGGGCTGGTGATCGCCTCGATCCACGAAAAGCGCGACGAATTCCGCGAACAGATCATGGAAGAAGGCGGGCTGGAAACAAAGCCGCAGCTGAAGAGCGGGTCACTGCGGGAACACGCCGCGCGCTGATCGGGTTGGCCTCCCTGAAGAGGAGAGCCAGCCATGAACCACGATCCGCACCAGCCGCAGGAGGACCAGACCCCTGCCCGCCAGACCGGCGAGAACAAGGGCAAGATCAAGCGCCCCCAGCAGACCGACGCGACCATGGCCGAAAAGGACCTGGCGCGCGGCAGCGAGCCGGAAACGCGAGGGACAAGCGGGCGCAGGAGCTGATAGGCCGCCGCAATCCGGCAACTCCTGCCCATATCCGTTCGTGTCGAGGGGGGTGGGGACACCGGGGCGCCAGGGGGGGAGAAGACCCACGACACCAAAAGGAGGGG
>JAYRMP010000135.1:0-4685 GCA_041912655.1 Novosphingobium sp. | reverse complement strand
ATATGGTACCCTGTGGGTGGTCGGGCCGGGGGAGCGGGCTGGTGTTGCAAGCTATCGACGGATGTCGATAGCGCACCAAACAAGAATATCTCAATCCAGCCTGACCCAGCGGGCCATTTCCGCCGCGCCGAACCACTTGGCATCCTCGAACGGCACCGAATTGGTCATGGCATAGAATGCCCGCGCTTCGTCGGCGCTCATTCCCATCTCGCGATAGTAGTCGAGGTAGGCGCGGTTTTCCGGGGCGGTTTCGGGATAGTCGGCGGCCTGCCGCCCGTCCTCGTCGGCCCAGGAATGGACCGCGAATTCCGCGCCGGGATCGGCGATTCGCTGCCGCCCGGCCAGGAACAGCTCGACCCCGCCGGAACGCACCGATCCGCCCTTGGGCACATGGGTGACAAGGCCGCGCGCGTGGATCAGGCGGCCAAGGCGCAGGTTGGCGCGGTCGTCCTCGGTCCCGGGGCAGTCGATCATCTCGATCAGGGCGATGCCGGGATAGGCCTTCAGCATCGCCTCGAACTGGGCGGGGCTGCGCGAATCGGTGGTATCGACCAGCGCCGCGCGGGTCGGGTCGATCACCCGGAACGGACCGAAGCTGGCAAGGCCCTGCGGAACTTCCGCCGGCGCGCTGGCCACGAAGCGTTCGGAGCCGCCTTCGCTGAAATAGACCGTCTCCTCGACCGTCTCGGCCACCACCACCTGCGCGCAGGCGGGCTGCGCCGCGAAGGCGGCAAGCACGGTGAGGAGGAGGGCGGGCAGACGCATGCCCAGCATATCGCCCCCGCGCTCTTGCCGGAATGCCAAGGCAAGGCGTTAACGCGGAGTTACTGCCATTCCGGCGGCTTACCCTCGACACGGCGGGCCTCCTGAGCCATCACAGCCACTTAGGTGCAAATGCGGGGGTGTGGGTGGTCGCTCTGGTCCGGACGGTGGCCTATCTGGGGCTGGAGGCGCGCAGCGTGGAGGTGCAGTGCCAGATCGCGCCGGGCCTGCCGCGCTTCAACCTGGTCGGCCTGCCCGACAAGGCGGTGAACGAAAGCCGCGAGCGGGTGGTCGCCGCGCTCGCTTCGATGGGGCTTTCGCTGCCGCCCAAGCGGATCACCATCAACCTTTCCCCCGCCGACCTGCCCAAGGAAGGCTCGCACTATGACCTGCCGATCGCGCTGGCGCTGCTGGGCGCGATGGGGGTCTGCGATGCAGAGCAGCTGGGCGACTTCTTCGCGGTGGGGGAACTCGCGCTCGACGGGCGGATTGTCGCCACGCCGGGCGTGCTGCTCGCCGCGCTCCATGCCGCCGGGCAGGATGCCGGGCTGATCTGCCCCGCCGCGCAGGGGGCGGAGGCGCGCTGGGCTAGCGGCCTTGCGCTGGTCGCCGCACCCAACCTCGTGAGTCTGCTCAACCACCTGAAAGGCGTGCAGGTGCTCTCCCCGCCCGAACCCGGCGTGGCAGAGGAACCCGGCTTCGGCCCGGACCTCAAGCAGGTAAAGGGCCAGGAAGTGGCCAAGCGCGCGCTGGAGATTGCGGCGGCGGGCGGGCACAACCTGCTGCTGATCGGCCCGCCGGGCGCGGGCAAGAGCCTGCTCGCCTCGTGCCTGCCGGGCATCCTGCCGCCGCTGACCCCGGCCGAGGCGCTGGAGGTGTCGATGGTCGCCTCGGTCGCCGGGCTGCTGGAGGAAGGCCGGATCAGCCGCGCCCGCCCGTTCCGCTCACCCCACCATTCCGCTTCGATGGCGGCGCTCACCGGCGGCGGGCTGAAGGTCAAGCCGGGCGAAGTCAGCCTAGCTCACCTTGGCGTGCTGTTCCTAGACGAGCTGCCCGAATTCCAGCGCGCCGTGCTCGATTCGCTGCGCCAGCCGCTCGAAGCGGGCGTGGTCGATGTGGCGCGTGCCAATGCCCACGTCACCTTCCCCGCGCGGGTCCAGCTGATCGCGGCGATGAACCCGTGCCGCTGCGGGCACCTCGGCGATCCGGCCTTGGCCTGCTCCCGCGCCCCGCGCTGCGCCGCCGATTACCAGAGCAAGGTTTCCGGTCCGCTGCTCGACCGGATCGACCTGCATGTCGAGGTCGACCCGGTCAGCGCCGCCGACCTCGCACTGCCGCCCCCGGCGGAGGGCAGCGCGGAAGTGGCCGCCCGGGTCGCCGCCGCGCGAGCGGTGCAGACCGCGCGGCTGGAAGGAACCGGGCGGCGTTCCAACGCAGAACTTGATGGTGATTTGCTGGACCGGCACGCCACCCCGGACGAGCCGGGCCGCAAGCTGCTCATGCAGGCGGCAGAAGCGATGCGCCTGTCTGCGCGCGGCTATACCCGGATGCTGCGCGTGGCGCGGACCATCGCGGACCTGGCAGGCAGCGAAGGGGTGGGGCGGATTCACGTGGCCGAGGCGCTCAGCTATCGCCGACAAGCGCCACGGGCGTAAAGTTGGCCGCCCCCGTCATCCCGGGCTTGACCCGGGATCGCTGGCAATCGCGAAACTGAAAGGCCGCGCCGGCCACCGGTCCCGGATCAAGTCCGGGACGACGCTTACAGCACGTTGAGCCGCGGCCTTACTGGCGCATCGTCATCCTTGTGCTCCGCCGCGCCGACATCGGCGGCGTCGCGCCATTCGAGGTCGAGCGGGCCGAGCAGGCGGCCATCGTGGGCGTGGATGCCGATCGGCGCGATCGGCAGGCCGTCGCGCTGATCGCACAGCACCGGGTTGCTCGGCACGCCGACGCTGTACTTCTCGCCCCACTGACGCAGCGCCAGCATGGCGGGCAGCAGGTCCAGCCCTTTTGGGGTCAGGCGGTATTCGATCTTGCGGCGATCGTCGGGCAGCGGTTCGCGCTTCATGATGCCGTGTTCGACCAGGCGCGCGAGGCGGTTGGACAGGATGTTGCGGGCGATGCCCAGCGCGCCGAGGAATTCCTCGAAGTGGTGGACCCCGTTGAAGGCGGCGCGCAGGATCATGAACGACCAGCGCTCACCCATCACCTCCAGCGCGGAGGGCAGGCCGCAGTTCTGCATGTCGTTCAATGGTTCGCGCAACTTGCCCATCGGCCGTTTCCCCTATCCCGGACCCAGCCTAGCGCAAAGCCGCTTGGGGTCCGACAAAAAAATCTTTGCTGCAATGCACAGTTTCATCTTGCAACTGAAGGTCTAGAAGATTAGGTAGCAATTAGCAACGCAAATCGGCTCTTCCCTCCCAGGACCCCCGACCCGCGTGCCATAAACGTTCAAGGGGAACAGACATGACTACGCTTGCCTCCAGCCCGCTTTCGCGCACCCTGCTTGCTGCGGGCCTCGCCATCGCCGGCACTCTCGCCAGCTTTGCCGCCACCACCACCCCGGCCGATGCCGCTGGTCGCTATTCGGCCAAGCTGGCCACCGCAGTCCAGGCGCCGGCCAAGAAGGTCGTCAATGGCGTGCTGTGGAACTGCGCGGGCGATGCCTGCTCGGGTTCGATCGATGGTGCGCGTCCCGTCAACACCTGCGTCCAGGTCGTGAAGGCCTTTGGCCAGGTTTCCAGCTTCGCCGGCCCGAAGGGCGAACTTAGCGCCGAAGATCTTCAGCGCTGCAACGCGGCCGCCTGACGCGCATTCGCAGGCACTCCTAAAACAGCCCACTCTTCAGGCCCCTGCTTCGGCGGGGGCCTTTTTTATCAGCCGAGCAGCCCGCGCGCTGTCAGGTCCCGACGCAGCAGGGCCGAATCGGTGAAGTGGTGGACGTGCCAGCCGCAGTTGCGGGCCGAGGCAATGTTGGCGGCGTTGTCATCGACGAACAGCATGGCGTTGCCCGGCAGGCCGAAGCGTCGTTCCGCCAGCGCGTAGATCGCGGGGTCGGGCTTGGCCAATCGCTCCACCCCCGAGACAACGACATCGCGGAAATGGTCGAACACCGGCCAGCGTTCACGGAAGGGCGGCCAGAATTCCGCCCCGAAATTGGTGATCCCGAAGATCGGCACTTCGCGCGCGGCCAGTTCATGGACCAGTTCCTGGCTGCCGGGGACGGGGCCGGGGATCGATTCGTTGAAGTGGCTGGCGTAGCGGCGAATCAGCGCCTCGTGCTCAGGGAACTCGGCGATCCGTTCGGGCAGCATCTCGGCCAGTGGGCGTCCGGCATCGTGCTGGAAATGCCATTCCGGGGTCACGACATTGGTGACGAACCAGGCGCGCTCGGCCGGATCGGGGATGAGATCACGATAGATCAGCGCCAGGTCCCATTCGATCAGCACCTTGCCGACATCGAACACGACCGCCTGTACCGCTGCGCCCATCGTCTGATTTCCTTGTGGCAGAAACAGTTTCGGCCCGCACCCCGGTACCGGAGGCGGGCCGTGAAACTCACCAGCCGGACGTGCCGGCCAGCCCCAGTGCAATCAGCCCTGGCGCGCCTTGAAGCGGCGGTTGGTCTTGTTGATCACATAGGTCCGGCCACGACGGCGGATCACGCGGTTGTCCCGGTGGCGGCCCTTGAGCGACTTGAGGCTGTTGCGAATCTTCATGATATCCTCGGGTGCGGCAGAAGGCCGCGAAATTTGAAGCCGCGCCGTTAAGGGGGCGGGGCGGGCAAGTCAAGCGACAGAGTCGGTTGGCGAGGAGTCTTTTGTCCGCCTGACGGCGGTGCGGAAGGCCCGGCCTTCCTTGCAACACCAGCCCGCTCCCACTGCAGTGCGTGGGTCACGATCTGGTCGAGGTCGGCGTGTTGC
>JAYRMP010000134.1:0-5100 GCA_041912655.1 Novosphingobium sp. | reverse complement strand
GGCAACAGCAAAAGGCCCGCCCTGCTTGCACAGGTCGGGCCCTTGCTGAACGATCCGGACCTGGTGGTGGCCGAAGCCGCCGCCTGGGCGCAGGCTCGCCTTACATCAGTTCCTTGAGCGGCACGTCCTTGTCGGCGAGCTTCTCAAGATCGGGCGCGGTGCCGGCTTCCACCAGCTTGCGGCCCTGCACATAGTCCTTGACCATGTTGACGCAGTCCACTGCGACGACCTTACCCTGCTTCAGGTAAACCACCGAGAAGGCGCGCTCGTCCGGATTGCCGCGGATCACGGTCTGGTCAAAACCCATGTTGATGCCGGCGGTCTGCAGGCGCAGATCATACTGGTTGGACCAGAACCACGGGAACGCTTTGTAGGGCTTCTCGTCGCCGCAGATGGCCTTGGCGACGTTCGTCGCCATGTCGTTGGCATTCTGCACCGATTCGACCCGCATCACATTGCCGCCCGCGAAATCGCAGGCGAACGATGCACAGTCGCCGATGGCGTAGATGTCAGGAAGCGAGGTGCGGCAGTATGCGTCCACGTCGACGCCGTTGGCTCCAGCCGCGCCGGCCGCGATCAGCGGCGCGACAGCAGGCACAATGCCAATGCCCACGATCACCGCTTCGGCGGCGATCACTTCGCCATCGGCGAGCTTCACGCCGGTAACCCGGTGGCCATCGCCTACCAGGCTGTCGACCATGGCGCCGGTGCGCAGGTCGACACCGTGATCGGCGTGTTCCTTCTGGTAGAAGGCCGAAAGCTCTTCGCCCGCGACGCGCGCCAGCACGCGCGGCAGCGCTTCGAGCAGAGTGACGTTGAGGCCCATCTTCGACAGCACCGCTGCCGCTTCAAGGCCGATGTAACCGCCGCCGATGACGACGATGTTCTTGGTGCCCGCATCGACTTCGGCCATCAGCGTGTCGCAGTCCTCGCGGGTGCGCACGGCGTGGATGCCCGCCAGTTCGGCGCCCGCGCAGGACAGGCGGCGCGGATCGCCCCCGGTGGCCCAGACCAGCTTGCCGTAGCCGTAAGTCTCGCCGTTCGACAGCGTCAGTTCGTGCGAAGCGGGATCGACCGCGGTCACTTCGGTGCCGAGCTTGAAGGTAATCTCCTTCTCGGCCCAGAACGTCGGAGGGCGAATGTAGAGGCGGTCGAAGGTCTTCTCGCGCGCGAAATACTCCTTCGAGAGCGGCGGGCGCTCATAGGGATATTCCGGCTCGCGGCCGATGACGGTGATGGTTCCCTCGAAGCCGTTCTGGCGAAGCGCGATGGCGCACTGCGCCCCGCCATGCCCTGCTCCCACGATGACGACGTCTGCTTTGCTCATGGCCGCTCCCGTTCCTGTAATTTCTGCTCGCGGTCAATGCCTGATGCGTAATTCTCTTACTCTGATCAGGATCAACCTGTCAGTGTAATGCCTGCATGGTCAATTCGAGGGATCGCTGCTGCGCCGCCGGATCGAACGTGGCGACGCCGACAATCAGTTCGTCCGCCGCCGTGCGTTCGATGAAGGCCTGGATATCCGCGCGCACCTGCTCCGGCGTGCCCACGGCACTGACCGAACGGACCTGTTCCAGCATGGCTCGGGCCGAAGCAGGAAGCGATTCGCGGTAATCGCGCACCGGCGGCTTGAGCTTGCCCGGCATGCCCGTGCGCAGTGCGACAAAGCTCTGGTCGGTAGACGAGGCGAGATAACGCGCCTCCTCCTCGGTCTCGGCAGCCAGAACGTTGATCGCCGCCATGAAATGTGGCTTGTCGAGCACTTGCGAGGGCTGGAACCGTTCGCGGTAGATCCGCGCGGCCTCGTCGAGCATCGCGGGCGCGAAATGCGAAGCAAAGGCATAGGGCAGCCCCAGCATAGCCGCGAGCTGCGCGCCGAACAGGCTGGAGCCGAGAATCCACATCTCGACGTCCGCACCCGCCGCCTGCGGCGAGGCGACGCCGCCCACTGCCTGTCCGGCAAAGCGGGCCTGCAATTCCACCACATCCTGCGGAAAGCGCTCGGCGGCGCCAACGATATCCTTGCGCAGGGCATTGGCGAGGCGCCCGTCCGCCCCAGCCGCACGGCCAAGGCCAAGGTCCACCCGGCCGGGAAACAGCGCCGCGAGGGTGCCGAACTGCTCGGCGATCACGTAAGGCGTGTGATTGGGCAGCATGATCCCGCCCGCGCCGATGCGGATCGTGCTGGTGGCGTTTCCGATATGCGCCAGCACGACCGAAGTCGCGCCCCCGGCGATCCCTTCCATGCCGTGATGCTCGGCCACCCAGTAGCGTTTGTAGCCTGCGCGCTCCGCGGCGCGGGCGGTTTCGGCGGTGATCGCCAGCGCTTCGGCCACAGTCCCGCCCTCGCGAACGGTGACGAGATCGAGGACGGACAGGGGAATCATGGCGTGGACTTCGTCTCAGGCCCGAGTTGGGCGATGTACTGTTTTGCTGTGGCCGCCGAATCGCTTTCAGGCGCCATGGCCAGAACCGAGCTCCAGCTGCGCCGCGCCGCCGCATCGTTGCCCGAAAGCACCGCGATCACGCCCGCTTCGAGGCCAATCTCCGCGTCGCGCGGTGCCAGTTCGGCAGCCTTTTCGATCTGCGTCTGCGCGACCGCCAACTTGTTCTGACGGCGCGAGAGCGTGGCCGAGAGCAGCCAGGCCTGTGCATTATCCGGCTGCGCCGTGCGTGCCTTGGCCAAAGCATCGGCGGCCTCGTCCGGCTGATTCAGAGCCACTAGCGCGCGGGCGCGGTCGAGCGCGATGGCGGCGGTCATTTCGGGATCGGCTGCCGCTTCGGCATCGCTGGCGGCAGGCGCAAGCACGCCCAGCGCCTGCCCGGGCTGGCCTGCGGCGAGCGCCGCATTGCCCGCCATCTCACCCAGCCGGGCACGGCTCGCGTGGTCCTCGGCTGCAGCGGAATCGCGTGCCGCCACAAACGCTTCGCGCGCCTCGTCCCATTGGCCGAGATCGCTCAGCGCCACGCCAAGGCACAGCCCGGCGCGCACGCGCTCGCGGCCGATGGCGTCCTTCATGGCATCACGCGCAAGCTCGGCCGACTTCTCGGCATTCGCTTCCACCGCCGCCATACAGCCGGCATTCGACCGCGCCACCGGCACGGCCACGCTGTTCATCGCCGCTTCCTCGCGGCGCTTGCGGTCCTGATCAGCCTTCTTCTCGACGATCTCGCGCGGCAGGGCAGACGCGTAAGGGTTGTTGAGGTCGAAGCCGCCAACCTGGGCCAGCATCAGGGGAAGCATGAGAGTAAGGGGCATGGGGGGACGGCTCCGGTCAGTCTGCCGCCCCGGCGCGGGGAAGGACCAGCTCCGCCACGGTACGCAGCAGCAGGGCAATGTCGGATTCGCGCGAGAGGCGGTGATCGCCGTCCTTGATCAGCGTGACCTGCACATCGGCTGAACGGAGCTTTTCCGCGAGCTGCAGCGAAATGTCCCAGGGCACGTCCGGATCGCACTGGCCATGGAGCAGGCGCACCGGGCAATCGATCGCGATCGGCCCTTCCAGTTGCAGATTCGCCTGCCCGTCCGCCCAGAAGCCGGGATGAGTCGGCGTCGGCTCGGGACCATAGGGATTGTCTTCCCAGATCGTCTCGCCATCGGCCAGCAGGGCCTTGTCCATCTGCGGAATGCCCCATTCGGTGAAGTCCGGCGCGGCGGCAATGCCGATCAGGCCCTTGAGCTTTCCGCCCAGCGCCTGCCCCGCCAGTAGCATGAGCCAGCCGCCCATCGACGAACCGGCGAGCACGACGTCCTCCAGCCCCAGCGCCTCTATCAGTGCCAGGATCTCCTGCTTCCAGCGCGTCAGCGTGCCGTCGGCAAAATCACCCGGGCTTTCGCCGCAGCCCGAATAGTCGAGCAGCAGGCAGGGGAAGCCGGTGGCCTGCGCCATGTCGAACACGGCAGTGGCCTTGCCACCCGCCATGTCGGACATGTAGCCGGGCAGGAAAACGAGGGCCGGGCCGTTTCCGGGTGTGAAACGATAGGCGATCTGGCGCCCGTCGGGCATTTCGTGAAAGCGGGTTTCGGTCATGCGGCGGATAGTGGGGGCCGGGCGGCGGAAGAACAACCCCACGGCACGACCGCGAGGCAGAACCCCAACAAAGATAATGCGATCTTAAGCCTGCCGGGCTAACGAACTGGTCCCATGAGCGCCGACATCCTCCGTTTCCCCACGCGCCCGTCGCGTCTGGCCCTGCGGCTCGAATGGTTCGGCTCGGACCGTTCGGTACTCCTGATGATCTGGGCGCTCTATTTCGCGCTGCGCGTCGCGGTGCTGATGATCGACGTGGCGCCCACATCCGACGCTGCCTGGTATTACGACCGCGCCGTCAGCCTCGCCGCCGGGCATGGCTATCTCGATACGGACGGGGCGCCGACCGCGTTCTGGCCGCCGGGCTGGCCGATCGCACTCTCGCTGGTCTTCGCGCAGTTCGGCGCCTCGACAGTGGTGCTGGGCCTGTTCAACCTTGTCAGCGCCATGCTGACCGGCGTGCTGACGCTGGCGATGGGCCGCCGCCTGTTCCGCAACGAGGCCGCCGCGCGCATGGGTCTGCTGTTGCTCGCGGTCTATCCCAACGCGATCGGCTATGTCCCGCTGGCACTGACTGAAGTGTTCTACACCATGCTGCTGCTGGCCGGATGCTGGACAGTGATGACGCGCACCAGCCGCTGGCAGCTTGTGGGGGCCGGGCTGATCTTCGGCTTCGCGACGCTGGTGAAGGCGCAGTCCATGGTGGTCATCCCGCTGCTTTTCGCGATCGAATGGCTGGGACAAAAGGACGTGTGGCGCCGCTTCCCCCGCCTGCTGGGCGAAGGCCTGATGGTGCTGGGGGTTGCCGTGCTGACCGTGCTGCCCTGGAGCGTGCGCAACCACGAACAGCTTGGCCACTGGGTCATGGTCTCGACCAATGGCGGCTATACCTTGCTGACCGGCAACCACGACACGGCAACCGGGGACTACTCTCCCGATGCGCCGGTGGTGACGGAACTGATGGCCCGCCCCGGCCTCGATGAAGTCGAGCGCGATGCCGAGGCGAAGCGTCTCGGCATGGAATGGATCAAGCAGAACCCCGGCAAGTTCCTCGCCCTGGCGCCGAAAA
>JAYRMP010000133.1:0-5346 GCA_041912655.1 Novosphingobium sp. | reverse complement strand
TTGAGCGCGTCGCTGATGCGCCGTACCTGGGTCATGCTCAAAATCCTTGCCTCGCTACCCGGCATCTATTACCTAGTTATACAACTGGGATCAAGGAGCAATGGAATGACCGAAGCGAAGACCGACATCAAGCAGAGCGAGGAATGGCAGAAAGCCGTCGCTTACGAAATTCTCGACTCGGATATCGAGCGGCAGCGCAAGCTGATCGGCTTCTGGGAGCCGATGAAGACCGCTGAATATGTCCAGACCGCTTCGGAAGATTCGATCCGCAACTGGGCCTATGGCTGCGGTGACGACAATCCGCTGTTCACCGATCCCAATTACGCGAAGAAGACCCGCTGGGGCGGGGTGATCGCACCGGGAATGATGGTCGGCCAGATCAACAAGACGATGAAGGGCGATCCCGTTCCTGACGAGATCAAGGCCCTGAAAAAGAGCCTGTTTCGCGGCATCCACGTGTTCGTTTCGGGTTCGGACTTCAATTTCTATCGCCCGGTCCGTCCCGGCGACAGCATCTACAGCTTTGGCGGCGATCTGACCTGCGAGGTCAAGCAGTCGGAGTTCGCGGGCCGTTCGGTGATCATCACCAGCCGCCGCGTGAAGGTCAACCAGCGCGCCGAAGTGGTTGCAACCTATGACATTCTTCGCGTCCTGACCGAACGCAAGACCGCGGTGAAGAAGGGCAAGTATTCGGCCATCGAACCTGCCACCTACACCGACGAGGAGTGGCAGGCGATCGAGGACATCTACGCCGCCGAAAAGGTGCAAGGCGGCACCAAGCGGTACTTCGAGGACGTTGAGAAGGGCGATTCGCTCGGCCTCCAGGCCAAGGGCCCGCTGACCGTCACCGACGTGATCTGTTTCCACGCCGCCGGCTATGGCTTCACCCCCTATGCCCCCACCGCCAACCGCCGCGCGCACAAGAACCGCCAGCGGATTGCGCCGTTCTATGTGAAGAACGAGCACGGCATCCCCGACGTCGCGCAGCGGCTCCACTGGGACCCGGTCTGGGCCCAGGCGATCGGCAACCCGATGGCCTACGACTACGGGGTGATGCGCGAGAACTACCTGTGGCAGTACCTCAACGACTGGGCGGGCGACGACGGGATCATCGTCCATGTCCACGACGAGATCCGCAAGTTCAACTACATGGGCGACGTCCAGCGGGTGAGCGGCGAAGTGCTCGGCAAGCGCACCGAGAACGGCCAGAACCTGGTCGACGTCGCGGCGAAGTTCATCAACCAGCGCGGCGAGGAAACGGTGCGGGCCACCGCGACCATTGCCCTGCCGAGCAAGGAAAAGCCGCTGCCGATGTATCCGGAAGTCCCGGCCGACCTCGCCGAGACCGCGGTGCGGCTGATGGCGCGGCACTGGGAGCTCGGCGGCGACTGAGCCGACGATCTGAATCATTGCCCGGGGCGGCGGAATGGCCGATGACAGCGGCCATGTCCTCCGCCCCGTCTGACCTCATCGGCGCTGAAGCGCATTCGCCGCTGGCCGGTTCGCCGCTGGTGGTGCTCGCGCCGGGCGCGCGGGTGCCACCGGGTGCGGTCGCGGTGGCGGTGGACCGCGCGGGGGAGCTGCCGCCGCTCGATCCGGCGCTTTACGATGCGATGATCACCTGCCGCGCCGATGCCCCTGAGCCGTGGGTCAGCGTTGCCCCTGAACGGATCGACGCGCAGCTGGAGGCGGTCCGGGCGACCGCTGCCGCCAGTCCCGTCGCGACCGCCACACTCGCGCGGGTGCTGCGTCTGGGGGAGGGGCTCGCCTTCGCGGCGGCGCTGGAACTCGAATCGCTGGCCTATTCGACCCTGCTCGGCGGGACGGAGTTCCGCCGCTGGCTGGCCGGACGTGGTGTCGCGGGTGACATCCCCGGCGGCGAGGTCCGCTTTGAACGCGCAGGCGACACCGTCACCCTGACGCTGGCCTCGCCCGCCAGCCGCAACGCGATGTCGGCGGCGATGCGCGATGCGCTCTACGAAGCGCTGGTCAACGTGCTCGAAGACCCGAGCGAGCCGCGCCTGATCCTCAAGGCCGATGGCCGCTGCTTTTCCACCGGCGGCGCGCTGGCGGAATTCGGCTCGGCGCAGGACCTTGCCGCCGCTCACGTCATCCGCATGCAGCGCAGCTGCGCGCGGGTGCTGCACCTGCTGGGGACGCGCGCCGAGGTCCACCTTCACGGCGCCTGCATCGGTTCGGGGATCGAGGTTCCCGCCGCCGCCGCGCGCCGGCTCGCCGCGCCCAACCTGCTGGTGCAACTGCCCGAACTGCGCATGGGGCTGATCCCTGGGGCGGGCGGTACGGTCACCCTGGCGCGAGCGATCGGCCGCCACCGCCTGCTGTGGCTGGCGCTGGGCGGTTTTCGCATTGGCGCGGGGCAGGCGCGCCGCTGGGGCCTGATCCACGCGGACCTGCCGTGATCGAACGGCTCCACACCCTGCTGGCGGAGCGGACCGCGCCGTTCGGCCTCACGCCTGCGCAGCTGCTGGAACGCGATGCGCCCGGCGGGCTCGACACGCCGGGCCGCAGTTCTGCCAACCGCCATTGCCGCCTGCTTGAGGCTGCCGACGGCTGGACCGCGCTCAACCTCGCGCGCGAGGAGGACCGCGAGGTGATTCCGGCGCTGACAGGCGCAAGCGGCGAGCCGTGGCCCGCGCTCGAAGCGCTCGCCCGCACCTTGCCAGCCACCGAGTTTCGCCGCCGCGCCGTGGAACTGCAACTGCCGGTGGCCGTGCTGGGCGAGGCCGCGCCGCTGCCGCTTGCCGCACCGGGCGGCAGGCAGGTGCCGCGCAAGGTGGTGGACCTGTCCGCGCTGTGGGCCGGACCGCTCTGCGCCGGCCTGCTGGCACGCATGGGGGCCGAGGTGGTGCGGGTCGAAAGCCTGCGCCGCCCCGATCCGACGCCGCAGTCCTCCCCCCGGCTCGACGCGCTGCTCAATGGCGGCAAGCGGCGGGTCGTACTCGATCTTGCGAGCGATGCCGGACGCGCCGAACTGCAAGCCCTGCTGGGGGATGCCGACGCGGTGGTGACCAGCGCTCGCCCGGCGGCCCTGGCGCGGCTGGGGCTGGAACCGGCGCGGTTCCCGCACCTCGCCTGGGTGGCGATCACCGCGCATGGCTTCAGCGGCGAAGGCGCGGCGCGGGTCGGCTTTGGCGATGATTGCGCGGTGGCGGGCGGACTGGTGCGCTGGGACGCAGGCGAGCCGCGCTTCCTCGGCGATGCGCTGGCCGATCCGCTGACCGGGCTGGAAGCCGCAACGCGGGTGCTGGCGGGATCACGCGGCCTGATCGACATGGCCATGGCACGCGTCGCGGCGGCTCATGCGGAGCGGCTGGCATGAGGCTGGTGCTCCGCAATGTCCGGCCCTGGGGCGCGGAGCCCGTGGACGTTGCCCTGGCGGATGGCAGCATCGCTGCGGTCGGGCCGAAGCTGCCTGCCGGGGGCGAGGAGATCGACGGTGAGGGCGGGGTGCTGCTGCCGGGGCTGCACGATCACCACCTTCACCTGCTGGCGCTGGCGGCGCGGCGGCAGTCGGTCGATCTCGCGGGCCTGACCGATCCCCGCGCGATTGCCGCACGCCTGCGCAGCGCACCGGCAGGCGCGTGGATTCGCGCGGTCGGCTATGACGAGCGCGCCTGCGGCCTGCCCGATGCGGTGCTGCTCCATGGCTGGGTGGCGGATCGGCCAGTGCGGCTCGCCGACCGGACGGGCGCGCTGCGCGTGCTCAATTCGGCGGCGCTGTCGCTGCTCGGCGGGCAGGAACTACCCTCCGGCGCGGAGCGCGATGCGGATGGCCGTCCCACCGGGCGCTTCTGGCGGGAGGATGCCTGGCTCGCCCGGGCGCTGCCGCAGGCGCTGCCGGACCTTGGGGCGGAGGGGGATCGGCTCGCCGCGCTGGGCCTCACCGCGCTCACCGATGCCACGGCGCACAACGGGCCGGAGGAGGCCGCGATCCTCAGCGGCGCAGTGCCGCAGCGGCTGGTGCTGATGGGGAGCGAGCGGCTGGAAGCGGGGCCGGGCTACGAGCTCGGCCCGCTCAAGATCGCCTTCGACGAGCGCGATCCGCCGC
Source organism: Novosphingobium sp. (assembly GCA_041912655.1). Taxonomy (GTDB): domain Bacteria; phylum Pseudomonadota; class Alphaproteobacteria; order Sphingomonadales; family Sphingomonadaceae; genus Novosphingobium. The sequence continues at coordinate 1,277 of JAYRMP010000133.1, read as the reverse complement.
CGCTGGACGACCTTGCCGCCCGGATCGGCTGGGCGCGCAGGACGGGGCGCAACGTGGCCGCGCACTGCGTGACCGAGGCCGAACTGGCACTTTACCTTGCCGCGCTCGACATGGCGGGCGGTGCAGCGGCGGGCGACCGGATCGAGCATGGCGGGCTGATCCCGGCGGATTTCGTGCCGGTGATCGCGGCGATGGGGCTGACGGTTGCCACCAACCCCGCCTTCATCCACGACCGGGGCGAGCGCTATCGCGCAACGTTGGGTGAGGCGCGGGGCGAGGAACTCTACCCCGCAGCCAGCCTCGCGGCGGCAGGCATCCCGCTGCTCGGCGGTTCGGACGCGCCTTATGCCAGCGCCGATCCCTGGCTGGCGATGCGCAGCGCGGTGACGCGGCGGACCGCGGGCGGGGCGGTGCTGGGGCCGGGGCAGCGGCTTTCACCCATGCAGGCGCTGGCACTCTATTGCCGGGGCGAGATCGTGCCCGGCCAGGCTGTCGACCTGATCCTGTGCGAAGGCACTCTTGCGGGTGTCCTCGCGGACCTGACGGCGGAGCGCCTGCGCCTGACCCTGATCGGCGGGAGAGTGGTGTTTCAGTCCCTCTGAACCCGAAGCGGTGCGGACAAATCCCGGCTGGGCCTCTGGTGACGGCTTTTCAAGAATTCAGGCCGGGAACTGCCGTTCCGGACACGACGACATTGCGGACATTCAGCGTATAGCTAAGCTGACCGCATGAACGCCATAACGCAGATTTTTGGCGCAGCCCTGGTTGTTGCATCTCAAGGCGGCCCCACAGCCGCTGAGGTCGTTGAAGCGAATGGTAGCTGTTACGACGCTGCTTTCGTTGGGCGTGTGGTGAATACGAATGGTTTTGAGGACTTGAACGAAGTCTTGCCGCGCAAGGACGGGAGTCTCTGGTGGGGCGGGATTTCGTCAGTTCAGCTGCGCCGAGACAAGCAAATCGCGGGGCACAGCCCGAGGCTTGGCTGGGCAAAAGCAATCATGAGCGCTCAGCCACTTCGGACGACCAAGGTCCTTCTTCTTACACGGAAGCATGCGTCAGGAGTTCCAATGGTGGTTTACTGGAACATGCTCCGGAAGGCACCGGCACGCGAAATTGCCGAGGCTCGAATAAAGCGCTGTTCGTAGACGCGGCGTTAGCGTCCGCGCTCGTGGTGTAATTTCCGGTGTAGGCGATGGTGTATTCCGGGGTGGGGCATGCCCCACCCCGGAATGCGGCGTCGCTGGTGGCCACCGGGTTCATCGTTATGGTGGAGTTTG
>JAYRMP010000132.1:0-5537 GCA_041912655.1 Novosphingobium sp. | reverse complement strand
GAACGGACCAAGGGGAAGGATTACCATTCCCGAACGAGGCGCTATGATGGCACCATGCGCAAACTGATCCTCGCCCTTGCGGCACCCCTCGCAGCCCTGATCGCCACGCCTTCCCACGCCGAAGACTGGCAGAAACGCTCCGCCGAGCGCGACGTGACGCTGAAGGATTTCCGCTTCTCCACTGGCGAGACGATGGACCTTCGCCTCCACGTCACCACGCTCGGCACTCCGCGGCGCGGGCCGGACGGGAAGATCGACAACGCGGTGATGGTGCTCCACGGCACGGGCGGTTCGGGCTGGCAGTTCTTCCGCCCGCAATTTGCCGACGAACTGTTCGGCAAGGGCCAGCCGCTCGACATCACCAAGTACTACGTGATCCTGCCCGACAACATCGGCCACGGCAAAAGCTCGAAGCCCAGTGACGGGATGAAGATGGCCTTCCCGCGCTATGCCTATGCCGACATGGTCACGGCGCAGAAGCGGATGCTGACCGAGGGGCTGGGCGTGGACCGGCTGGAGCTGATCCTCGGCACCTCGATGGGCTGCATGCACGCGTTCGTCTGGGGGACCGAGCATCCCGGCTTTGCCCGCCGCCTCGCGCCGTTTGCCTGCAACGCGATGGAGATTGCCGGGCGCAACCGGATGTGGCGGCAGATGTCGATCGACGCGATCAAGGCCGATCCGCTGTGGAACGGCGGCAACTACACCGCCTCGCCCGAAAGCGGGCTGCGCACCGCGCGCTACCTCTCGATGATTGCGGGCGCGAACCCGGTGGCGCTGCAGGACCAGTACCCGACGCGGATCAAGGCCGAGAAGTATTTGGCCGAAGCCTATGAGGCGCGGGCCAAGGGCGATCTCGACGCCAATGACCAGATCTACCAGCTGGATTCCTCGCGCGACTACAATCCCGAGCCGAAACTCAAGGCGATCACCGTACCGGTGCTGTGGGTCAATTCTGGCGACGATTTCATCAATCCGCCCGAACTCGGCATGGCGCAGAAGCACGCCAAGCGGATGAAGCAGGCGCGGTTCATCCTGCTCCCCGCCACGAAGGAAACCAAGGGACACGGCACCCACACCTGGGCGAAGTTCTGGAAAAAGGACCTGGCGCGCCTGCTGGCGACCAAGGCACCGTGAGCATGGCCATGAGCACGGAACGCCGCACGCTCTATCCGCCGATCGAACCTTATGCGAGCGGGATGCTCGACGTGGGCGACGGCCACTCGATCTACTGGGAGCGATGCGGCACGCCCGGCGGCAAGCCGGCGGTGTTCCTCCATGGCGGCCCGGGCAGCGGCTGCAGCGAGGGCCAGCGCCGCCAGTTCGATCCGGCGCTCTACGACGTGCTGCTGTTCGACCAGCGCGGCTGCGGGCGCTCGCAGCCCTTCGCCAGCCTTGAGGCGAACACGACCTGGCACCTCGTCGCCGATATCGAACGGCTGCGCGAGATGGCCGGGCATGAGAAGTGGCTGGTGTTCGGCGGTTCTTGGGGTTCGACGCTCAGCCTCGCCTATGCCCAGACCCATCCCGAGCGGGTCTCGCAGCTGGTGCTGCGGGGCATCTTCCTTGGCAGCCGGGCGGAATACGACTGGCTCTACCGCTACGGCGCGAGCGAGCTTTACCCCGAGGCGTGGGAGGACTTTTCCCGCCACATCCCGGCGGACGAACGCCACGACCTGCTGGAGGCGTACCACCGCCGCCTGACCAGCGAGGACGCCGAGGTGCGCCTCGCTGCCGCCAAGGCCTGGTCGATGTGGGAAGCGGTGACCGTCACCCTGCTGCCCGATCCCGACATGATGGCCGATTTCACCGCCGACGACCATGCGGTCGCCGTGGCCAGAATCGAGAACCACTTCTTCCGCCACGATTGCTGGCTGGAACCGGACCAGCTACTGAAGGGCGCGGAGCGGCTGCGCGGGATTCCCGGCGTGATCGTCCAGGGTCGCCACGATTGCTGCACACCCCCGGCTGCGGCCTGGGCGCTGAAGCGGGCCTGGCCGGAGGTGGACCTGCAGATCGTGCCCGATGGCGGCCACCTCTACACCGAGCCCGGCATAACCGACGGGCTGGTGCGCGCCAGCGACCGGTTTGCCGGTAAATCCTGAGGCACTGGCAAAAGCTGCAGCACCCGCCTATGGAGCCGGCCATGGCCGACATCCTCGTCATCGACAATTACGACAGCTTCACCTGGAACCTGGTCCATTACCTGATGGAACTGGGTGCCAGGGTAGAGGTGGTGCGCAACGATGCGATCTCTGCCGGGCAGGCCGTGTCGAGCGGCGCGAAGGGCTACCTGATCTCGCCCGGTCCCTGCACTCCGAACGAGGCGGGGATCAGCCTCGACCTGGTCGGCGCCTGCGCCGAGGCGAAGGTGCCACTGCTCGGCGTGTGCCTCGGTCACCAGTCGATCGGGCAGTACTTCGGCGGGCAGGTGGTGCGCGGCGGGCTGATGCACGGAAAGACCTCGCCGGTCACCCACGATGGCACCGGGCTGTTCGCCGGCCTGCCATCGCCGTTCATGGCCACGCGCTATCACTCGCTGATCGTCGACGACGTGCCCGAGGGGCTGGTGGTCAACTGCACCTCCGACGACGGCCACGTCATGGGCTTCCGTCATAAGGAGCTGCCGATCCACGGCGTCCAGTTCCACCCCGAATCCATCGCGACCGAGCACGGCCACGCGATGCTCGCCAATTTCCTGCGCATCTGCGGGATCGAGGCGCAGGCCGTCGCATGACGCTGTCGCTCGAACAGGCCGAGGCGCTGTTCGGGCGCATGCTCGACGGCGCGATGGACGACGAGGCCATAGCCGCGACCCTGATCGAAATGGCCGATCGCGGCGAAACCGCGCAGGAACTGGCCGGGGCAGTCCGCGCGATGCGCACACGGATGCGGACCATTTCCGCCCCCGCTGGCGCAATCGACGTCTGCGGCACGGGGGGTGACGGGCAGCACAGCCTCAATGTCTCGACCGCGGTCGCGCTGGTTGTCGCCGCCTGCGACGTGCCGGTCGCCAAGCATGGCAACCGCGCCGCGTCGAGCAAGGCCGGCGGCGCCGATACTCTGGAAGCACTGGGCCTCAACCTCAATCGCGCCTCGGACCTGGCCGAAGAAACGCTGCCCGACCTTGGCATCGCTTTCCTCTTCGCCCAGGCGCACCACCCCGCGCTCGCCCGGATTGCCCCGATCCGCAAGGCGCTGGGACGGCGGACCATCTTCAACCTGTGCGGACCGCTGGCCAATCCGGCCGAAGTACGCCGCCAGCTGGTCGGGGTCTCGCATCCCGGACTGATCGCGCTGTACCGCGACGCGATGGAACTGCTCGGCACCGAAGCTGCGCTGATCGTCTCGGGCGCGGAGGGGCTGGACGAGATCTCGATCGCCGGCACCAGCTACATGGCGGCAATCGGCCTCCACGGCATCGGCACCGAGATCACGCCCGACCGCGCCGGCCTTTTCCCGCATCCGCTGAACGAACTGCGCGGCGGTGACGCTGCCTACAACGCTGCCGCGCTGCGCCGCCTGCTGGAGGGCGAACCCGGCGCCTACCGCGATGCCGTCCTGCTCAATTCCGCCGCCGCGCTGCTGGTCGCGGGGCAGGTCGAGGACTGGCTGGAAGGCGTCGAGGAAGCCGCCGAAGCCGTGGACAAGGGCCTCGCCAAGGCGCTGCTGGATTGCTGGATCGAGACCGTGAAATGACCGACAAGCTGACCGAAATCTGCGACGCCAAGCGCCTCGAAGTCGCCGCGCGCAAACCGCTCGCCAGCCAAGCTGACCTTGATGCCCGCGCCGCCGCGCAAAGCGCCCCGCGCGGGTTCGAAGCGGCGCTGCGCGCCCGCGCCGCCACCGGCTTTGCCCTGATTGCCGAAATCAAGAAGGCCAGCCCCTCCAAGGGCCTGATCCGCGCCGATTTCGATCCCCCGGCCCATGCCGCCGCCTATCAGGCGGGCGGCGCGGCCTGCCTGTCGGTACTGACCGATGCCCCCTATTTCCAGGGGCACGAGGATTACCTGGTCGCCGCCCGCGCCGCCTGCGACCTGCCGGTGCTGCGCAAGGACTTCATGGTCGATCCCTGGCAGGTGGCCGAGGCCCGCGCGATCGGCGCCGATGCGATCCTGATCATCGTCGCCGCGCTGGATGACGTGGCCATGGCAGAGATCGAGTCCGCTGCCCGCGAACGCGGGATGGACGTGCTGGTCGAGGTCCACAACGAGGCTGAAATGGAGCGCGCCGCGCGGCTCCACAGCCGCCTGATCGGGGTCAACAACCGCGATCTCAAGCGCTTCGTCACCGATATCGGCACCACCGAACGGCTTGCCCCGCTGGCGCCCGAAGGCACGCTGCTGGTCAGCGAAAGCGGGATCAACGGCCACGCCGATCTTGTCCGGCTGTCCGCCTGCGGCGCGCGGACCTTCCTGGTCGGCGAAAGCCTGATGCGCCAGGCCGATGTCGCCGCCGCGACCCGCGCCTTGCTGCAGGGCTGATCCAACGGCCGCTTGACCTTGCGCAAGGACTGGCCCCACACCCTGTGCCATTCCCGGCGCAAGGAGGGGCCATGCGCAGACGGACGATCCGCAACGGCATCGCAGCGCTGCTGGCGCTGACGCTCTCAGCCTGCATCCTGCCGCCTCCCCTGACCAGCGAGGCGGTTTCCCTGCCGCCGGATGCCCGCGGGATCGAGCCTGCGCTGGAAGGCGATTTCTGGATACCAGGCGGCGAAGGCGCCGAGGCGCGATTTGATATCGCCACGGTCAGCCGCGACAGCGATAACCGCTACCACATCGTCTACCGCGACCGCACGGGTGAGCTCTCCTGGTCGAGCGACGAGGAGCAGGCGCAGATCGAACTGATCCGCACCCGTCACTCCGGGATCGATGTGCTGCTGGTGCGGCTGGATGAAGGCACGCTCTACGCCCCGATCTTCCGCTCGCGCGCGGGAACCTGGGTGCTGTTCCCGCTGGCCGGCGGCTTCGACCGGCCCGGCGGCGGGCTGCGCGAAGCCTGGCTGGCGGGCGTCGCAGCCCGCCACGGGCTGAGCCTGGCCTATTCGGAAAGCGCGGGTGAACTGCGCATCACCGGGCATCCGGATGCTGCGGCGATCGCCGCGCTGTTCTCCGACCCCGCATTCCTCGCCGGCCTGCAACTCGACCCCACCGACGGCAAACGGCTGTTTCCCGCGGGCGGGCACCTGCCCGCCGCCGATGATTCCACTGCATGGTGGAGCGAAAGCTATTCGCGCCAGCTGGAAAGCGCGTCCTTCACTCTTGCCCCCGGTGATCAGGTCCGGCCTGGGGGTATCGCCGGGCGCTACCAGCTCGATGGCCGCCCGGTGACGGTGCGGGCCCTGCCCGATGGCAGCCTGTCGTTCGATTACCCGCCGCTGGAGCCGGGCCGGGACAGCTGGACCCAGCGCGTCCACCTTATAGCGCTGGATGGCGGATCGTGGCTCGCCCTGTCGGAGCGGCAGCGCGACAAGGACCCGGTGACCCCGCCAGCCGAAGATGGACGCCTTACCTATGCCCTGGCCAGTCAGGACA
>JAYRMP010000131.1:0-6022 GCA_041912655.1 Novosphingobium sp. | reverse complement strand
TGAGGAGCAGTACCTCCATGCCTTGAACTTCTGCCACCTGCTGACGGGGCCCGAGGCACAGCAGCTGGCCACGTGGATCGGCTGGAAGCTGCACGGGGTGAAGGGCGGCCTCGCGGCGGGGCTGCTGTTCGTGGTTCCCGGGTCGCTGGTGATACTTGGCCTGTCGATGCTCTACGGCTTCGCGGCCCAGCTCGGCTGGTTTGCCGCGCTGTTCCTGGGGATCAAGGCGGCGGTGCTGGGGATCGTCGTCCAGGCGCTGCTCAGGGTCGCGGGACGCGCGCTCGACGCGCCGCTGAAGCGGGGCATCGCCGTTGCCGCCTTCCTCGGCCTCGCCGTGTTCAGCCTGCCGTTTCCGCTGGTGGTGCTGGGGGCGGGGCTGATCGGCACGGTGATTGCCTGGCTGCGGCCTCACTGGCTTGCGCTGAAGCCCGTCGCTGCGGCACCGGCGCAGTCACCGCGTCCTTGGCGCACCAGCCTGACCTCCGTGGCGCTAGGCCTAACAGCATGGGCCGCGCCGATGGCCGCGATCCTGTTGTTGCTGGGGCCCGACCACGTGCTGTGGAAGGTGGGGGCGTTCTTCTCGAAACTGGCGGTGGTGACCTTCGGCGGCGCCTATGCGGTGCTGGCCTACATGGGGCAGCAATCGGTCGAGAACTACGGCTGGCTGAGTGCGGGCGAGATGGCAGACGGTCTGGGCCTTGCGGAAACCACGCCGGGGCCGCTGATCATGGTCACCCAGTTCGTCGGCTATCTGGCCGCCTTCCGTGCGCCGGAACCGTTCGGCCCGCTGCTGGCCGGTGTGCTCGGCGCGGCGCTGACCACCTGGGTGACATTCGTGCCGTGCTTCGTGTGGATCTTCACCTTCGCGCCGTGGATCGAGCGGCTGGAGCACGCCCGCGCGCTGAAGGGCGGGCTGGCCGCGATTACCGCAGCGGTGGTGGGAGTGATCGCCAACCTCAGCCTGTGGTTCGCGCTCCACGTGCTGTTCGCCCGGGTGGCAACGCACCGCCTTGGTCCGGTGAGCCTTGACCTGCCCGATCCAGCCAGCCTGCAATGGAGCGCCGCCGTGCTGTCGGTCATTGCCGCAGTGCTGATCTTCCGCCTGCGCCTCGGCCTGATCAAGGTGCTGGCAGTGATGATGGTGCTGGGGCTGGGGGCAAGCGCGGCGGGGTTTTAGGGGGCCACCTTCGGCTTGAACCGCGCGGCAATAACCTGACCCTGGTTGTCGATGGCGCCGCCGCAGCCTTCGAGCAAGGAGCCACCGCCATTGCGTTCGATATATTTCAGGCCGGCGCGGCGGGCCAGATCGAGCGCGACCTCCTCGGTGGGGTGTTCGGTTGCATAGGTGAAATGGACCTCACCGTCCGGCCGCCGCACGCAGGCCACCGCGATCCAGCCCTTTTGCCCGGGATCGCCCTGCCACAACTGGTGCCAGTCGGTCTGGCGGATCGCCAAGGCGGCATTGGCGTACTGGTCGACCGAATCGGGGGCATTGCCATAGACCACCACGTCCAGCGTCGCGCCATTCGCGGCGACCCAGACGTCGGCTCCTGCCGGGGCAGCAAGCATGGCGGCGGCAAACAGCCCGGCCAGGATGGACTTGCGACGAAGCATGGCGATCTCCCCAATTGAACCTGCCGGACCAGCTAACCAGAGCCAGCCGGTCCGGCAAGCGGTTCAGATCGCCACGGCGAGTTCGGTCGCCTGCTTGATTGCACGCTTGGCGTCGAGTTCGCCCGCCTCGTAAGCCCCGCCGATCAGGTGCGCCTCGCGGCCTGCGGCGGCGAGTTCATTGTAGAGCCCGCGCGCCGGTTCCTGCCCCGCGCAGACGATTACGGTGTCGACATCCAGCACCCGTTCCTCGCCCTCGATCGCCAGGTGCAGCCCGGCGTCGTCGATCCGGCGATAGTCGGCGCCCGCGACCATCTGCACGCCGCGCCGCTGCAGGGTGAGGCGGTGGGTCCACCCCGTCGTGCGACCCAGCCCCTTGCCCACCGCGCTGGCCTTGCGCTGGATCAGGGTCACCTCGCGTCCGTTGGATGCGACCTGCGGTTCGATCCCCGTGACGCCGCCGCGCGGGTGGTTCCTGAAGTCGATTCCCCATTCGCGGGCGAAGACATCGACATCGAGCGCTGCCGAAGTCCCTTCGTGGGTGATCAGTTCGGCCACGTCGAAGCCGATCCCGCCCGCGCCCATGATCGCGACCTTCTGGCCGACCTCAGCCTTGCCGGTAATGACGTCGATGTAGCGCACGACCTTGGGGTGATCGATCCCGGGCAGCTCGGGCGTGCGCGGTTCGATCCCGGTCGCCAGCACGACCTCGTCGAAGCCTTCGAGGTCACCGGCGCTGACACGGGTATTCAGCCTGAGGTCGATGCCGCGCAGCTCGATCATCCGGGCGAAATAGCGCAGCGTCTCGTAGAACTCCTCCTTGCCGGGAATGCGCTTGGCGAGGTTGAACTGGCCGCCGATCTCGTCCGCCGCATCGAACAGCGTCACGTGGTGGCCGCGCTCCGCTGCGATGGTGGCAAAGGCGAGGCCCGCCGGGCCGGCGCCGACCACGGCAATGCGCCTGGGCGGAGCGGCCGGGGCGATGGTGATCTCGGTCTCGCGGCAGGCGCGGGCGTTGACCAGGCAAGAGGTCAGTTGGCCGGTGAAGGTGTGGTCAAGGCAGGCCTGGTTGCAGGCGATGCAGGTGTTGATCTCGTCCTCGCGGCCCTCCAGCGCCTTGGTGACGAGGTCCGGATCGGCCAGCATCGGCCGCGCCATCGAGACCAGATCGGCATCGCCGCGCGCCAGCACTTCCTCGGCCACGTGGGGCATGTTGATGCGGTTGGAGGTGATCAGCGGGATCGACAGCTCCTTGCGCAGGCGCCCGGTCACCTGGGTGAAAGCGGCGCGCGGGACCATCGTCGCGATGGTCGGCACGAAGCTCTCGTGCCAGCAGAAGTGGGTGGAGATGACGTTGACCCCGGCGGCTTCCAGCCCCTTGGCGAGGCTCACTACTTCTTCCCAGGCCAGCCCGCCCTGGAGCATGTCCATCGCCGAGATGCGGAAGATCAGGATGAAGTCCGGGCCGACCGCCGCGCGGACCCGGCGGACGATCTCCAGCGGGAAGCGCATCCGGTTTTCCCACGATCCGCCCCAGCGGTCGGTGCGCAGGTTGGTCTTCTCGACAAGGAAGGTCGAGATCAGGTAGCCGGCAGAGCCGATGATCTCGACCCCGTCATAGCCGGCCTGCTGGGCCAGCGCCGCGCAGTTGGCGAAGGCGGCGATCTGTTCCTCGATCCCGTCCTCGTCCAGTTCCTTCGGTATGGCAGGCCCGATCCGCGACTTGACCGCCGAGGGGCCGACCGGCTGCTCGGCATGGGCAATCGGGCCGGAATGGAGGATCTGCATCACGATCTTCACGTCCGGATCGGCGGCGTGAACCGCGTCGGTCACCTGCCTGTGCATCGGCACCTCTGACGGTTCGCTGAGCTTCGCGCCGCGCCCGCCCGAGGGGTGCGGGGTGATGCCGCCGGTGATGATCATGCCCACCCCGCCGCGGGCGCGTTCGGCGAAATAGGCGGACAGCCGCTCTGCCGCGTTCGGCACGTCTTCGAGGCCGGTGTGCATCGAACCCATCAGGATGCGATTCTTGAGCCGGTGCGGCCCGATCTGGAGCGGCGAAAATACGTGCGGATACTTCTGCAATCCGGCGGCTTGAGCGGTCATGGCGGTTCCTTCCCGGGTGGTGCCAAACAGTGTTTAGCACTTGCCTAGCGAACAGTGTTTGTTATGGCAAGCCATGGCCGCACCGCTTTCCGAGGAACAGGTCCGGGAGACCCGCGCGCGGATCATCGCCGAGGCGGAGCGGCAGTTTGCCGCGGGCGGCCCGGATGGCGCTTCGCTGCGCTCCATCGCCCGGGCGCTCGGCTGGACGGCAGCTTCGCTCTATCGCTATTTTCCGGCCAAGGAGGCGCTGCTCGCCGCCACCCGCGCCGCCGTGCTCGACCGCTTTTCCGACCGGATCGAGGCGGCCTATGCCAGCACTACCGACCTGTGGGAGCGCTCTCGCGCGGTGGGCCAGGCTTATGTCGGCTTCGCTTTCGAGGAACCGCACGCCTACCGCCTGATGTTCGGCCATGCGCTGCCCGATCCCAAGCCGCCCGAATTGCAGCGGGCCGAGGACCGCTCGATGCGCACGGTCACCGACTATGTCGAGGACATGATCGCCGCCGGGCTGCTCGAAGGCGATGCCGAGGCGATCGGGCGCGCCTATTGGGCGGCGCTCCACGGCCTGATCGTGCTGCGCATGGCCGGGCGGATCGGCGCCGACGAATTCGAGGCGCGCCGTCACCAGACGATGCGCCTGATCACCCGGGGCGCGCGCCCCGCCAATCCGAAGGAATGACCGATGACTGATCTGCTTGGGGCCTGGTGGCTGGTCGAATGCGTCAGTTACTGCGACGGCAAGGGAACGCCGACCTTCGGCACCCCGCCAGCGGGACAGCTCCAGTACACCGCGGACGGGCGGATGGGCGGCTTCCTGATGGACCCGGCCTGGGCCGAGCGCGGTGATGCCAAGGCCGACAGCTTCACCGACTTCTTCGCCTATGGCGGCACCTGGACCCGCGAGGGCGACATGGTGCGCCACCTGATCCTGTTCGCCTCGGTGCCGGGGCGCGTCGGCACGACTTTCGAACGGGTCGTGCGGGTGGTCGACCGTGATACCATCGTGCTGGAGACGGTCCCGGAAGTGTCGAAGTCCGGCAAGACCTACATCACGCGCCTCACCTGGAAGCGCGTCGCGGCAGCGGGCTGATCAGGCGCCGGCGCGGAACCGGGCGAGGCGTTCCAGCGCTTCGTCCAGCGTCGCATCTTCCTTGGCGAAACACAGCCGCAGATAGCCGCGTTCCGGTGCCTCGGCATAGAAGGCGGACACGGGAATCGAGGCCACACGCGCCTCGCGGATCAGCCGTTCGGCCACAGTCACATCGTCGGCAGGCAGGCCCGAGGCGGCAAGGTCGATAGTGACGAACCAGGTGCCGCTGGCTGGCAGCACTGCAAACCCGGCAGAGTTCAGCCCCTCCACCAGCCGCGCCCTGGCCGCGCCATACCGCGCGCGGTGCGCGGCGTGCCATTCGGCGGGCAGGGCCAGCGCCTCGGCCACGGCCCATTGCAGCGGGGTCGCGGTGGTGAAGGTCAGGAACTGGTGACGTCCGGCGACCGCTGCGGCGAGCGGCAGCGCGGCCATGGCCCAGCCGACCTTCCACCCAGTCATTGAGAAGATCTTGCCCGCCGATCCCACCTTCACCGCCCGCTCCGCCAGCGAAGGGATCGCGAGCGGCGAGACGTGCGGCGTGACGTCGAACACCATGCCTTCCCACACCTCGTCGCACAGCACCCACAGGTCGTGCCGCTCGGCGATGTCCCCCACGGCGGCGAGCGTTTCGCGGTCCAGCATGGTGCCGACCGGGTTGTTGGGCGTGTTGAGCACGATGCCGCGCGTGGCGGGGCCGATTGCAGCGGCCAACTGGTCCAGCGGCAGGGTCCAGCGCGGCGGCTGTAGGCTGACGAGCTTGGCGCTCCCGCCCGCCCATTCGACCAGCGGCAGGTAGGCGTCATACAGCGGCTGAACTAGGATAACCTCGTCGCCCGGACGGACCAGCGCCAGCAGGCTCGCCGCCAGCGCCTCGGTCGCGCCGGACGTGACGACCACGTTCTCGGCCGTCAGAGCGAGGCCTTGTTCGCGGGCATAATAGTCGGCGACGGCGCCGCGCAGTTCGAGCAGGCCGCGCATCGGCGGATACTGGTTGGACCTGCCGGCCAGCGCCCGCTGCGCCGCGCCGACCAGCTCGGCAGGCTCGGCCATGTCGGGAAAGCCCTGGCCAAGGTTGATCGCGCCAAGCTCGCGGGCAAGGCCCGACATCCGCTCGAAGATCGTGGTGCTGGAGGGGCCGGACAGGCGGGAGGCGAGGCTGGTCATATCCGGTGTCCTAACCGCCACCATCCGTTCGTGTCGAGCTTGTCGAGACAC
>JAYRMP010000130.1:0-6025 GCA_041912655.1 Novosphingobium sp. | reverse complement strand
CCCACGCCCGCAGCGTCCGTAACGCCTGACTTGGTGAGTTCATCTCCGGTGATCGCCGAAACTGCGAGCGCGGTGCGCTGGAGGCTTTCGGTGCGGCGTTCCGCCGAAACCACGATCTCTTCAAGGCCACCGGTGGCCTGGTCGGCTTCGCTGGCTTCCGGTGCGGCCGAAGCCTGGGCGAAGCCCGGCTGCGCGGCAAGGGCCAACGACGCGGCGCCCGCGAGCGCGGCATATTTGAAGTAACGCATGATCTTCTCCCCTAATCTTATGGGTATTCTTCAGACTTCATCGATGATCGGATTGGTGAGCGTGCCCAGCACGCCGATGGACACGTCCACCCGGTCCCCGGCCTTGAGGTAGAGCGGCGGGTTGCGCTTGTCGCCGACGCCGCCCGGCGTGCCGGTGGCGATCACGTCGCCCGGGGCCAGTTCAGTAAAGGTGCTGCAGTATTCAATGATGCTGGCCACATCCCAGATCATGTCCGAGACCGGCTGGTCCTGCACCAGTTGGCCGTTGACCCGCGTCTGGACGCGCTGGGCGGCCAGATCGTCGACCTCGTCCGGGGTGACCATCGCAGGGCCGAAGGGACCGGTGGCGGGCCAGTTCTTGCCGGGGGTGAACTGGATGTTGTGGCGCTGCCAGTCGCGCACGGAGACATCGTTGAACAACGAGAAGCCCGCCACGTGCGCCATCGCATCGGCCTTGCGGATGCGGCGGCCGCCCTTGCCGATGATGACCGCCAGTTCGCCTTCGTAGTCGAACCGGACCGATTCCTTCGGTCGCACGACGGGATCGCCAGCGGCCACCAGGCTATCCGCCCAGCGAGTGAAGATCGCCGGATGCTCCTTCTGTTCGCGGCCGGTCTCTGCCACGTGGGTAGCATAGTTGAGGCCGACGCAGAGGATCTTCCCCGGGTTGGGCACTAGCGGCAGCAGCCGCACATCGGCCCGGGCATAGCTGGCGGTCGGCGCCAGCGCGGCAAGATCCCCGGCCAGCGCATCGCGCAGCCAGGCCGGACCGTCCGCCTGACCCAGGTCATGGACGGTCTCGCCATGCAGGCGGCCAAAGCTGGGCGTGCCATCGGGGCGGCGGAAACTGATGTAGCGTGTCATTCGTGGTACTCCCCAGCCCTGCGCCATTCCCGCGGCAGCCGCCCATGCGGCCAGCGCCCCGGCGGCGAAGGTGCGTCGATCAATCGGCAATCGGTTGCGGCTCCCATTCGCGCCGAAAGCGGAACCGCTCCTCCGCCAGACGCAAGCCATCGAAATCCTTGTCGGAAATGCCCCACTGGTCGATCCGGCGCTCGGGCCAGGTCCACTCGTCGGGCTCGCCCGCGACGTGATCCTCGGCGACGGTCTCGACCGCTGTCGAATATTCGATCACCGGGCCGAACGGGGCGATGTAATAGGCATAGACATTGTCGCCCGGGCCGTGGCGTCCCGGCCCCCAGGCGGGGGCGAAGCCATTGTCGCGCATCCAGCCGATCCCGCGCATCACCGCGTCGAGATCGTCCATTTCGAAAGCGATGTGGTTGAGGCTGGAAAAGCCCGCGCGGGCAAAGGCGGTGGAATGGTGCTTGGTGTTGCAGCGCACGAAGACCATGCCTTTCGTGCGGTCGGACACGGCGAAGCCCAGCACGTCCTCAACCGCAAGGCCCATGACTTCCGCATCGGCGGCGTTGAACACGACATGGGTCAGACCGACCGGCATGACCCGGCGCGTCGCCTTGCCATGGCCCGGAATCGGCGCGACCTCGCTGGTGCCCGTCAGGAATCGCAGGATCGTGCCTTCGGGCAGTTCCACCTCGATGCCGTGCCCTTCGCCGGGGTCGGCGGAAACGACCATGCGCGCCGGCCAGCCAGCCGCAGCGACCCGCCGCGTCAGCCCTGCGAGTTCCGCCTCACTGCAGGTAAAGGTGGTCGAGCGGGCGAATTCCTCCCCGGCGGTAAAGCTGACCAGATAGGGGCTCGGCCCCGAGCCGCGCAGGTAGCGCGTGCCATCCCGCGCCCCCGCCTCCACCAGCCCCCAGATGTCGACCATGAAGGCTGCCGCCGCAGCGGGATCCGGCAGCGAGAGTTCGATCGAGCGCAGTTTCATGCCAGGTCCTCCCGGGCAAGACCGGCCGCAGCGAGACCCGCCAGCGCGCATGCCTCGTCGCAGTCCGCCGCATCGCCGCTCACCCCGACCGCGCCGATCACCGCGCCATCGCGGCGGATCAGCACTCCGCCCGGCGAATAGGCAATCTGCCCGCCGACCGCCGCGCTGACCGACTGGAAGAACACCGGATTGCCTGCAGCGCGCTGCGCCAGGACGCGGGTGTCCGCACCCATGCCCATTGCGCCGGTGGCCTTGGCCACAGCGATCTCGTGGCGGAAGAAGGTCGCGCCGTCCTCGCGGGCGAAAGCGACGGGGCGGGCACCGGCATCAAGCACGACCACCGCCAGCGGCTGGGCACTTCGGGCGCGGGCCTCGGCCAGCGTTCCGGCGATGATCGCCTGGGCCTGAGCGAGTGAGAGGCCGGTCATGCCGCGATCTCCGAGGCCAGGCCGAGCAGCCGCTCGCGGCGCTCAAGCAGCACTCCAGCCGAGCCAGCGGCCGTCCCGAACACATAGTGATCCGGCCGCACCAGCACGGCATCGGCCTTGCGCGCGTCGAGCCAGCCGAGCACCGCGCCGCCATCCGGCAGGTCTGCGGCGTCGATCCGGCTGACGCCCGGCACCTTCCCGATCACCCCGCCGTCGCGCACGAACAAACGCCAGCCCTGTCCGGCCAGATCGTCGAGCTTGCGCCCATCGGCGAGCACTGGCTGGATGAAGCGTTCCCCCGCCCCCGGCGTGCCGGGCGCGATGAACCCGGTCGAAACCGGCGGGACGAGATCAGCCGCAGTCTCGCCGCTTTTCGCTGCCGACTGCGCGCGGATCGCGGCGTCGCGGGCGGCCGCCTTGGCCGGGTCGAGTTCGCAGATGTAGCGTCCGGCGGCCACCGCCGCGCCGATCACCCCGCGCACGTGGGGATCGCGTTCGGGCTGGTAGGTCGCAAGGATCGCCTCGTCCGCGCCATGCTTCGCCACGGCGGCCATCTTCCACGCGAGGTTCGCCACGTCGCGCAGGCCGTGGCACATGCCCTGCCCGAAGAACGGCGGCGTCTGGTGCGCGGCATCGCCGGCCAGGAACACCCGGCCCACCTGCCACTGCTCTGCCACCAGCCCGTGGAAGCGATAGGTCGCCGCGCGCACGATCCGGTGCGGCACATGCTTCATCCACGCGCCGACCAGTTCGCCGACCTTGTTGGGCTGCATCATCACCGCATCGTCCTCGCCGGGGAGCAGCATGAATTCCCAGCGCCGATGATTGCCGCGCCCGGGCACGATCGTCGCCGGCCGGGCCGGGTCGCACATCATCACCGACAGGCGCTGGAGATCGGCATCGGCGGGCACGCCGGTGAGCGGCGGAAAGCTGACCGGCCCGTCGACCTCGGCATCGACCACCAGCCAGGGCTCCTCGAAGCACAGATCGTCGAGCGCCACGCCCAGCGCCTTGCGCACCGGGCTGCGCGAACCGTCGCAGGCAATGACCCAGCGGGCGGATACCTGATGGGAAGCGCCGCCCTGATCATAGGTCACCGTCACCCCGGCAGCGTCCTGCTCCAGCGCGGTGAATTCGGCGCCGATCCTGAGCTCGATCGCGCCGTTGCCGGCAAAGGCATCGCGCAGGTGCGCTTCGAGTTCCGGCTGATAGAAGAAGTAATCGTTGGCCCAGCCGAACGGACGCGGCTTGCCCACCGTGCCCATGTAGCGGATCGCGCCGTGGTCCGCGCCGACATGGAGGTGCCCGTCCGTCGCCACCATGTCGCCTTCGACCCGGGCAATCACCCCGGCGGTCTGGAACAGCCGCATCATCTCGTGATCGAGGTGCACCGCGCGCGGCAGCGGATAATGCTCCAGCTCTTTCTCGAGCACGACGATCGACAGCCCCTCCCGCCCGAGCAAGTTGGCCGCCATCGCGCCCACGGGGCCGCAACCGACGATCGCAACATCGACCATGGTGTCGCTCATCAGAGTGCCGGCGCCTTGTAGAGCGCGCCGTCCTTCATGATCATGGCGAGGTTCGCCTTGTCCTGAAGAATCGCGACGTTCTGGGTAGGATCGCCATCGACCAGCAGCAGGTCGGCAAGGAAGCCTTCCTTCACCTGGCCCACCGGCAGATCCATCAGCTCGCCGCCCAGCTTCGTCGCGGCGGTCAGCGCCTCGGCCGGGGTATAGCCGAAATGATCCACGAAGATCTGCAGGTCGCGGGCGTTGCGTCCATTGGGGTTGAAGGGGAAACCGTAGTCGCCGCCGATCAGGATCCGCACGCCGCGCGCCTTCAGTGCCGGGACCAGCTTGCTTTCCAGCTCCATCCGCTCAGCCGCGCTGGCCTTCATGTGGCTCATGTCGATGTGCGGCGGTGGCGTCGCCTCCAGCGCCGCGATCGAGACGCCGGGCGAGGGCGCATAGAAAGTGGTGTCCTTGGCCGCGACCATCGCGTCTGCTGCCGCATCATCGGCATAGGACGCGTGATAGATGATCCGCGCACCGGCCTTCAGCGCCAGCCGGATTGCTTCGGGGTAATAGGCGTGGGCGGCGATCCACAGCCCGGCTTCCTTCGCCGCCGCGCCCGCCGCTTCCATCTCCTCGTCGGTATAGAGCACGTCCTTCGCCGTACCCGGCTTCAGCGCGTCCTCACCCGAGACGACCAGCTTGAGCGAGCCGATGCCCTGTTCCTTGCAATAGGCCACGAACTTGCGGATGGCCTCGGGCCCGCGACCGTTGAACACGTCGCCGGTATCGACGCCCTCTGCTCCTTCCGGGCTGCGTTCGAGCGTCGACGGGACCAGGCGCGGCCCCGGCGTTTCGCCGGCGTTGATCGCCCGGGCAAGTTCGATCTCGATCCCGTCGCCCAGCGCCCCGGCGGAGTAGGCACTTGTGAACCCGTGGTCGAGCAGCACCCGCGCATTGCGCCAGGCCGCGACCTTCAGCTCTTCGGGCGGCAGGATGAACTGGTGGTAGATCTGTTCGACCGACGAGGCCCAGGTCAGGTGCGCGTGCGCCTCGACCAGGCCGGGCATCAGGGTGCGGCCGGCGGCATCGATCGTGGTATCGGCAGAGACGTCGGCGAGAGCGCCGGAACCAAGCGCGACGCGCGCGATGCGGTTGCCTTCGACCAGGACCGACCCGGTCTGCGGCGCGCTGCCGGTGCCGTCAAAAATGCGTGCGTCGCGGATCAGGGTCCGCATACCGATTCTCCCGTGCCTTTGTTCTGGGCGCGGGATGCCACGTGCGTCCATTAGCCGAAAATATGATTTTTTAAGAGGGGTATCAGGCCTGCTTATGCCTCGGCAGAAAGAACCTGGATAAAGCGCGCAGCCAGGGGAGAAAGTTCGACCTCGGCCAGGGCGCGAATTCCGATGCGGCGCTGGAAGGTTACATCGCGGAGCTCGATGGCGCGCAGCGCGCCGACCGACAGCTCGGCCGCGACCACCTGCCGGGGCAGGATCGTGACCCGATCGGTCAGGCGGACAATGGCTTTCGTCGTCAGCAGGGAATCGCAGCGAATGACGTTCCTGGGTTCCGCAACCTGGGCATTGATGAACAGGCTGGAGATCTGCCGCCGGAACCCGCCCCCTTCGCGCGGCAGCACCCAGGGCAGTTCGCTGACCAGGTTCATCCCCACCCGGTCAGGCAAGGCATCGTGGGTCCTGCCGACGATCAGGGCAAACGGATCCTGGGCTACGGTCCATTCCTGGAACCCCTCCGCAGGCTCGGAGATGCCGGTGGTGACGAGCGCCAGTTCTATCTCGCGCCGCTGGAGCATCTGCGACAGGACCTGTTCCGACGCTTCGATGACCGACATTTCGAACTGGCCGCGCAGTCGATCGAGCGCCCGCACCGCCCTTGGCACGAGGCTGACCAGCGCGCCCGGGGTACCGCCGATCCGGCTCGGCCCGGCGACACCCCTGGCCGCAGGGTCGACGGCGGCCCGGGCGT
>JAYRMP010000129.1:0-6029 GCA_041912655.1 Novosphingobium sp. | reverse complement strand
CTTACCTCCTCAGAAATCGACCGCGATGCCTTTCTTCACCCAGTCGCCATAGCGGGTGGGGGAAAGGCCATCGGGATCGGGCTCGTCCTTCGCAGGCGCGGGCGGGGGCGCAGGATCGTTGGTCCAGTGCGCGGGCTTGGCGAAGGGCTGGGGCCGCTGGGTGGCGCGCTTGATCATGGCGCTGCCATGCGCCCGCTGGCCCTCGAATGCAATTGCCTCTAGGGGCAAGGCCATGGAGATTCCCGGCCTTCCCGCGCGCAAATCGGCGCTTCGCCTGCTCGATGCCGTGCTGCGGCGGGGCGAGACGCTGGATGTCGCGGCACATGGCGCATTGCAGGGGCTGCGCGGCGCCGCGGACAAGGCACTGGCCCGCGCGCTCGCGGCAGAGGCGCTGCGCTGGCTGACCGATCTCGACGCGCTGATCGACAGCGCGACGCGCCAGCCCCTGCCCGAAGATGCCAAGCCGCGCAGCGTGTTGCGGCTGATGCTTGCGGGCTGGCTGCGGCTCGATACCCCGCCGCACGCGGTGATCGCAACCGGCCTGCCGCTGCTGAGCGGCGGGCCGCGCCGGCTGGCGCATGGGGTGTTTTCCACGCTGGTCAGACAGGGCGCGCACCTGCCGGCCGCGCCGACGCTTCCGGCAGAGGTGCGCGAGCGCTGGGACGCGCGGGCCGCTGCCATCGCCGCCGGGCTTGCCCTGCCGCCGCCGCTCGACCTGACCCTGCGCGATCCGGCCCGCACCGCCGAATGGGCCGAGCGGCTGGGCGGCGTCTCGCTGCTTCCCGGCCACGTCCGCCTGCCGCGCGGCACGGCGGTCGAGAACCTCGAAGGTTATGACGAGGGCGCCTGGTGGGTGCAGGATCTGGCTGCCAGCCTGCCTGCGCGCCTGCTGGGCGAGGGGCACGGCCGCCGCGCGATGGACCTCTGCGCCGCGCCGGGTGGCAAGACGCTGCAACTCGCAGCGCAGGGCTGGCAAGTCACCGCGCTGGACCTCAGCGCGAAGCGGCTGGAGCGGATGGGGCAGAACCTCAAGCGCACTTCACTTTCCGCCGAAACCGTGGTGGCCGATGCGCTGACCTGGGAAACCGACGCGCGGTTCGACGCGGTGCTGCTCGACGCGCCATGCACCGCCACCGGCACCTGCCGCCGCCACCCGGACGTGCTCCACCGCATCGGACCGCGTCAGATTGCCGAAATGGCAGAGCTTCAGGCCGCTATGCTGGAGCGCGCTGGGAAGCTGCTGAACCCCGGCGGGCGGCTGGTCTACGCGGTCTGCTCGCTGGAGCGCGAGGAGGGAGAGGATCAGGCTGCGCGCGTGACGCTGACGCCCGATCCGGTCGGCGCGGACGAAATCGCCGGCTTCACGCCCACTGCCGAAGGCTGGCTACGCACCGACCCCGCCATGCTGGCCGATGCGGGCGGGCTGGACGGCTTCTTCATAGCGCGCTGGTGCGCTGCCTGAAGTCAGGCGTGTTCGTTCAGCAGACTGCGGTACATCACCAGCGCGTCGACGTAGCCCAGCGATGGATGGCGGAACGCGCCCGGCAAACGGCCCACCACGGCAAAGCCCATGCGTTCCCACAGCGCCACGGCGCGGGTGTTGGTGCTGACCACGAAATTGAACTGCATCGCCCGGAACCCCTGCGATCGGGCGAGATCGAGCGAGTGCGCGCACATCGCACTGGCAACGCCGCGTCCGGCCGCCGCAGCGCCGGTCATGTAGCCGCAATTGCAGACGTGGCTGCCGCCGCCTGCCTGGTTGGCGCGCAGGTAATAGGTTCCCAGCACGTGCCCGCCTGCCTCAGCCACGAAGGTCTGCTTGTCCGGCGCGAGCCAATAGGCCAGCGCCTCATCCTCGCTGATCGCCGGATCGAGCGCGTAGGTTTCCTCGGCGCGGATCACCGGGCAGATGATCGCCCGGATCGCCTCGGCATCGTCAGCCGTGGCCGGGCGTATGAGGAGGGCCGCGCTTCCCTCGCTCACCCCTTCAGCTGTCCCGCAAATCCCTTGTGCAACTTGGCCAGCTTGGGCGGAATCACCGCCAGGCAATAGGGGTTACGCTGGCCTTCGCCTTCCCAGTATTCCTGGTGATAGTCTTCCGCCGGATACCAGGTGGCCGGGCCTTCGATTGTCGTCACCACCCGTCCGCCATGTCCCGCCTGCGCCCGTGCGATGCCGGCCTCGGCCCCGGCGCGATCGCCTTCGTCGATAAGGAAGATCGCCGAGCGGTACTGGGTGCCTACATCATTCCCCTGCCGGTTGAGCTGGGTCGGATCGTGCGTCGCGAAGAACACGTCGAGCAGATCGGCGTAGGAGATCACTGCGGGATCGTAGGTCACCCGGATCGCCTCGGCATGGCCGGTCGTGTCGCTGCACACCTGTTTGTAGGTGGGATTGTCGACATGCCCGCCGATGTAGCCGCTCTCCACCTCGGAAACGCCTGCCAGCTGGCGGAACACCGCCTCGGTGCACCAGAAGCAGCCGCCCGCGAGAATTGCCTGTGCCATTGTCCTGCCTTTCGTCGAGACTTCCCAAATAGGCATGGGGGGCGCCCTTGTCATCGCCTTGTTGCAACCTAGAATCATTTGCAGAAACAATTTCTTTCCGGAGATCTCCATGCGCCGCCTGTTCCTGCCCGTCCTTGCCCTAGGTCTTGGTTTCGGCCTGCCGTTGCTCGCCGCCGAAGCTGCCCCGGCCAAGAAGCGCGCCTCTGCTGCTGCGACCAAAGTCGATCCCGCGCTGGCCGCCGCCGTGGCCGATCCGCGCCGCGACTCCGATCGCGCTCGCGATCAATATCGCAAACCTGCAGAAACGCTGACGTTTTTCCATATCGCACCCGACATGAAGGTCGGCGAATATGCCCCGGGTGGGGAATGGTACTCGCGCCTGCTGGGGCTCTATCTCGGGCCCAAGGGAAAGCTGGTCGGACTTTATTATGATCCCACCTCCGGCGCCTTCGATGAAAAGCGCCAGCAGGCCATCCGTGACGGTGCGGTCAAGTACCCGGCGGACATCGCGACATGGTCGGGCCAGCCCGCCGAGCGCTTCACTGCCTACACGCTTGATGCCGTACCGGCGGGAGAGAAGGGCACTTTCGACCGCATCATGATCATGCGGATGATGCACAACCTGATGCGCTGGAACATCGCCGACCGCGAGATCAAGGCGATGCGCGACCTGCTCAAGCCAGACGGGATGATCGGGATCGAGCAGCACCGCGCGCGTCCCGATGCGCCCTACAGCTATAGCGATGGCAGCAAGGGCTATCTGCGCGAGGCCGATGTGATCCGCTTCATGGAAGCGCATGGCTTCACCTATGTCGGCAAGAGCCAGGCCAACGCCAATCCGAAGGACCCGGCCAACTGGCCCGGCGGCGTCTGGACCCTGCCGCCGACCCTCGGCGGGGTAAAGGAAGAGGACAAGGCCGCGCTGCGCGCCATCGGCGAGAGCGACCGGATGACCCTGCTGTTCCGCAAGCGCGCCTGATCGGGCCTTCCGCTACCTCGCCCGGTTGTGAAAAAGCTCACATTAAAGTTGAGAGCCTGTAACAAAAACTCGCAGGGTTTTGTCGCAACATTTACACTTTTGCAGATGCGGGTCCGCCTGTCCGATTTCGGTCGGCAGGTAGACTTCGCGGCCAAGGAGACATAAGCGTCGGCGATGGACAACACGCTTACCGTTGCAGCCCTCCAGCTGCCGCTTGGCTCGTCTGACGAAGGCCAGAACATCGCCGCGGTTGCCGCGCTGGTCGAACAGGCTGCCAGCGCCGGCGCACAGGTGATCCTTCCGCCCGAGCTGTTTTCCGGCCCCTATTTCTGCAAGTGCGAGGACGAAGCGCTGTTCGAACTCGCCCGCCCGGTGATGGACCATCCGTCCGTCATCGCAATGCGGGCGCTGGCGGCGCGGCTGAAGGTTGCGATCCCGACCAGCTTTTTCGAACGCGACGGTCACCATTATTACAACACGCTCGCCTGGATCGGCGCGGATGGGGAAGTCGCGGGAACCTATCGTAAGAGCCACATTCCCGACGGCCCTGGCTACGAGGAAAAATACTATTTCCGCCCGGGCAACGATGGCTTCAAGGTGTGGGAAGCGTTCGGCCGCAAGATCGGCGTGGGGATCTGCTGGGACCAGTGGTACCCCGAATGCGCCCGGGTCATGGCGCTGCTGGGGGCGGAGCTGCTGCTCTACCCCACCGCGATCGGTTCAGAGCCTTATGACGCCGATCTCGATACCAGCCGGATGTGGCGCCGCGCGATGCAGGGCCATGCGGTGTCGAACTGCATGCCCGTGATCGCCGCCAACCGGATCGGAACCGAAGACGGCCAGCGTTTCTACGGCCATTCCTTCATTGCCGACGAATGGGGCGATCTGGTGGAGCAGTTCGGCGCCGAAGAAACCGGCGTGCTCGTGCACAGGCTCGACCTCTCCCGTGCTGCGCGCCACCGCGCCGGGATGGGCTTCTTCCGTGATCGCCGTCCGCAGCTTTACGGCCGGATCGCGCAGGATATCTGAGGCCGGTGCATCGTTACCTGATCGCCCTCGGCTCGAATGTGCGCCATGCGCGGTTCGGGCGACCGGAGCAGGTCCTCGCCGAGGCGCTCGATGCCCTTGATGCGGCCGGGTTGATCGTGGAATGCGCCGCCCCGGTGATCCGCTCGGCTCCGCTTGGCCCCTCGCGCCGCCGCTATGCCAACAGCGCCGCGCTGGTTCTGACCGAACTGTGGCCGGACGAACTGCTGGCCGCCCTCAAGGGCATCGAGCGCGCGTTCGGGCGGCGGAAGGGCGGACAACGCTGGTCAAGTCGGGTGCTCGATCTCGACATCGTGCTGTGGTCGGGCGGAGCTTGGGTTTCGCCCGGTCTGCTGGTGCCACACCGCGAATTCCGGGAGCGAGATTTCGTGCTGCGGCCAGCGGCGATGCTGGCCCCAGCCTGGCGCGATCCGGTGACCGGCCTCACCATCCGGCAACTCCACCGCCGTTTGCTCCGGCCTCTGCGGAGCGCGCGCAGCCGCACCCCGCTTGACCCGGCTCCCGGCTCCCCCTAGGGCACGGGCTCCGTGGCACGGGCCCTTAGCTCAGTCGGTAGAGCAACTGACTTTTAATCAGTAGGTCGCTGGTTCGAACCCAGCAGGGCTCACCACGAAATCAAGCACTTAGGTTGGTTGGTTGCACTCTCTTGGGGTTGAGAGGCTGTCCTAGCAATCAGATAGCAATCAGGCCGTGCGGTTTCGCTGCAATCCGAAACCAGCCCTCGCACATTAGAATCCCCCATTGTCCCGCTTCCACTCTCGCAACTGCTTGCGCGCATCGCGGCCCCCCGCTCCGATCGAAAAGAGCTCATCGCTCACGGGAAGGCCAGCGCGCACTCTGCGGCACAGGATAGGGTCGGACCCGCCGTAGTCAGGATCCGAAGTGTCGCAGGGGCAATAGTCCATCCAGCAAAGGCTGGCAGGGTCGGCGGCCTTGGGTTCGCGCTCTGCGAGCTCAGGGCGGGGCGCTGGAGCGTCGGCAGTCGGCGAAGGTGCGGCGGCTGGACTTGCGCTAGGGGTGGCGGCAGGCGCGGCCGTGCTCGGGATTGGCGTCGCTTGATCCTCTATTTGCGCCGCTGCCTCTTCTTGGCCTCGCTGGCTATCTGGAGAGGGAACGCATCCTGCCACCAATACCGCCAGTGCGATCGATAGAGCGCGCATAGGTTAGCCCCCCTTGCTTGTGCGCCTGGAACCTATGCCGCGCCGGTCCGGTCGCCAAGTCGAATCGGAAAGGGCGGAGTTGTGCGGGGTTGCCGCCTCGCACCTGAGCGCCCCCGCTCCGGAGTTGGGGTGCAGTTGTGACAGTCTGGCGCAACAAAATGCGGGTCCTACCTAAGGGAATTGCGCACGCCTAGCGCTGAGGGACCGCTTTTGGTCGCGTCCGTCAAGGTGGTGTAATTTCGGCTGTGGCCGTGGGCCATCGTCAGGCGGCTTTGGCGGTGATGTGTAGGGGCTGATTTTCCTCCTCGATCATGGGTTGGTTGAGTTCGGCCATGC
>JAYRMP010000128.1:0-6087 GCA_041912655.1 Novosphingobium sp. | reverse complement strand
GTAGCAATAGATGCAGCCATGCTCGCAGCCGCGATAGGCGTTGATCGAGCGGTCGAAGGGAATGTCGGGCGAGGTGTTGCGGGCGATGATCGTGCGCGGGCGTTCCTCGGTCACTGTGGTGCGTAGTTTCGGCCCGGGGCCGTCCACCGTGCCGCGCTGGTCGAGCCAGTCCCCGTCAGCCTCGCGCGCGGCGAGGCCGAAGCGCTGCGGCACCGCTGCGGACTGCGCGCCGCGTCCTTTGACCGGGAGCTGGGACATGGTGGAATGAGAACATAAATAGAACGAAAACGCAAGCCACCTGCGTCGTCCCGCGCTCGACCCGGGACCGGTGGCGGGTGGCGCTTGGTGGCCAGCGGTTCCGGATCAAGTCCGGGACGACGTCAGACTTCGCGCAGCCTCGGCATCAGTTCGACGAAGTTGCAAGGCCGGTTGCGGCTGTCGAGCTGTTCGGCAAGGATGCCGTCCCAGCCATCCTTCACCGCGCCGTTGGAGCCGGGCAGGGCGAAGATGTAGGTTCCGCGCACCACCACCGCATCGGCGCGCGACTGGATGGTTGAGGTGCCGATCGAGCGATAGCTGATCCAGCGGAACAGTTCCCCAAAGCCGGGAATGGTCTTGCCGGCGCCGTTGGCGGTGAGCCGGTCGAGCGCCTCGGGCGTGACATCGCGTCCGGTCAGGCCCGTGCCGCCGGTGGTCACCACGCAGTCGATCGCGGGATCGTCGATCCAGGTGCTCAGGCGGTTGACGATGGCGGGAACCTCGTCTTTCTCGACCGCGCGAACCACCAGCCGGTGCCCCGCTGCCTTGACCCGTTCGGCCAGCAGCGCGCCCGAAGTGTCGGTCTCCATCGTCCGGGTGTCGGAGACGGTCAGGACCGCGATGTTGAGCGGCTTGAACGCGCGGGCGGGATCAATTGCCACGCAGGATCACGCCGTTCGCCGCCATCCGCACCGCCTGCGATCCGGCAAGCCCCGGGAAGGTCGGCCACAACCCCTGGGCCAGCGCCATGCGGCTTTCCGAAGGCCCGCCGGCTTGCCGCTCGTACATCCAGTAGTTGCGCATTACGATGTTCACGTATCCGCGCGTCTCCCAGTAGGGGACGCTTTCGATCCACAGCAGCGGATCGCCCTTGTCGCGAATCTCGGCGTTCCAGCGCGTCACCGGGGCGAGCCCGGCGTTATAGGCCGCCATCACCTTGGGCAGCAGCCCCTGGGTGCCCGGCGCGTTCTTCAGCATCTGCATGTGCTGCTGGCCGAAAGCCAGATTGATTTCCGGCCGGGCGAGATCGGACGGCGTACCGGCAACGCCCAGGCTGGCGGCATGGTCGCGCGCGGCAGAAGGCATGATCTGCATCAGTCCCTTGGCGCCCGCCGGGCTGGTCACACTGGTGCGGAACACCGATTCCTGCAGCGCGTGGGCATAGACCAGCGCGGGATCGACCTGCCAGCCGGTCGCCGGCGTCCACTTGGGCGTCGGGAAGCGGGCGGCGGGTTCCGCCTTGCCGCCGCGCGGCGCGTTATAGGCCATCCACAGCTGGGTGGAGGGCAGGCCGAGATCGCGAGCCAGGCGCGAGAGCGGCTGGTATTCCCCGGCATCGCCGACCCGCGCTTCATAGCGCAGCAATTCGTCGGCCAAGCCATCGCGGCCAATCTCCGCCAGCTGCACGGCGGTGCGCACAGTGCTGCTGTCACGCAGCGCCTGCCAGTCGTCCTGGCTGAAGTCAGGAGCCTCGTGCGTCTTGGGCAGGGCAAGGCCGAGCTGCTCGGCGGCGAGCATGCCGTAAAGCGTCTCGTCCATCCGTGCGGCGGCCTTCAGCGGGGCGCTGGCCTTTTCCGGCTGGCGGCAGCGCACCAGCGCGCGGGCCTGCCAGTACCAGGCGGCGGCGGTCAGTTCGGTGTTTTCGGAAGCGGTCGCGGTGCGGGCAAAGGCATCGGCGGCTCCGGCGCAGTCGTCCAGCCGCCAGGCGGCCAGACCAGCGGTCCACCAGCCTTCCGCCACCCACGGCCCCGCGCCATCGTTGGCGGTCTGGGCCAGGGCATAGGCGCCGGCATCGTCATTCTCGATGTAGAAGCTCCACGCCACCTTGGCGCGCCATTCGGCGCGGGCCTGCGGCGAAAGCTGGGTGTCGATCCCGTCGAGCAGGGCCTTGGCCCCGGCCGGATCGTCGGCCTTGATCCGTGCCTGGATCCCGGCGGAAACCGCACCCGGCATGGTCCCGTCGTTGGTGTCGCGCGGGCGGATGCGCTTGGCCCGGCTGGGCATGGTGACCAGCGCGTTGGTCGAAGGACGGCTTGGCACCATGGTCGCCCCGCGCTTGACCGCGAGGCTGCCAATCTGTTCGGCCTGAGGCAGAGCCGCGCCGCGTTCCAGCCACTTGCTCAGCGCGTCGAGCTCGATCCGGGGAGAGCCGGGAGCAAGGTAGTATTCGGCCAGCGCGACCTGGTGCAGCGGGCCATCGCTCTTCTGCGCGAACAGCGCCTGGACGCGCGCCCAGTCGCCCTTGTCAATCGCGCCGAACAGGTCGCGGTAATAGGTCCGCTCGTCCTGCGTCAGCAGGCTGGGAACGGCGGTACGGGCAGAGCGGTTACGGAAATAGTCCACCGCCGCGCTGTTGGCGGCGGCTACGCTCGGAAACGAGACAGCCGCGCTGCAAACCGCCGCGGCGGCGAGCCAGGCCCTTTGCTTGATCGTCACTTCGTTTCAGTCCCCGTCCAGTCGGGCCCCAGCCACTCCAGAAGGGCGCGCCACAGGGCGGCCTTCAGTCGCGGTCGCCCGGCAAGGGAACCAAGCGCGGGCGCGGCCAATGCCGACAGTCCTCGCTCTTCATGGTAAATTTGCGGTAAAGTCTGCCCGCTTTTCGTCATCCCGTGGCCGAGAAGCGACGAGGCGTTCCCGCCCAGGACCAGCAGGCGCCGTGCGCCGGCAAGCCCGATGTGGTGATTCAGGACCTCGCCGAGCCCTGCGGCGGCGAGCCGGTCCCAGTCGGCGGCGGGGGTGTGGCGCGGCAGGGCGGTGGCCAGATAGACTGCATCGCGGTTGAGGCCGATCGCCGACAAGATTGCATCGAGCAGCTTGCCTTGAGGCCCTGAGAGCAGCCGCTCCGTATCACCGGCCTCGGGCTCCTCGACCAGCACCATCAGCTCTGCGCCCGGCATTCCGGTGGGGGCGATTCGTCCGGAAGGAGCGCCATCGCCCAGATCGGCCTCGGTCAGCCACCAATTGGTGAATGCGGCAAGATCGGCAGGCAGGTCGGTGGGCGGCGCGATCCGATGCTGGACGGGCGGGGCCGGACGCGGCGGCTCCCGGAACGCGGGGCGCGGCGTGCCGCCCTCGCTTTCCGCAGCGGCGGCAGAGGGCTCGGCCAGCCAGTTCACCGCTTCGTCGGCAAAGTCCAGGTCCACCCCGGCATCGCGCCACCAGGCCAGCGCGGCGCGCATTTCGTGCGCAAGGGCGCCATGCGCGCTGCCGGTTTCGCCAGAGAAAGTCACATTGCGGTCTTGACCTGCCGCGGCGCTGCAATCAAGGCACAAGCTGGAAATGACTACAGCTTCATCGGGGTGGAACAGGCCATGAGCGAACGCGAATCGATGCCGTACGACGTCGTGATCGTCGGGGGAGGGCCCGCGGGCCTTGCCGCCGCGATCCGGCTCAAGCAGGTCAATGCCGATCTTTCGGTCTGCATCCTCGAAAAGGGCTCGGAAGTGGGCGCGCACATCCTATCGGGCGCGGTCGTCGATCCCAAGGCACTCGACGAGCTGCTGCCCGACTGGCGCGATCAGGGCTGCCCGATGGCCGAAACGCCCGTCACCGACAACTGGCACTGGGTGCTGACCCGTAACAAGCACCTGCCGATCCCGCACTGGCCGATGCCTCCGTTCATGTCGAACGACGGCAACTACACCGGCAGCCTTGGCAGCCTGTGCCGCTGGCTGGCGGGGCAGGCGGAATCGCTGGGCGTCGAAATCTTCCCCGGCTTCCCGGCCAGCGAAGTGCTTTATAACGAAGACGGCTCGGTCAAGGGCGTGGCGACGCAGGACATGGGCGTGGCCCGCGATGGCAGCCATAAGGGCGATTACCAGCCCGGCATGGAACTCCACGCCAAGTACACCCTCTTCGCCGAAGGCGCGCGCGGCCACCTGACCAAGCAGGTCAAGGCGCAGTTCGACCTCGAGGCGAATTGCGAGCCGCAGGTTTACGGCATCGGCATCAAGGAACTGTGGGACATCGATCCCGAAAAGCACGTTCCGGGCCGGGTGATCCACACCCAGGGCTGGCCGCTGACTGAAAGCGACAGCTGGGGCGGCGGGTTCCTGTACCATCAAGCGAACAACCAGGTCGCGCTCGGCTTCGTCACCGCGCTCGACTACAAGAACCCCTACGTCTTCCCGTTCGAGGAATTCCAGCGCTGGAAGCAGCACCCGGAAATCCGCGCGATCCTGGAAGGTGGCCGCCGCGTTTCCTATGGCGCGCGTGCGATCAACGAGGGCGGCTGGCAGTCCGTGCCCAGGCTTGATTTCCCGGGCGGGGCGCTGATCGGTTGCTCGGCGGGCTTCGTCAACGTCCCGCGCATCAAGGGCAGCCACACCGCCATGAAGAGCGGGATGCTCGCCGCCGAGGCTGCCGCTGCCGCCATCGCCGCCGGACGCGAAGCAGACTCGCTCAGCGAATACGATGCCGCCGTGCGTGACAGCTGGATCGCCAAGGAACTCAAGCTGGTCCAGAATGCCGAGCCGCTCGTCGCCAAGTGGGGCGGCGATCTCGGCACGGTGCTTGCCGGTGCGGACATGTGGCTGCGCACCCTGTTCGGCTTCGGCATCGCCAAGCCGATGAAGCACCACCGCGACTGCGAGGCAATCCAGCGCGCAGACCTTTACAAGCCGATCCAGTACCCCAAGCCCGACGGGGTGATCAGCTTCGACCGGCTGTCGAGCGTGTTCCTCTCGAACACCAACCACGAGGAAGACCAGCCCTGCCACCTCCAGCTCAAGGATCCGTCGATCCCGGTGGAGGTCAATCTCAAGCACTATGCCGGGCCTGAGGCGCGCTATTGCCCGGCGGGGGTGTACGAATTCGTCGGGATCGAGGAGGGCGAACCGCGCCTCCAGATCAACGCCCAGAACTGCGTCCACTGCAAGACCTGCGACATCAAGGACATGACCCAGAACATCAACTGGGTCACGCCGGAGGGCGGCGGTGGGCCGAACTATCCGAACATGTGATGCACGGCTCCTCCCCCCGGCGGGGAGGGCCTGATGCGGGAAACCGCCTATGCCAAGCTGAACCTCGCGCTGCACGTCAGGCGGCGGCGCGAGGACGGCTATCACGAGCTCGAAACGCTGTTCGCCTTCGTCGACGCGGGCGATGTGCTGGAAGCCGTGCCTGCGCCGCGCGACGAGCTGCGCACCGTGGGCGAGTTTGGCGGCGAACTGATCGATCCGTTCGGCAATATCGTCGCCAAGGCGCTGGCCGCTCTGCCGCATGGTCCGGGCTGGAGCGTGACGCTGGAAAAGAACCTGCCGGTCGCCGCCGGCCTCGGCGGCGGTTCGGCGGATGCCGGGGCGGTGTTCCGCATGGTCGAGGCAGCGCACGGCCTGCCGGATGACTGGGCGGAGCGCGCGGCGAAACTGGGCGCGGACGTCCCTGCCTGTGTGCGCAGCGAATCCTGCATCGGGCTCGGCACCGGGACCCAGCTCGAACCGATCCCCAATACGATGGCCGGAACCCCGGTCCTGCTGGTCAACCCGCGCCTGCCGCTCAGCACCGGGCCGGTCTTCGCCGCCTGGGACGGGGTGGACCGGGGCGCGTTGCCGACCGGCGAAATGCGCACGATTGCCCTCGAAGGGCGCAACGATCTGGAAGCGGGCGCAGTCCGCCTGTGCCCGGCGATTGCCGATGTTCTCGCCGCCCTGCGCGAAACCGCGCCGCAGCTGACCCGCATGTCCGGATCAGGCGCGACCTGCTTCGCGCTCTACGAGAATATGGCCGAGGCCGAAGCTGCGAACGCACGGATTGCCGAGGCGCAACCCGATTGGTGGCGCCTGCTGGGGCGGCTGCGGTGACAACACAATCCAACCTCTCGTTCGTGTC
>JAYRMP010000127.1:0-6116 GCA_041912655.1 Novosphingobium sp. | reverse complement strand
CCCCCCCCCTCGGCCCCCCCCGCCCCCCCCCCCCCCGCCCCCCGGCCCCCCGCCCCCCCACCCCACGAACGGAAACCTTGGAACTGACATGAACGACGCCCTGACCCCCAAAGCCATCGTCGCCGCGCTCGACGAGCACATCATCGGCCAGGCCGAGGCCAAGAAGGCCGTGGCGGTCGCCCTGCGCAACCGCTGGCGGCGCCAGCGCCTTTCGCCCGAGCTGCGCGACGAGGTGACGCCCAAGAACATCCTGATGATCGGGCCGACCGGCTGCGGCAAGACCGAGATCAGCCGCCGCCTCGCCCGGCTGGCCGACGCGCCCTTCGTCAAGGTCGAGGCGACCAAGTTCACCGAGGTCGGCTATGTCGGCCGCGACGTGGAACAGATCGCTCGCGATCTCGCCGAGGAAGCGATCCGGCTGGAAAAGGAACGCCGCCGCGAGGCGGTGCGCGAAGCGGCGGAGAAGGCTGCGATGGACCGGCTGCTGAAAGCGCTGGTCGGTGACGGCGCCTCCGAGGCGACCCGTGAAAGCTTCCGCCAGCGGATCGTCGAAAAGGCGATGGACGGCGTCGAGGTCGAGATCGAGGTGGAGGACGCCCCTGCGATGCCTTTCGACATCCCGGGCATGGGCGGCAATGTCGGGATGATCAACCTGTCCGACATGATGTCGAAGGCGATGGGCAAGCAGAACCTCAAGCGCCGCAAGCTCAAGGTGCCGGAAGCCTGGGCCAAGCTGGTCGACGAGGAAGCAGAAAAGCGCATGGACCAGGACGATGTCGCCCGGGTCGCGCTGCAGAACGCGGAAACCAACGGCATCGTCTTCATCGACGAGATCGACAAGATCGCGGTGTCGGACGTGCGCGGCGGTTCCGTCAGCCGCGAGGGCGTCCAGCGCGATCTTCTGCCGCTGATCGAGGGCACGACGGTTGCAACCAAGTACGGGCCGATGAAGACCGACCACGTACTGTTCATCGCCAGCGGTGCGTTCCACGTCGCCAAGCCCAGCGACATGCTGCCCGAACTGCAGGGCCGCCTGCCGATCCGGGTCGAGCTGAAGGCGCTGTCCGAGGAAGACTTCGTGCGCATCCTTGGCGAAACCCGCGCCAACCTGGTCGAACAGTACCGCGCGCTGCTGGCGACCGAGAAGGTCAGCCTGGATATCACGCCCGAGGCGGTGCGCGAGGTTGCCCGGATCGCAGCCCAGGTCAACGAGGCGGTCGAGAACATCGGCGCACGGCGGCTCCAGACGGTGATGGAAAAGCTGCTGGAGGAACTCAGCTTCGAGGCCGAGGACCGTGAGGGCGAGACGGTGCGGGTGGACGAGGCCTATGTCCGCGAGCGGCTGTCCGGCCTTGCGAAGGATACCGACCTGTCGAAGTATATCCTGTAAGGGGGCACCCATGTACCAGACGCCCGAAGACCGCCCGATCTACCGCCTGCTCACCGGCAAGGACGACCGCGCCTTTTGCGAGCGGGTGTCCGAGGCGCTGGCGCAGGGCTGGCGGCTGTATGGCTCGCCGGTGATCTCGTGGGATCACGAAGGCGGCTGCATGAACGCCGCTCAGGCGGTCGTCTGGTATGAAGCCGACGTCGTGAAGTAAGCGTCGTCCCGGGCTTGACCCGGAACCACTGGCGGCGTGGAGCCAGCCGGCCAGCGATCCTGGCGTTCGGCGGGATGACGGAGGGGGCTGGGCCGCACCCCACCACAGTTCGTCATTGCGAGCGTAGCGAAGCAATCCAGAGGCGGTTTACGCTGCTCCTGGATTGCTTCGCTACGCTCGCAATGACGAGGGCTTGGGGAGTGGGGGCGTGGGGGAGTGGGCCGCGCTACTGCGCCGCTACCCCGTATTCCTCCACTGCCTCGGCCTGACGCGCCCACATCTCGGCATAGAGCCCGCCGCGCCGGAGCAGGTCGGTGTGGGTGCCCTGTTCGGCGAGTTGCCCTTCGTTCAGCACCAGGATCGTGTCCGCATCCGCAATGGTCGACAGCCGGTGAGCGATCGACAGCGAGGTGCGCCCTTCGGCCACCGAGTGCAGCGTGGCGAGGATATCCTGCTCAGTCCGGGTATCGAGCGCGCTGGTCGCCTCGTCGAGCAGCAGGATCGGCGGGTTCTTGACCAGCGTGCGCGCGATGGCGACGCGCTGCTTTTCTCCGCCCGACAGTTTCAGCCCGCGTTCGCCGACCTCGGTATCGAAGCCCTGCGGCAAACGCTCGATCAGCCCGGTCAGCGCAGCCGCGCGGGCGGCGGCCTCGACCTCGTCCGGTCCGGCGCCGTCGCGGCCATAGGCGATGTTGTAGCCGATGGTGTCGTTGAACAGCACCGAATCCTGCGGGACGATGCCGATGTGGGCACGCAGGGACGATTGGGTTACCTCGCGGATGTCCTGCCCGTCGATCAGGATGCGGCCCGACCACGGATCGTAGAACCGGAACACCAGCCGCGCGATCGTGCTCTTGCCCGCGCCCGAGGGGCCGACCAGCGCGACCTGATGCCCGGCTGGCACCTCAAAGCTGAGGCCCTTGAGGATCGTGCGGTCCTGCTCGTAACCGAACACCACATTGTCGAAGGTCAGGGTGGGGCGGCTGACCACGAGTGCGGGCGCGCCGGGCGCGTCCTTCACCTCGACTTCGGTGTCCATCAGGCGGAACATCTCGGCCATGTCGATCAGCCCCTGGCGGATCGTGCGATAGACCATGCCCAGCATGTCGAGCGGACGGAACAACTGGGTGAGGTAGGTGTTGACGAACACCAGGTCGCCGACGCTGTATTCGCCCTTCGACCAGCCCCAGACGGTATAGCCCATCGCGCCCGCCATCAGCAGGTTGGTGATCAGCGCCTGGGCGATGTTGAGCAGGCCCAGGCTGTTCTCGCTCTTGATCGCGGCGTCGGCATAGGCGCGGGTGGCGGCGGCATAGCGGGCTTCCTCGCGCGGTTCGGCGTTGAAGTACTTCACCGTCTCGTAATTGAGCAGCGAATCGACCGCGCGGCCGAGCGCTTGCCCGTCGAGCTTGTTCATCCGCTCGCGCAGCGCGGTGCGCCATTCGGTGATCCAGCGGGTGACATAGACATAGGCGACCACCGCGAAGGCTGTCGCGGCGACCAGTCCGACGCCGAAATGGAACCAGAAGATCACCGCCACTGCGGTCAGTTCAATGATCGTGGGCGCGATGTTGAACAGCATGAAATAGAGCATCACGTCGATGCTCTTGGTCCCGCGTTCGATGGTCTTGGTAACCTCGCCGGTGCGGCGGGCGAGGTGGAAGCGCAGGGACAGGCGGTGCAGCCGGGCGAACACGTCTTCGGCCAGCTGACGGGTAGCTTCCTGGCCGACGCGCTCGAACACGATGTTGCGCAGGTTGTCGAACAGCACCCCGGTGAAGCGCCCCAGCGCATAGGCCAGGACGAAGGCGAAGGCGATTTCGAACACCGGCTCGCTCGCCTTCCGCGCCATCGCATCGACCGCGCGCTTGTAGGCGAAGGGCAGGGCGAGGGTGACGGCCTTGGCGGCCAGCACCAGCAGCACCGCGCCGACGATGTTCAGCCGCAGGGCAGGACGGTCTGCCGGCCACAGGTAGGGCAGGAAACGGCGCAGGGTGTTCCACCCGTCATGGCGGGCATCGCGCGGGGCGGCGGCGGGGAAATCAGGTGGCATCGCCGCCCATGTAGGCGCGGGCGGGCCGATCGGGAAGGCCGCAGCGTGTTTGCCTTGGTCCCGATTCCCTCGTCATTGCGAGGAGCGCAGCGACGAAGCAATCCAGAAGCGGCACTCGACTCCGCCCGCGCCGCGCGATGGATCAGCGCTGGGTGATGGATTGCCGCGTCGCTGCGCTCCTCGCAATGACGAGAGTGGGTGTTTGTCTGGCGGCTACATCGACCCTGCCGGCATGTCGAACAGGATGCGCCGGGTGGAAAAGTCGATTGCCACGCGGTCCAGCGCGCGCAGGTCGCGCATGCCCAGCAGCAGGGCCGGGCGCTTGGCGAGGCCCAGCGCGGCGAACGGCGGCGAATCCGCATAGGCGATCATCACGTTGACGAACTTCATCCGGTCGAGCTCAAGCTCGCGGGCAAAGCCGACGTCGGCCTGGATCTGCTGGCCGGTGACGGAATGCAGCGTGGTCTGGTCGCTCATCCGCTTGCGGTGCGCCATGGCATTCTGCAGCGCGCGGTTGCCGATGGAGGTTTCCGCGCCGGTATCGATCACCACGTCGGTCGAAATGCCGTCGATCTTGGCATTGGCCATGATCAGCTGGCCAGAACGCCGCCGCGCGGTGACGACGATATCGAAGCCCCGGCTGCCGCCCAGCGCCCGCGCCTCGTCCACCGCGATCAGCTTCTTGCGGAAATCGATCAGCACGCGCTGGCCCTGCAGGCTGTCGAGCCCGAGAATCCCGTCGGCGCCGATGTTGGTTTCTTCCAGCAGCGGGGAAAGCAGCGAATAATAGCTGCGGCTGCCAAGGTCGATCTGGTCGACCTCCACAGTGTCGACCATTTCGGTTCCTGCGACCCCGATCAGCTTGGCGCGGCCTTCGGGCGCAAGCGACAGCTTCGCGGCGAGCGATTTCGACAGCACGGTGTTCTGCGCGCCGGTATCGATCAGGAATTCGAACGGACCCTGCTCGACCACTTTGACCGGCACGGTCATCCGGTCGTGCATGTCGCGGCCCAGCGTGATGACATCGACGTTGCTCGCCTGCTGGCTGCCGTCCTGTCCGGCCATCACTGGCACGGCGGCCATCAGCGGCAGAAGCGGAAGCAGAATCGGATTGAGCGCCATGACAGTCCTCCCACCCCCTTTCGGGCATCATACACCCGCGCAAGGCATTGCTCCAAGCCGCTTGTCGATCCGCCAGAGCGGTCCGCAGGTCTTTGCCAAACCTTAAGGTCACCGCGTTAGACCGGGTCCATGATCGACCTAGCCGACCGGGCGCTGCGCAAGCTGCGCGAGCTGCAGTTCAACCGCGATGCGCGCTGCGTGCTGGCCAGCGCCCCGGTGCGCGCCGCCGATGACGGGGTTGTGCTGTTTTCGATGATCGGGACGCGGGTGGTGCTGCCCTATCTGGTCGCGGCCAAGTCGCTCCACGCGCGGTTGGGGCGGGGGCGCTTTGCCATCCTTGACGATGGCACGCTGACCGGCGCCGACAAGGAGCTCCTCGCGCATCACCTCGACCGCCCCGAAATCCGCTCGATCCACGCGGTCGATACCGGCGCCTGTCCGCGTGGCGGGTGCTGGGAACGGCTGCTGACCCTGCTGGAACTGCGCCGCGACGCCTATGTCATCCAGCTCGATTCCGACACGGTGACGCTCGGCCCGGTGGACGAGATCGCGGGCGCGATCGCGCAGGGCCGCGATTTTACCCTGCGCGGCGACAAGGATGCTGCCTGGCTACCGGCGGAGCACTTCGTCGCCGACTTCGCAGCGATTCCCGCCAGCGCGCACGTCCAGACCAAGACCGAGGCGGTGATGGCCGAGCTGTGCGCCGTGCTGCCCGAGCCGCGCCATTATGTGCGCGGCTGCGCGGGCTTTGCCGGGTTCGCCGCCGGCGGGCTGGACCGTGCCGTGGCCGAAGAGTTCAGCCGCAAGGCGGAGGAACGGCTGGGACCTGGCGTCTGGTCGCAGTGGGGCAGCGAGCAGGTGATGTCGAACGTGATCGTCGCCAACGAAGGGGAACCGGTGCTGCTCCCCTATGACCGCTATCTCAACTTCTGGAACGAGCCCGTGGAGCCGCAGGTGGCCTTCGTCCATTACGTCGGCACCTATCGCTATCACGGCGGCGTCTATGCCCAGTCCGCGCGCCGCGCAGTTGCCGCGCTCGATGCCGGCCTGCGCCGCGCGGCTTAGAAGCCCTCGCATTTCGGCCCACGCCTCGTCATTGCTGCGCTACGCTCGCAATGACGAGAGGTGTGTTGGGAGGACCGCCGCTTGGCCAATCACCGCTTCAGTGCGGTCGCCAGCAATTCATCCAGCCGCCCGCGCGCAAAGCGCAGCAGCCACAGGCCATAGATTGCGCCGCCCGCAGCCACGAGCAGGGAAAGGCGCAGCACTTCTGGCAGCGGCGGGAGCGCGTGGCTGACTGCGATCACGCCCAGCCCCATCGCGGCGCCTGCCAGCACGGG
>JAYRMP010000126.1:0-6127 GCA_041912655.1 Novosphingobium sp. | reverse complement strand
CACGTGAGCGCAACCGTGTCTCGACAAGCTCGACACGAACGGGAGTTTGAACGGGAGGTCGGGTCTTGGGGGATCAGGCCCCCTCGCCCTCCGGCTCGTCGGCCAGCAGGTTCGCGGTCATGGCGGCAATCATGGCGAGGAACCGGGCCTGTTCGCCCGGCTCAAGCCCCGCCCCGGCCAGCGCGTTGACCTCCTGCGCCAGCGGCAGGAGCTGCGCCTTCAGCGCTCGCGCGCGCGTCGTCAGGGCGATCACCTGTCGCCGCTTGTCCTCGCTCGAACGGGTGCGCGTGACCAGACCGTCGCGGACCATCGAGGCAACGGTCACCGTCACGGTGTTCTCGGCCACCCCGGTCGCCCGCGACAGCTGGCGCTGGGTCAGCGCGTCCGCCTCCCACAGCGCGCGCAGGCAGTACCACTGGCTGGTGGAAATGCCGTGCGGCGCGATCCGGCGCTGCAGCGCGCGGTCGAAGGCGCGGTGCGCCAGCCGCACGGCGAAACCAAGGCTGCCCGCCGGGGCGTCAGATGCGGAATTCTTCAAGGCATTCCTTTGCAAACAGGTCTTCCGGCACCAGCCGGCGCGGCGACAGGCCCTGTTCGTGGTGATAGCGCAGGAAGGTGTCGAGCACAGCCCGGTTGCGTTCCAGCCCGTAGGGCCACCAGTCATCGCCCAGCAGGCCGCGCGCCTGCTCCACCGCCGCGACCTGCCAGGGCAGCATGGTCTTGAGCGAGGCGGTCACCAGCAGCTCCTCCGCGACCCGCGCCTTGGCCTCGACGAAAGCCTTGTACAGCGCGCGGGCGGCCCAGCGGTTCGACTCGTAGACATCGCGGCGCAGCGCCACCACGTGCATGATCGGAAACAGGCCGGTGCGGCGGAAATAGTCCTGCTCGACGCTGACGAAATCAGGGAACAGGCGGCGCACGGCATCAGGGCGGGTGTAGAAGGTGCTGGGAATGCGCGCGGTGTGGAGCGCGTCGATCTCGCCATCGGCCAGCATCTGCGACAGGGTCTGCTCGGGGCCGATGGGGACGACCCTGAAGCGCTCCGGCAGGTCGAGCTTCAGTTTTTCCTCGCGCCCGGTCTGCTCCTCGCCGCCGGTGTAATAGGTGACGCTGGCGGGATCGACGCCGTATTCGTCGGCCAGCACGCCCCTGATCCAGACCGGGGCGGTCATCTGGTATTCCGGCACGCCGATGCGCTTGCCGACCAGGTCCTGCGGGCGTTCGATCCCGCTTTTCGTCGAAACGAAGATGCAGCCGTGGCGGAACATCCGGCTGGGGAACACCGGCAGCGCGACGAATGCCGGATCGGGCCGCGAGAGGGAAACGCAGTAGGACGACAGCGACATTTCCGCCGCGTCGAATTCGCGGTGGCGCAGCATCCGGAAGAAGGTTTCCTCCACCTCCAGCACCTGGACATTGAGGTCGATCCCGTCGGGCCGGACCGTGCCATCGGCGAGGGCCTGGGTGCGGTCATAGTTCCAGCAGGCAAGCGAAAGCGGCAGACGGGTCAAGGGCAGGTCCTTCAGCTGAGATCGGTCAGGAGATCGGCGGGGGCAACATCGCGCCCCTCGCGCGCGGATCGCAGGATTGCGTGGCACACGGCAAGGCTTTCCAGCCCCCAATGGCCATCGAGCAGGGGTGCGGCGGAGCCTTCCACCGCGCGAACGAAGGCGTCGGCGACATTCCAGCGCTGTACTGCCGCCAGCGGCGCGGGCACGGTGCGCGGCCCCTCGTCGCCGTGGAGGATCAACCCGTCCGGGGTCAGTTCCAGGTCCGCCCGCTCGCACAGGGCGACCAGCGAGCCGAGGTGTTCGTGGTGCGCGGGCGGCTGCGCCTGCGGCCAGCCGGCGGCAAAGGTTCGCGCCGCCTTGGCCCCGGCCTCGTCCTGCTGCGCCAGCGCGGCGCGGGTGCGGGCATGGGCGCGGGGCTGCTTGGCCGCGCCCAGTTCGCCCACCCAGCCCGCCAGCGCATCGCTGTCATACCGCGCCATGCCCGAATAGGTCAGCGAGGCCGCCGCGCCGCTGGCAAAGCTCAGCAGCGCCGTGAAGGCCACCTCGCTCCCGCGCCCGCCCCAGCCTCCGGTCCAGGCACGGACCGAGGCGACCGGGCTCATTGCCAGCCGCCGCGCCATGTCGATCTGGTGGGTCGCCTGGCTGAACACCACGCCCCCGCCCTGCGCCGTATCGAGCTCTGCCGCGCGGCGCGGGCGGTAGAGGAAATCGGTGAAGGCGAAGGAATGGATCAGCCGCAGCGGCCCGGCAGTTCCGTCTTCGATCAGGCGGGCGGCCAGTTCCACCGGCGGATCGTAGCCGTGGCTTGGCCCGACCATCAGCACGGTCCCCGCGTCCTCCGCCACGCGGACCATCGCCGCGGCTTCCGCAAGCGACACCGCCATCGGCTTTTCGACCAGCACGTGCTTGCCTGCGCGCGCGGCCATCACCGCGTGGGCGGCGTGGTATTCGTGCGGCGAGGCGACATAGACCGCGTCGAAGCCGCCCCAGGCCATCAGATCCTCGGCTTCGGCAAAGCATTCTCCGCCGAATCCATCCCGCGCTGCCTGATTGGGATCGCAGCCCGCGACAATCTCGATGCCCGGA
Source organism: Novosphingobium sp. (assembly GCA_041912655.1). GTDB lineage: Bacteria > Pseudomonadota > Alphaproteobacteria > Sphingomonadales > Sphingomonadaceae > Novosphingobium. The sequence continues at coordinate 3,530 of JAYRMP010000126.1, read as the reverse complement.
TGCGCGGCCAGCGCCGACACGGTCAGCATCGCCCCGCGCCCCAATCCCAGCACTGCCAATCGCACGGCCATTCCCGCCTCCCTGACCGCTCCATAGCGCAAGGCGCTTGCGATGCAAAATACTTCGTATTAGAAGTATTGTCATTCGAACTCGGAGTCCTGCTGCCATGACCCCTCGCCAGAACGATCTGATGTGCCGCGTCGAAGGCAATGCGCCGATGGGCAAGGTGATGCGCCGCCACTGGCTGCCTGTCTGCATGAGCGAGGAAGTGGCAGAGCCCGACGGCACCCCGCGCCGCGCCCGCCTGCTGGGCGAGGACATGGTGGTGTTCCGCGACACCCAGGGCCGGGTCGGCGTGCTGGATGAGCGCTGCCCGCACCGCCGCGCCTCGCTGGTCTATGGCCGCAATGAGGAATGCGGGCTGCGCTGCCTCTACCATGGCTGGAAGTTCGATGTTGAGGGCAAGGCGGTCGACCTCTCCTCCGAACCCGCGGATGCGAAATTGCAGCAGACCATGCGCACCCGCGCCTATCCGGTGCGGGAATCGGGAGGGTTCATCTGGGCCTGGATGGGCGATCCCGCCAATCCCGCTCCATTCGATCCGCCCGCCTGGGCCAATGCCCCGGCTGACAAGATCGCGATCATGAAGATCCACGGCGCGTGCAACTGGGCGCAGGTGCTGGAAGGGGCGATCGATTCGGCGCATTCCAGCAGCCTTCATTCGACCAACATGCCGACCGCGCCGGATGTGAACAGCTCCACCGCGACCGACAGCGCCTGGCTGCGCCCTTCCGCCGACAAGTCGCCCCGGCTGGAGGTGGAACGCACCCCCTATGGCTTCCGCTATGCCGCGATCCGCAAGCCGATCCACGATCCCGACAAGCAGGATTACGTCCGCACCACGATGTTCGTCGCGCCGTTCTCGGTCACGATCCCGCCGACCGACCGCTACCGGCTGAACCAGATGCTGGTGCCGCTCGATGATACCAATTGCATGTTCTACTGGATCGCCTGGCACGAGACGAAAGGCATCTCGACCGAGGCCTGGCGCAAGTTCTGCGATGCCGTGCCAGGGGTGGACGTGGACCCCGTCACCTTCCGCAAGTTCCGCAATCTGGAGAACGACTACCTGCAGGACCGCGCGAAGATGAAGGCCGGGGACTTCACCGGCATCACCGGCATCCCGGTGCAGGACATGGCGATGTGGGAATCGATGGGGCCCATAGCCGATCGGAGTAATGACAAGCTGGGATCGAGCGATAAGGCGATCGTCGAGTTCCGCAAGATCATGCTTCAGCAGGCGATGGAGGCCGACCAGGAACCGCCGCCCCGGACCTGGCGCAACGCGGATCTGCTGACCTACGAAGGCATGGTCAGCAAACAGGATGACTGGCGCGACGTGGGGAGCACGGCGCCGGTCCCGGCCTGAGCGGCCGGAGAAACAGGCCCTTCCCCCGTGGGAGGGCCTGGGGTGGGAGCGACCGCACCGACAAGCGACCCGGCGGTGCGGCTGTCTCCCACCCATTCCCCCTTATCCCGCGCCGACGCCCTTGTGCGGCGGCGTCCTACCCTGTCACACTCGCCAGCTAGGCCCGGGAGCCGCCGGGAGGCACCTAGCGTCCAGGGAGACGTGCCATGGAACCGGACTGGAAGAACCTGCCTGCGCCCACTTTCGGCGAAGTGATCCGCGAACACGCGCGCGAACGCGGGGATGCGATCGCGCTGCGCTATGGGGACCGCACCACCACCTACGCCGCCTTCGACGCGCTGACCGACCGCATCGCGAATGCCCTGCTGCGCGAAGGGGGACCGGGGGACCGGATCGCCTATCTCGGCAAGAATTCGGACGTGGCGGTTGCGCTGATCCTTGGCGCGGCCAAGGCGGGGATGGTGCTGGTGCCGGTGATCTGGCGGCTCGCCCCGCCGGAGATTGCCTATATCCTGTCGGACAGCACCGCCGACCTGCTGTTCGTCGACCATGAACTCGCCGATCAGGCCGCTGCCATCGAGGGCCTGACCGCCCGGGTGATCCAGACCGAAGGTGATGTCACCCGTCCCGGCTGGACCGGGTTCGAAGCCTGGCTGGGCGATGCCCCCGCTTCTCCGCCAGCAGTAGAGGTCGACGCCGATCAGGCACTGCTCCAGATCTACACCTCCGGCACCACCGGACGACCCAAGGGCGCGGTGCTGAGCCACGCCAACGCCACCCGCTACCGCAAGGTCATCAAGGATTCGGGCCTCGAATGGCTCAGCTCCGATCCGGGCGAGACGGCGCTGCTGGCCATGCCGTTCGGCCATATCGCCGGGGCGGGACAGGCGCTGCTGATCCTGCAATCGGGCGGCGAGATGATCATCCACCGCGAGTTCGATCCCGGCGCGACGCTGGAAGCGATCGAGGCGCATGGCCTGCGCCGCCTGTTCCTCGTCCCCGCCGCGCTGCAGATCATGCTCGCCCACCCCAGGGCGGCTACCACCGACTTCTCCAGCCTCGGCTATTTCTCCTATGGCGCGAGTCCGATCCCGGTGCCGCTGCTGGAGGCCGGGATCGCGCGGCTGGGCTGCCAGTTCATGCAGGTCTACGGCATGACCGAGACCTGGGGCGGCGTCGTCGCCCTACCGCCCGAGGACCACGATCCCGCCCGCCGCCACCTGCTCTCCTCGGCAGGCAAGGCGATGCCGGGGGTGGAACTGCGCATTCGCGGCAGCGACGGCGAGCTGCTCGGACCCGGCGAAACCGGCGAGGTCGAAGTGCGCTCGCCCTCCAACCTGCTCGGCTACTGGCAGCTGCCGGAAGCCACCAGCGCGGTCCTGTCGGACGATGGCTGGCTGAAGACCGGGGACGCGGGGATGCTGGATGCAGAGGGCTATCTCTACATCCAGGACCGCATCAAGGACATGATCATCACCGGCGCCGAGAACGTCTATCCGGCAGAGGTCGAAAGCGTGATCTACGGCCACCCGCAGGTCGCCGATGTCGCGGTGATCGGCGTGCCCGACGCCAAGTGGGGCGAGGCGGTGAAGGCCATCGTCGTCCCCGCGCCGGGCACTCAGCCCGACCCGGCGGAGATCATCGCCTGGGCAAAGGAACGACTGGCGGGTTTCAAATGCCCCAAGTCGATCGACTTCATCGACATCTTGCCCCGCAACCCTTCGGGCAAGATACTGCGGCGCGAATTGCGCGAGCCCTTCTGGGCCGGTTACGAGCGGAGAGTGAACTGAAATGGCCTCGCTGGACCTTGAGCTGACCGAACCGCAGCAGATGCTGCGCGATGCGGTGCAGCGCTTGCTGACCGATAACGAAGCGCCGGACTGGCAGGCGCTGACCGCGCAGCTGGGCCTTGGCGGGCTGACCCTGCCCGAGGCGGTTGGCGGATTCGGCGGCGGCTTTGCGGACGCGGCGCTGGTGATGGCCGAGCTTGGCCCGGCGCTGGCCGGTGCCGACTGGCTGAGCCACGCGGCGGCCTGCGCGGCGCTGGCCGGAATCGCGCCGGACTTCGCCCTGCTGGATGGTCTTGCCAGCGGTACCGTAC
>JAYRMP010000125.1:0-6298 GCA_041912655.1 Novosphingobium sp. | reverse complement strand
CCCCCCCGCCGGTGGGGCCCGCCCGCTCTCCCCCCCCGCCGGGGGGTGCGTGCCGCCCCCCCGCCCCCCACGAACGGGGTGGGTGCTGAACCGCTAGAGCGCGGCCTTGTACAGCGCCAGCAGCCGTCCCCACGCGCGCTCGGCTTCGCCCTTGTCATAGATCGGCGCGTCGAGCGTGCACCAGCCGTGGTCGGCGTTGTAGACCTCCACTTCCGCCGGACGTCCTGCCGCCTTCGCCGCCTCGCGCAGCGCGTCCTTGTCGGCCGGGCTGCGGGCATCGTCGTTGCGGGCAATCGCGATCAGGTAGCTGGCCATGGTCTGGGCAAACAGGCGGTACGGGCTGTCGGGCTTGTCGGTAACCAGCCCGCCGCCGTGGAACGACGCTGCTGCGCGCACCCTGTCCGGCACGGCAAACGCGGTGCGCACGGTGTAAGGCCCGCCCATGCAATAGCCCTGGGTGCCCACGCCGCGCTTGCGGTCCACCGCCTTCTGCGCATCGAGCCAGGCAATCGCCGCCTTGGCATCGCGCATCGTCGCCTCGGGATTGATGGTGGCGATCATCGGCTTGAGCTTTTCCTGCCCCTCCGGCGTGCGCCATTCGGCCATCGACTTCATGATCGGCGCAGGGGCATTGCGGTAATAGTGGTTGAGCACAAGCACGGCATAGCCCCCTTCTGCCAGCCGCCGCGCCATCACCTGATAGGCTTCGCGCAGCCCCGCGATATCGGGCCACAGCAGCACGGCGGGATGCTTGCCCTTCGCCGGGTGGACAAAGAATCCGTCGGCGGTTCCGTCCGGGGTCGGAAAGGTCACACTGCGCTCTGCGAGCGCGCGCTTGGCCTTGGCCTCGCCATCGCCCGCTGTGCAGGCAGCAATTACCACGGCTGCGCTCAGCGCCGCGAAGTCGCGGCGGCCAATGCCCTTGCGCTCCAGCGCGGCTTCTTCCTCGTGAGCGGTCAAATCGTCGCACATGGCAGTTCTCCTTGGACGGAAAGATTACCCCTGCTGTGCCGCCTGTCCAGCCAGCCTCAACGGACACTTGCCCCCGCCGCGCCGCCGTGCCTTATTGCCCCTCCGCTGGCCGCCAGAGCCACCCGCACAGAGAGGAATCCGCATGACCGATCACGTTTCCGGCAAGTCCATCGTCATCACCGGGGCAGGCGGCGGGTTTGGCCGGCTGGTCGCGCTGAAGGCCGCGGCGCGCGGGGCGATGGTGACGTTGGGCGACATCGACCTCGCTGCGGCGGAAGCGGCGGCGGCGGAAGTCCGCGCAGCGGGCGGTCAGGCCCAGGCGGTGCAGGTCGACGTGCGCCAGCTGGGCGAGGTCAAGGCACTGGTCGCCCGCGCGGTCGAGACCTTCGGGCGGATCGACGTGATGATCAACAACGCCGGGATCATGCCGCTGGCCTTCATCTCCGACCACGAGGCTGCCTATGGCGCGTGGGAAAGGTGCATCGACATCAACATCAAGGGCGTGCTCAACGGCATGGTCGCCGCCCACGATCCGATGATCACGCAGGGGCGCGGCCACGTGATCAACCTGTCCTCGATCTACGGCAATTTCCCGGTGATCGGCGCGGCGGTCTATGGCGCATCGAAGACGGCGGTGAACTTCCTGTCGGAAAGCTTCCGTGTGGAAACGCGCGGCAAGATCAAAGTGACCATCGTCAAGCCTACCGGGGTTCCCGCGACCGGCCTGTCGGCCAGCGTGATCAATCCTGCGGCCAGCGTCGGGATCCTCGGGCAGAACACGCCGGACTTCATGGCGATGGTCGAAGGGATGCAGTCCGGCAACTTTCCGGCGGAGCGGCTCGACCCTGCAAACATCGACTATGCCAGCCTCGCGCCCGAACACATCGCCGACGCGGTGATCCACGCGATCGACCAGCCGTGGGGCGTTTCGATCGGCGACATCACCGTGCGCGCGGCGGGCGACCACTTCATCCTGTAAAGGGCGGACCGGTGCGGCAACCTGATGCATCGATCAGTTGCATTTCTGGACTCGATCCCGCACCTTCCCGCAGGCAAGATAGGCACAAGCTTCGACCCGCGCCCGGCAGACCGGGGCGGGCGCAAAACTGGAGGGGATTTCGATGCGATTGAAGGTTCTGGCGCTTGCCGCCCTGCTGCCGCTGGCAGCCTGCGGCAAGAACGCTTCGGCACCGGTAACGGAAGGGGTTACCGACGCCATGATCGCCGCCGCGCCGGAAGGCGAATGGCTGACCTATGGGCGTGATTACAACGAGCAGCGCTTCTCGCCGCTGACGCTGATCAACGACAGCAATGTCGGCCAGCTCGGCCTGGCCTGGAGCCATGACCTCGAAACCGCGCGCGGGCAGGAAGCGACCCCGCTGATGCACGACGGGGTGCTCTACGTCTCGACCGCCTGGTCGATGGTCAAGGCGTTCGACGCCAAGACCGGCGCGATCAAGTGGTCCTACGATCCCAAGGTCCCGCGCGATACGCTGGTCCGCGCCTGCTGCGACGCGGTGAACCGCGGCGTCGCGCTCTATGGCGACAAGGTCTATGTCGGCACGCTTGACGGGCGTCTCGTCGCGCTCGACCAGAAGACCGGCAAGGTCGTGTTCGAGAAGACCGTGGTCCCCAACCAGAAGGACTACACCATCACCGGCGCCCCGCGCGTGGCGAAGGGCAAGATCCTGCTGGGTTCCGGCGGCAGCGAATACAAGGCGCGCGGCTATCTCGCCGCCTATGACCCGCAGACCGGCGAGCAGCTGTGGAAATTCCACACCGTGCCTGGCAACCCGGCCGACGGGTTCGAGAACAAGGCGATGGAAGAGGCCGCCAAGACCTGGGGCGATTCCAAGTGGTGGGAACTGGGCGGCGGCGGCACCGTCTGGGATTCGATCGTCTACGATCCCGCCACCAACCTGATCTACTTCGGCACCGGCAATGCCGAGCCGTGGAACCCCGCCGCCAACGGCCGCAACGGCGACAGCCTCTACACCAGCTCGATCGTCGCGGTGGATGCCGATACCGGCGAGTACAAGTGGCACTTCCAGGAAACCCCGGAAGACCGCTGGGACTATGACAGCAACGCGCCGATCACCGTCGCCGACATCGACGTTGGCGGGCAGAAGCGCCACGTGGTGATGCACGCGCCCAAGAACGGCTATTTCTACGTGCTCGACGCGAAGAGCGGCCAGTTCCTTTCGGCCAAGCCCTTCGCGCCGCAGAACTGGACCACCGGCATCGATCCCAAGACCGGCCGCGCCCAGATCAACCCGGAAGCCAAGTACGAGAAGACCGGCAACCCGTTCGTCGCCCTGCCCGGCGCGATCGGCGCCCATTCGTGGCATCCGGTCAGCTACAGCCCCAAGGCCGGGCTGGTTTACATCCCGGTGAACTTCGCCGGCATGGGCTACGCCGCGGCCAAGGACTGGAAGGCCACGGACATCGGCTTCCAGGTGGGTCTGGATACTGCCAAGACCGCCGTCCCCGCCGACAAGGCCGTGCGCGAAGGCGCCCGTGCTGCCACCACCGGCGCGCTGGTTGCCTGGGATCCGGTCAAGCAGCAGGAAGCCTGGCGCGTGACCCACAACGGGCCGTGGAACGGCGGCACCCTGTCGACCGCGGGCAACCTGCTGTTCCAGGGCAACGCCGATGGCGATTTCGTCGCCTACAGCGCGGACAAGGGCAGCAAGCTGTGGTCGTTCCCGGCGCAGACCGGCGTGGTCGCGGCACCGATGACCTACACGGTCGATGGCGAGCAATACGTCGCGATCCTGGTCGGCTGGGGCGGCGTCTGGGACATCAGCGCCGGCGTTGTCGCCAAGAAGAGCAAAGGCCACGTCAACATCAGCCGCCTGCTGGTGTTCAAGCTGGGCGCCAAGGGCCAGCTTCCCCCGGCCAAGGGCCTGAACCAGCTGCCGATCGATCCGCCGCCGTTCACCGGCACGCCGGAACAGGTCGCGCGCGGCGGCAACAACTTCGCCCGCTACTGCTCGGTCTGCCACGGCGACGCCGCGATGGGCGGCACGCTCAATCCGGACCTGCGCCGCTCGATGTACATCAACGCGCCGGAAGGCATCCGCTCGGTGGTGATCGATGGCGTGCTGATGCAGGCCGAACACCCCAAGGGGATGGTCTCGTTCAAGTCGGTGTTCAAGGCTGAGGATGTCGAGGACATCCGCCAGTACCTGATCAAGCGCGCGAACGAGGACAAGGCCATCGGGGAGTAAGCTGCCCGCCCGCCTTCCCCCGTGGAGAGCGAAAGCAGAGGGCGCGGTTCCAGCCGGAATCGCGCCCTTTCGCTTGGCTGTCGACCATCCCCCCTTTCCCTCTCCCCCCGGCTGGGGCATGACGGTGGCGGGGAGGAACCGTCCGTGACACCAGCCAACCGGCAGCCGGGCACGCCAGACTGGGATGCGCTGCCATACGGCGGCGATCTGTTCGGCGAACTGCATCTGGCCGAAACTACACCCGCCGAAGAGCGCCCCCGGCCTGGGCTGTTTCCCGGCCTCGCGCTGTGCGGCGTCGCGGCGGCTGCGGCGGCGTGGTTGTCTGATCACTATGGCTTCCCGATCATCCTGCTGGGCCTGCTGGTCGGTCTGGCGCTGAATTTCATCTCCGCCGATCCGCGCACCCATCCGGGGCTCGACTTCGCCTCGCGCTCCTGCCTGCGCTGGGGGATCGTGGTACTGGGGGTACAGGTAACCTTTGCCCAGATCGGCGCGCTGGGCGCCGCGCCTTTCGCCGCACTGGCGGTGGTGATGGTCGTCACCTTCTTCGCGGGCGTGTTCGGCGCCCGGTTCTCCGGCCAGTCCCCCTTCGCCGGGATGCTGGCGGGCGGCGCAACCGCTATCTGCGGAGCCAGCGCCGCGCTGGCGCTCTATGGCGTGATCGGCAAGGACCGGCTTAGCCAGGCGCAGTTCGCGCTCAGCCTGGTCGGCATTTCCCTCGCCAGCGCGATGGCGATGACGGTCTACCCGGTGCTCGCCGCGCAACTGGCGCTCAGCGATGCCCAGGCCGGGTTCCTGATCGGCGCCTCGATCCACGACGTCGCCCAGGCGATCGGCGGCGGCTACGCCTTTTCCGACGCGGCAGGCAGCCAGGCGACGATCGTCAAGCTGACCCGCGTGGCGCTGCTCGCTCCGGTGGTCGCGCTGGTCAGCCTGGCGATCGGGCGCAGCGGCGGCGAAGGCGAGCCTGTGTGGAAGCGCCTGGCCCTGCCGTGGTTCATTCTTGCCTTCCTGGGCGTGGTGACGCTGAACAGCATGGTCTCCCTGCCGGAACAGGTCACCAAGGCCTGCCTCACCGCGTCGAAGGCGCTGCTGCTGCTGGCTGTGACCGCCACCGCGATGCGCAGCCGGATGGACCTGCTGCTGCAGATGGGCTGGCGGGCAACAGTGCCGGTGGTGGTTGCCAGCGTGGCCAGCTTCGCAACCGCGCTGGCTTTTGCAGTGTTGCTGATCGGCTAGATCACGAAGTCCAGCACGGCCGGAAGCGGCTTGCGCCTGCGGTTCGCGACCATCGTGTCATGCAATTGCGCGATCTGTCCGCTCCCCGTTCGCACGAACAGGAACGGCAGCAGACCGTGGATCAGGCAGGCGATCCCGCCCAGGATCATCCGCAAGCCAAAGCCCGATGCCATCGCCAGATGCTCGCCATAGCTTTCCCCGACGCTGGCAGGGTGTTCGGTAAAGAGGCGGGTGGGATCCATGGCAGCGTCCTTTCGTTCGTTGGCGCAATCCTATCCAAACCAAGGCGCCATTTCTTCACCGTTTTTCTGGCATATTCGCTCGATGACGGTTATTCTGTCCTACCATGAGCGCAGAACCCCAAATGGATTCACTCGACTGGTCGATCCTGTCGCAGCTTCAGGCCGATGCCTCGCTGGCGGTGCACGAAGTGGGCGAACGGGTCGGGCTGTCACACAACGCCTGCTGGCGGCGGATCAAGCGACTGGAAGAAGCGGGCGTGATCGCGCGCCGGGTGGCCCTGCTCGATCCGGCCCGGATCGGCCTTGCCACCACCGTGTTCGTCGCGGTCAAGACCAACCGCCACGATCCCGAATGGCTGGAAGCTTTCGCGCGCGGGGTGGCCTTGATCGACGAAGTGATCGAATGCCACCGCATGGCCGGCGATGTCGATTACCTGCTCAAGCTGGTGGTGCGTGACATTGCCCATTACGACCGCATCTATCGCAAGCTGATCGCCGCGGTGCCCGATCTGGCCGATGTCTCATCAAGCTTCTCGATGGAGCGGATGAAGCACACCACCGCGCTGCCCAGACCAGTCTAGGGCCTGTTCCAGTGACACTGGAACCGGGGCAACA
>JAYRMP010000124.1:0-6332 GCA_041912655.1 Novosphingobium sp. | reverse complement strand
CTGATGGGGCTCTTCGACCTCGCCTACAACATGTACACCGCGCAGCAACTGCAGGGCGCGATCCAGAACGCCGCGCGCAGTTCCACGATCGAAGGCGCGGCCGACGATCAGGCGGGAATCGATGCCATCGTCTCTCGCGCGGTCCATGCGGTGTCCCCCGGGGCGGCGCTGCAGTTCGACCGGCGCGCCTATGCCAGCTTTGCCGATGTCGCCCGGCCCGAGGACTTCACCGACGTGAACTCCAACGGGACCTGCGACAATGGCGAGCCGTTCGAGGACGTCAACGCCAACGGCACCTGGGACCCGGATCGTGCCGCGGCCGGGTTCGGCGGAGCGCGCGATGCGGTGCTCTACACTGTGACCGTCACCTATCGACGGCCGTTCCCGATCGCCCAGTTCATTCCCGGGCAGACCGAAGATTTCACGCTGCGCAGCCAGACCGTGCTGCGCAACCAGCCCTATGGCGCCCAGAACCAGGGCGCGCCCGACACCGGGAATTGCACATGACGGGCCTTCGCACCCTGCTCCGCCGCCTGCGCCGCAATGCCTCGGGCGTGGCGATGACCGAATTCGCGCTGGGTGCGCCCTTCCTGCTGACGGCCGGGCTGTGGGGCACGGAAATGGCCAACTATGCGCTGGTCAACATGAAGATCGGCCAGATCGCCGTCCACATTGCCGACAACGCCTCGCGCATTGGCGATACCAGCACCCTGCAGAACCGCCGGATCTTCGAAGCCGACATCAACGACGTGATCTATGGCGCTGAAATGCAGGCGGGACCGGGGATCAACCTCTACGAAAACGGTCGCGTGATCATCTCCAGCCTCGAAGTCCGTCCCGCCGGGGGCGGTGGAGCCGGACAGCAGTACGTCCACTGGCAGCGCTGCCGGGGCAAGAAGCATTCGACCTCCAGCTATGGCAACGAAGGCGATACGCTGGCCGACGGGATGGGTCCGGCGGGGCTGGAAGTGCTTGCCGAACCGGACGATGCGGTAATCTTCGTCCAGATCGCCTACACCTACCAGCCGCTGATCTCGGCCCAGTTCATGGGCAGCCTCGACATGCATTCGGTCGCGGCCTTCACCGTGCGCGATGACCGCGACCTGTCGCAGATCTACCAGCGCGATCCGGCCAGTCCGGACCCGGTCCAGCGGTGCAGCGCATTCACCGGCACGCCCATGATCGGGACTTCCGGCCAGATGTCCTGACCGCCGCGCCTGGCCGCGCGGCCGGGTGAATCAGCGATAGCAGACCTTGCGCACCGCCGCCGCGATCCGCCCGGCATCGATCAGCGCGGCGCGTTCGAGATTGGCGGCATAGGGCAGCGGCACATCCTCGTTGCAGACCCGCAGCACCGGCGCGTCGAGGTGGTCGAAGCCTTCCTCCATGCAGATCGCCATCACTTCCGAGGCGATCGAGCACTGCGGCCAGCCTTCCTCGGCGATCACCAGGCGATTGGTTTTCGCCAGCGAGGCCAGCACCGCCTCGCGGTCAAGCGGGCGCAGGGTGCGCAGGTCGAGCACTTCGGCCTCGATCCCCTCGCCCGCCAGCGTCTCCGCCGCTTCGAGCGCGAGGCCGACGCCGATCGAGTAGGACACGATGGTCACGTCGCGGCCTTCGCGCATGATCCGCGCCTTGCCGATCGGCAGGACGTGGTCGTCCAGCTCCGGCAGCTCGAAGCTGCGGCCATAGATCAGCTCGTTCTCGAGGAACACCACCGGGTCCTCGCTGCGGATCGCGGCCTTGAGCAGGCCCTTGGCATCGGCGGCGTCATAGGGCGCGATCACCACCAGGCCCGGCACGGCGGCATACCACGGAGCATAGTTCTGGCTGTGCTGCGCGCCGACGCGGCTGGCGGCGCCGTTGGGACCGCGGAACACCACCGGGCAGCGCATCTGCCCGCCCGACATGTAATTGGTCTTGGCGGCGGAATTGATGACGTGGTCGATCGCCTGCATGGCGAAGTTGAAGGTCATGAACTCCACGATGGGGCGCAGCCCGCCCATCGCCGCGCCGGTCCCGATCCCGGCAAAGCCGTATTCGGTGATCGGGGTGTCGATCACCCGCTTCGGCCCGAATTCGTCGAGCAGGCCTTGCGTCACCTTGTAGGCGCCCTGGTACTGCGCCACTTCCTCGCCCATCACGAAGACGCGGGAATCGCGGCGCATTTCCTCGGCCATGGCATCGCGCAGCGCCTCGCGGACGGTGACGACCTTCATGTTGGTCCCAGCCGGGATCGCCGGATCTTCCGCGCGCGGACGCGGCGCGGGCGGAACGGCGACCGCCGGGCTCTGCACGCCGGTTTCGGATTCGGCGGCCTTCTGCGCCGCGGCGGGAGCAGCAGCGGGCGCGACGGGGGCTTCACCCTCCTCACCGATCACCGCGATGACCGTGCCGACCTTGACGTTCTCGGTGCCTTCCGGGACCAGGATCCTGCCGACCACGCCTTCGTCGACGGCCTCGAATTCCATCGTCGCCTTGTCGGTCTCGATCTCGGCGATGATGTCGCCGGAACGAACCTCGTCGCCTTCCTTGACCAGCCAGCGGGCAAGCGTGCCCTCCTCCATCGTCGGGGAAAGCGCGGGCATCCTGAGTTCAACCGCCATCAGTAGCTCTCCACCAGGACGTCGGTGTAGAGTTCGGTCATTTCTGGCTCCGGTGAATTCTCTGCAAAGTCGGCGGCTTCGCCCACCGCCGCGCGGATGCGCTTGTCGATGTCCTTGATCCGGTCCTCGGCCACGCCGCGCGCCAGCAGTTCGGCCTTGGCGGCGTCGATCGGATCGTGCTTCTCCCGCATTTCCTGCACTTCCTCGCGGCTGCGGTACTTGGCCGGGTCGGACATGGAATGGCCGCGATAGCGATAGGTCTGGAGCTCCATCAGCACCGGCCCCTTGCCCGCGCGGACATGGGCCAGCGCCACTTCGGCGGCGGCGCGCACTTCAAGCACGTCCATCCCGTTGACATGCATGCCGGGGATACGGAACGCGGTGCCGCGGCGGTAGAAATGCGTCTCAGCCGAGCCGCGGGTCACCGCCGTGCCCATCGCATAGCCGTTGTTCTCCACCACGAAGACGATCGGCAGCTGCCACAGCGCTGCCATGTTGAAGGCTTCGTAGACCTGGCCCTGGTTGGCCGCGCCATCGCCGAAATAGGCCATGCAGACGCCGCCGTCCTCGCGGTACTTGTGCGCAAAGGCGAGCCCCGCACCCAGCGGCACCTGCGCGCCGACGATGCCGTGGCCGCCGTAGAACTTGTGGTCGACGCTGAACATGTGCATCGACCCGCCCTTGCCCTTGGAAATGCCCGCGCCGCGCCCGGTCAGCTCGGCCATGATGACCTTGGGATCGATGCCATAGGCCAGCATGTGGCCGTGATCGCGGTAGCCGGTGATGACGCTGTCCCGCTCGGAATCGAGTGCCGACTGGAGCCCCACCGCAACCGCTTCCTGGCCGATGTAGAGGTGGCAGAACCCGCCGATCAGGCCCAGGCCATAGAGCTGCCCGGCCTTCTCCTCGAACCGGCGGATCAGCACCATCTGTTCGTAGAAGGTCAGCAGTTCGTCGTCGGTCGCGGTGTAGCGCGGATTCGCAGCATGGGCATCCTGCAGGCTGCGCAGCGCGAAGCCTTCGTCAGCGGGCGCATCGCATGCGGCGGCGGCCTTTTTCGGCGTGGCGGTCTTGGCCAAGATTTCGTCCCCTGGGGAAAGGATTTGCACCCGCCCCTATAGGCACAAGCGTTCCGTAGGGGAACCGTTCCATACGTATTTTGTGATTGCGACCGCGAACAATTGTTTCGCGACCGGGTGGGCGACCGAACCGGCTCAGTCGAGCAGCATCACCATTTCGTCGGGATGGACGACGTTGAGATTGCTGCGCAGCAGCTGCCCGGCCATGTCAGGATCGACGTGACGCGGATCGAGCAGGGCAACGCGGTTGCGCAGTTCGTCCCGTTCGGCCTTGATCTGCTTCAGCTCTGCCTGACGCTGCGCCAGCAAGCGGTTGTTTTCGCTCCACGCCAGCAGGCCGCTGGGGCCGGCCAGGGCCATTCCACCCATGAACAGCAGGCAGACCAGCGCGATCGCCTGGGTCAGGCTTTCACGCGGGAGTTTCGGTTCGCTGCGATGGCCCCTCATTCCCTCTAAGAATCACAGTTGATTCAGGGATTCAAGCGCTAATTCGAATGGTACGCGCGAAATGCGCCGGGCCGATTCCAACGGCTGTCAGCACGGTTTTGCAACCGTTTGATGACAATGGTAAAAATCGGCGATTGGGAAAATGGTGCGCCCGACAGGATTCGAACCTGTGGCCCCCAGATTAGGAATCTGGTGCTCTATCCTGCTGAGCTACGGGCGCCCCGTGCGGGCTTTAGGCGGCGAGGCCGCTTCGCGCAACCGCCCGAAGGGAATCACTCCCGCTCGCCCGGCTGCCAGCGCACCCTTGCGGACCGACCGCGTGCAGGCGACAAGCCGGGCATGGTTTCCCCGGCTGTTCCCGTCACCATATCGGCGCTGCGCCCGCAGGACCTGCCGGCAGCGGTCAGGCTGCAGGTGGAGGCATATCCGCCCTTCCTGGTCGAGGAGGAAAGCGTGTTCTTCAACCGAATCGGGCTTGCCGCCTCCTATTGCCTTGCGGCGCGGCAAGGCGGGGTCCTGATCGGCTATCTGCTGGCGCACGGCTGGCAGCGCGCGGCGCCGCCGGCGCTGGGGACGATGCTGGAGGGCAGCGCACAGAGCGAGGTGCTGTTCATCCACGACCTCACCGTGTCACCCGCCAGCCGCGGTCTGCGCCTGGGTGAACGGCTGGTCGAGCGCGCTTTTGCTCTCGCGGTACGCGACGGACTGGACAGCGCGGAACTGATCGCGGTCGAAGGAGCCACCGACTATTGGCGCAGGCTGGGATTTGCCGAGGGCCCCGGTTCGGAGCGGCTTTCGGCGAAGATCGCCGCCTATGGCAGCAGCGCGCTGTGGATGACCCGCGCCCTGAACCACGGACAGGCTATCAGTTAAGCTCGTCCGGCGGCGCGACCGGGAACGGCAGTGGCATCACCGCGATGCCCTCTTCCAGCAGTTGCTTCGCCTCGCCCAGCGTGGCCTGGCCGTGGATCGTTTCGGCCTCGGCCTCGCCGTAGTGCATCTTGCGCGACTGTTCGGCAAAGCCGTCGCCGACCCAGCGCGATGACCTGAGCGCTTCGGCCTGCATCTGGCTGAGCGCCTGCATCATCTGCACCGCTTCGGGCGAAAGCTTGCCGCCCGCATGCGGCACAGGCTGCTCCGCCGGGCGCCGCACCGCCAGCTGATTGCCCTTGCGGCCGACATTCGGGGCCATCACCGCCTTGGCGACGTCATGGCTGCCGCACTGCGGGCAGGTCACCAACCCGCGCTGCTGCTGGGCGGCGAAATCGTCCGAGCTGGAAAACCAGCCCTCGAACCGGTGGCCGGCGGTGCGGCATTCAAGATCGAAGACAATCATGCCGCTCAGATGGGAATGGCGCGCTTGTTGGCAAGACTGGGCAGCTGCGCCCGCACTTCGGCGATGCGCGCCCGGTCGATCTCGGCAAAGGCCAGGCCCGCCGCTTCGCCGCCCATGTCGAGCAGCACTTCGCCCCACGGGTCCACAACCAGGCTGTGGCCATAGGTGACACGTCCGTCCTGATGCTGACCGACCTGCGCGGCGGCGACGACATAGGCGCTCGCCTCGATCGCGCGGGCGCGCTGCATCACGTGCCAGTGCGCCGCACCGGTCGGGGCTGTGAAGGCGGCGGGAATTGCGATCACGTCGCAGCTCTGCCTGCCAAGTGCTTCGAACAGCGCGGGAAAGCGCAGGTCATAGCACACCGCCAGCCCCAGGCGGCCGAGCGGAGTATCGACCACGCCCAGCGCTTCGCCCGGGGCATAGGCAGCGGATTCGCGCCACGATTCGCCGGTGGCGAGGTCCACATCGAACATGTGGATCTTGTCATAGCGCGCGGCAATTTTACCGCTGCTGTCGATCACGAAGCTGCGGTTGGCCCAGCGCCCGTCGCCGCGCGCCACGGCGAGGCTGCCCAGCGCCACCCAGATCCCGGCCTGCGCCGCCGCATCGCGCACCGCGGCCAGCACGGGATCGTGCTCTTCAGCAACGATATGCTGCGCCGCGCGGGCCCGCTCGCGGTCGATCAGGCCGGACATTTCGGGAGTGAAGACCATGCTCGCCCCGCCCATCGCAGCCGCGCCGATCGCGCCGGTGAGGACCTGCGCGTTGGCTGCGGGGTCGATCCCCGAAGTCATCTGGAGCACGGCGATCCGGTTCATGTCAGAGCCCGAGCAGCGGATCGAGCTTGCCCGCGCGATCAAG
>JAYRMP010000123.1:0-6345 GCA_041912655.1 Novosphingobium sp. | reverse complement strand
ATCATCGCGTTCGGGCCGCGAGGCGCGTTCCTCGCGTACCGGACGGTCCTCGCGGGGTGCACGTTCACTGCGGGAAGCGCGTTCTTCACGGGGAGCACGCTCCTCACGCGGCGCGCGTTCTTCGCGCGCCGGCTTTTCACCGCGTGCACGGCGGTCGCGGGGGCGGCGCTCTTCGCGGTCGCCGGATTCGGCGCGGTCTTCGTGGCTGTCCTCGCGCTCGCTGCCGCCCAGTTCATAGACCGGGATCTTCATCCCGGTCAGCTTCTCGACATTGGCGATCGCTTCGGCATCGTCGGGCGCGACAAAGGTGAAGGCCCGGCCCGTCGCCCCGGCGCGGCCAGTGCGGCCGATGCGGTGGACGTAATCGTCCGGGTGCCAGGGCGTGTCGAAGTTGAACACGTGGCTGACGCCCTTGACGTCCAGCCCTCGCGCCGCAACGTCCGAGGCGACGAGGATGTTGATCGTCCCCGCCTTGAACCGGTCAAGCTCGGCAATGCGCGAGGACTGGTCCATGTCGCCATGGATCTCGCCCGCCAGGAAGCCATGCTGCTTGAGGCTCTTGGCCAGTTCGCGCACGGTGGTCTTGCGGTTGCAGAACACGATTGCGGTGGCGACATTGTCGGTGCGCAGCAGCTGGCGCAGCGCCTCGCGCTTGCCGCGCGTGGTGACGGCCACCTTGTGCTGAGCAATGTTGGTGTTGGTGCTGGCGGGCCGCGCCACCTCGATCGACTTGGGGTTCGAAAGGAACTTGTCCGCCAGCTTCTTGATCGGCGGCGGCATGGTCGCGCTGAACAGCAGGGTCTGGCGCTGGGCGGGCAGCTTGGAACAGATCGTCTCGATGTCCGGGATGAAGCCCATGTCGAGCATCCGGTCGGCCTCGTCGATCACCAGCAGGTCGCAGCCGGTCAGCAGGATCTTGCCGCGCTCGAACAGGTCCATCAGCCGGCCCGGGGTGGCGATCAGCACGTCGACGCCCTCGTTCAGCGCCTTGACCTGATCGCCCATCTGCACGCCGCCGATCAGCAGCGCCATCTTGAGGTCGTGGTTGACGCCGTAAGCCTCGAAATTCTCGGCCACCTGGGCGGCGAGTTCGCGGGTCGGTTCAAGGATCAGGCTGCGCGGCATCATCGCGCGGCGGCGGCCGTGGGCCAGAATATCGATCATCGGCAGCACGAAGCTGGCAGTCTTGCCGGTGCCGGTCTGGGCGATGCCGATAAGATCGCGCATCATCAGCACGCTGGGGATGGCCTGGGCCTGGATCGGCGTCGGCGTGTCATAGCCCTTGGCGGTAACCGCCGCGACGAGCTGGTCGGAAAGGCCGAGATCGGCAAAATTCATAGAGGTGACAAAATCCGGAAAAGCGGCATGGGCGCCTGCGCAAGTGTAGAGTGCCCGGCCTTGCCATCCGCAAGGCCCGCGCGGGCCCTAATCGCATCAGGCTACTAAAGTCAAGGAATCGCGCGGCTCAGTTGCCCGCAGGGATCAGCTGGCGAAAGGTGTGGACCTGGCAATTGGCGCCGCTGCGCGAAAGCAGGGCATCGCGCCCCGTGCAGATCTGCCCGTCAGCGTTCTTGGCGACAAGGAAACCCGAATAGTAATCCCGGCTGCGGCAGCCCTTGCCCAGCTGCGCGGTGACCAGGCGCTGGTCGCGCATGATCAGCAGCAGCTTGTCCGGACTGGCTGGCTGGACCCCGGCGATTCCGGCCACCGGCAGGCACTTGCCCATTTTGCGTTCCGTAAAGCGGGTGCCGCCGCCGCCCTCGTCGCTGCGCTGCTGATCGAACATCGCCTCGGCCATCGGCATCGGCGCCGGGCGCGGGGTGATGCGGATGGTGACGCGCTGCTCGATCCTCACCTGCTCCGCCGTGGGCGCGGACCAGCCATCGAAGGCCTGCGGCATCGGCAGGTCCGCCCCCGCCGGGCGGGAAACCGGCGCGCTGCGCAGGGTAAGGCCTGCACTGTCCGTGTTTTCCATGCTGCGCGCAGGCTCCGGCGCGTCGAGCACGGCGGTGGCGGGCAGCATCAGCAGGATCGGACCAAGAAGGTGGACGGCTGGCGACATTGCGATTGGTAGATAACCCCCATCGTTGAACCATCGCTTAACCCAGCCACCGAAGGTTGCAAGCCCTGCGGCCAGGTCTGGCGCAATCGGCGCGGCCTGTGGCATAGCCGCAGGCACGATGACCGATCCAGCACCTTCCTTCCTGAACGATGCCGCCGCGCTGCTTGGCCAGCGGGGGCTGATTCGCGATCCGGATCTGCTGGAGCCCTGGCTGACCGACTGGCGCGGGCGCTACACCGGGCGCGCACTGGCGCTGGCCGCACCCGCAGATACCCAGGAACTGGCCGCGCTGGTCCGGCTCTGCGCCGAACACGGCGTGCCGATGGTTCCGCAGGGCGGCAACAGCGGGATGTCAGGAGGCGCAACCCCTGATGCCAGCGGCTCGGCGCTGCTGATCTCGCTCAGGCGGATGAACACGATCGGGCCGGTGGACACCGCCGGGCGCAAGCTGGTCTGCGGGGCCGGCGCAGTGCTGCAGGACGTCCACCACGCGGCCGAGGCGGCGGGCCTGCGCTTTCCCCTGACGCTGGGCGGCAAGGGCAGCGCGACGGTGGGCGGCCTGATTTCCACCAATGCCGGCGGGTCGCAGGTGCTGCGCCACGGTTCGATGCGCGCGCAGGTACTGGGGATCGAGGCGGTGCTGCCGGACGGACGGATCTACAGCGCGCTGACGCCGCTCAAGAAGGACAACCGGGGCTTCGATCTCAAGCAGTTGTTCATCGGCAGCGAAGGCACCTTGGGGATCGTGACCGCCGCGACCCTGCGGCTGCTGCCGCAAACGGAGGGACGGCTGGTCGCCTGGGCCGGGTGCAGCTCGATCCATGCGGCGCGCGCCCTGCTGCTGCTGGCCGAAGACCGGCTGGGCGAGGCGCTCGAAGGTTTCGAGGTGCTGCCCCAGACCTGCCTCGAGGCTGTGCTCGGCTATCTCCCCGATGCCCGCGCCCCGCTGGAGGAAGCCCACCCCTGGCACGCCCTGATCGAACTGGTTGGCGATCCCGAAGCCTTGCGTCCCCAGCTGGAGGGGATGCTGGGCGATGCGTTGGCGGCAGGTACGGTGTCCGACGCGACGATCGCCGCCAGCGAAGCGCAGGCCGAAGCCTTGTGGACGCTGCGCGAATCGATCAGCCCGGCGGAACGCGCCAAGGGTCCGGCGGTGCAGCACGACATTGCCGTGCCGGTCGAGGCAATGCCCGCTTTCATCGAGGAAGCGCGCGTGCGGATCGAGGCGGACTGGCCGGGAACGCGCACCTTCGGATTCGGCCATCTGGGCGATGGCAACATCCATTTCCATGTCGCCGCACCAGCGGGAGCCGATCCGGCAGCATGGGATGCCAGCGACGGCAAGGCGATCTCGCGCACGGTTCACGATCTCGTCACTGCGGCCCACGGCACGATCAGCGCCGAACACGGCATCGGCCAGATGAAGCTCGGCGAACTGGAGCGGCTGGCCGATCCGGTCGCGCTGGGGCTCATGCGGCAGGTGAAGGCAGCGCTCGATCCCCGTGGATTGCTCAATCCGGGCAAGCTGGTCAGCCTTGCGCCCCAGCCGCCCACCGCCTAAAGAGCCCGCTTTCACGCGGGAACGTTGGCCGCCAGGGGTTCGCGAACCGCATAATTTTCGGAGAGTTATCGATGGCCAGCGCGCCCCAGGCAGCCGCCCTTCCCATGTTCTACCAGGACCTGATGCCGCTCAACAGCCGCGACCATGCCGAATGGACCGCGCGCGCGACCGACAAGGCGACCTGGATGGTCAACCAGCACGCCATTCCGCTGACCGCCGAGGAATTCATCCAGGCCCAGCGCCACTTCCCGATCATCTTCAGCAACGCCGCCGATCCGGTGCCGCTGGCGCTGATGGCGATGAACGAGGGCATCAACACCTTCTTCGACGATGAAGGCAAGCTGATCGAGCCGGTCTATGTCCCCGCCTATGCCCGCCGCTATCCCTACATGCTGGCCAAGCTGACCCCGGACACCGAAGAGCTTTCGCTGTGCTTCGACCCGACCAGCGACCTGCTGGGCGAGAATGCCGACGGCGCCCGCCTGTTCGAAAACGGCGAACCGACCGACGCGACCAAGGCCACTCTCGAATTCTGCAAGAACTTCGAGGAAGCCGGCATGCGCACCCAGGCCTTCGTCGAGGACCTCAAGAAGCACAACCTGCTGATGGACGGCGAAGTATCGATCCAGGGGCCGGAAGGCACCCAGCCGTTCGTCTATCGCGGCTTCAAGATGGTCGATCAGGAAAAGCTGCGCGACCTGCGCGGCGACGTGCTGCGCCAGCTCAATCAGAGCGGCGCGCTGGCCCTGATCTTCGCCCACCTGTTCAGCCTGGAGCACATGAGCACCGTGTTCGGCCGCCAGCTGCAGCAGGGCAAGGGCCCGGCCCCGGTTCCCGTGGGCGCTGCCTAAACCATTAGATAGGGCCGTTATTCACGCCGGGGCTTGCAAGCTCCGGCGTGAGGGCCTATCTTGATCCTATCTTGCTGGGCTTCCCTCATGGTCCAGCGGGATTGGTGTACTTCGGTGCACCTCCTCCCTGAACCTTGGCCACCTCGTGCCCCGTGCACGAGGTGGTTTTTTATGTGCAATCCGTGGAGAGCCTATTCGGCCGCGATCGCCCAGGGGGCAGCGCCGCCGGTGCGGCCGAGATCAGCCACCTCGACCGCCAGCCGCCGAACCAGTGCGCTCAGCAGTTCGACCATGTCGGCGAAACCTTCGCCCGGTTCGGTCATCCGCGCGTCGAGATAGCTGGTGCGGTCAACCTCCAGCTGCAGCGCATGGATACCGCCCGCCGGGTCGGCGTGACGTTCCAGGACATAGCCGCCCGCGTAGGGCCGGTTGTGCGCGCTCGCCCGCCGCGCTTCGGTCATGAAGGCGAAGCAGCTGGCTACCAGCGCGCCGTGGCACGATGCACCGAAGCGGTCGCCCAGCACGAATTCCGGCGGTGCCTGTCCGCTGCGCCACCCCAGCGGCGGCATCGAATGCAGATCGATCAGCAGCGCCGCGCCCCACCGCTCGCGCAGGCCGAGCAGCGTGGCGGACAGGCATTCGTGGTAGGGCGCATGGATCTGCTCGATCCGGGCAGAGAGATCGGCCTCGTCGTGCCGGCGCTTCCACAGCTCGCCCAGCCCCGGCAGGCGCCGGGGAATGAGGCCCAGCCCGGTGCGGGCGCGAAAACCCGGGGTGTAGCTGCCCAGGCTGCGTGCGCCCCGGCCAGAGAACATGTCCCAGTCGACATCCTCGACCGCGCGGTTGAGATCGATCATCGCGCGCGGGGCGTGGGCGACCAGCAGCGCCGCACCGGTGGCGCGGGCCACTTCCTCCCCCAGCCGGTCGACATAACGGTCTTCCAGCCGCAACGCGGCATAGGCCGGATGGCGCATCCGCTCGATCACGTGGCCGGGATAGGCGCGCCCCCCGTGCGGCACCGCGATCAGGATCGGCACTGCGGAAGGCTGCGGAGCCGACAGTACGAAGGCGGGAATGCCCCGCTCCCCCGGGATGCTGCCACCGGGAACCCGCGCCGAATCGCCGTTGCTGCCGTGATCCGCTGCCATGCCCCTGCCTGACGCGATTGCGACGCTGTGTCAAAGTCGGTCAGCCCCGAATCAGGGCAAGATTGTTAACCCGCCCGGGTGTAAGGGATTGCATCGCCGCGGCGCCCAGCCGACCGGTTCCGCGCCACTCAACGGGGATGGACCCTATCTCGATGATCCGCATCCTGCTTGCCGAAGATGAAGAAGCGATGCGCACCTACCTGGCGCGCGCCCTGCAGAATGCGGGATACGATGTGGTTGCGGTCGATCGCGGCACGGCGGCCCTGCCCCTGCTCTACGACCAGCAGTTCGACCTGCTGCTGTCCGACATCGTCATGCCGGAAATGGACGGGATCGAGCTGGCCCAGCGCTGCGCGGAGATCAGCCCCAAGACCAAGGTGATGTTCATCACCGGCTTCGCGGCCGTGACCCTCAAGGCCAGCCGCGAGGCGCCGCAGGCCAAGGTGCTGTCCAAACCCTTCCATCTGCGCGACCTGGTGATGGAGGTTGAAAGGATTTTTGGCCAGCAGGCGCAGTTGAGCGTCTAACAGGCTTGCCAAGGCCGGGGAGCCCGGCTAATGGCGCACCCCTGCCCGGGGCGACGGCCCCGGGTGGAACCTGAATGGTGCGGGCGTATAGCTCAGTGGTAGAGCACTATGTTGACATCGTAGGGGTCGCAAGTTCAATCCTTGCTACGCCCACCATTCAAGAACGCTAAAAAAGCCCCGGGAAACCGGGGCTTTT
>JAYRMP010000122.1:0-6452 GCA_041912655.1 Novosphingobium sp. | reverse complement strand
CAGGCCAGGGAAGTCCGGACGGACTTCCCGCACCGCCGTCAGGCGGACAACAACTCCCCTACCGATCCGCCATTTCGCCCTTGGCGACCTTGTCGGCATCCGACCCGGCAGGCGCCTCGGGAATCGCCTTGAGGTCGATGTAGTAGACCGGCGGCGGCGCCCAGCCGCCGACCATGCAGCCCGGCTGACCCTTGCACGATCCGCGATCGAGCTGGGGCGCGCGGGGCAGGCCGTCGCGCAGGGCTTCGCGCGACAGGGGGTCGGTCTCGCGGGTGGAGCGGACCCGCCACTGGGTGCTGTCTTCGCGCGCGCAGACCACGATGTCGTTGTCACCGCCCTCTGTGCCGCCCGGACAGGCTGGCTCATCGGGAGCGGAGCGATAGGTCTCTCCCGCCGAGACGATTCGTTCCGCCACCCGGGCGTCGATCTCGGCGGTGGTCTGCGCCGCGCTGGTCTGGGCATCGACCGTCTGGGCATGCGCTGGTGCGGCCAGCGCCAAATAGAGCGCTGCGGGCAGCATCAGGCGCACCAGGCATTTTCGCACGCGCTCCTCCCGCTCCGGCTCAGGATTGCCCAAAGGCCGCCCGGCGCTTGAACCGGGAGTGAACGCCCGCTCAGAACTCGTCGCGCGCGCCGGTCAGTTCCAGTTCCTTGTCGTCGGCGACCTCGGCCGCCACGTCGAGCGCGGCTTCGAGCTGCTTCGCGGTGACCGTGTCGGGCACCTTGATCACGAAATAGAGGTAATCGCCGCCGATCTCCCACGAACCCAGCTTGGCCCGGCGGCTGGCGCGCAGCAGTTCCAGCGCCTTCGCGCCGTCGAGGGCATCGGCCTTGGCGGCTGGGGCGAAGACCTCGCGCACCGGCACGCCGCCGACGATCTCGGTCTTGCCCGAAACGAAGACCAGCTGGGTGCGGCCTTCCTTCTTGTAATTGTAGGTGATCCGGAAATCGCCGTCCTTGTCGATCTCGTAGTTGATCGACTGCGCCTTGAGCCGGCGCTGGACCGATTGGTCGCCCTGTCCGGCCGCGTGCAGCGGGACGGGGGCCAGCAGCGCCGCGCCCAGTGCAGCGGCGAGCAGGGGAGACGGGCGGCGGGTCATCGGCAGATCCTTTGCAACCGGGATGGTCGCTCCGGCCTACCGCGCCATGGGCCCTGTGGCTTGGACGTATTCGCCAAGCCCCTGTCATTCCGAAGCTGCGCCACCATCTCGACAAGCCGCGCCTGCGCCTCTAAGCGCGCTAGCGCACATACGTATTCACGCAAAGGGACGATCCAACCGCCATGCCTCTGTCCAACACTCCCGCCAGCTCGGTGCTCGATCGCGTTCTCGTTCTCGAAATGGTGCGCGTCACCGAAGCCGCCGCGATCGGCGCGTCCAAGCTGATCGGACGCGGGGACGAGAAGGCGGCCGACCACGCCGCGGTCGAGGCGATGCGCGCCGCGCTCAACGAACTGGCGATGGACGGCACCGTGGTGATCGGCGAGGGCGAGCGCGATGAGGCGCCGATGCTGTTCATCGGCGAAAAGGTCGGCTCCGCCCAGGGCACCGGTCCCAAGATCGACATCGCGCTCGATCCGCTGGAAGGCACCACGATCACCGCCAAGGCCGGGCCGAACGCGCTGGCCGTGCTGGCCGTGGCCGAGGAAGGCAACCTGCTCAACGCGCCCGACGTCTACATGGACAAGCTGGCGGTCGGCCCGGGCTATCCCGATGGGATCATCAGCCTCGCCAAGTCGCCGACCGAAAACGTCAAGGCCGTGGCCGAGGCCAAGGGCGTGCGCCCTGACGAGATCATCGTCTGCGTGCTCGACCGTCCCCGCCATGCCGAACTGATCGCCGAACTGCGCGGCCTGGGCTGCGGCGTGGTGCTGATCGGCGATGGCGACGTGGCCGGCGTGATCGCGGTGACCAACCCCGAAACCACCATCGACCTCTACATGGGTTCGGGCGGCGCGCCGGAAGGCGTGCTGGCCGCTGCCGCGCTGCGCTGCGTCGGTGGGCAGTTCAACGGCCGCCTGCTGTTCCGCAACGACGATGAACGCGGCCGCGCCCGCAAGTGGGGGATCGAGGATCTCAACAAGATCTACACCCGCGACGAACTCGCCAAGGGCGACTGCATCTTCGCCGCCACCGGGGTTACCGACGGTTCGCTGCTCAAGGGCGTGAAGCGGATGAAGGATGGCCTGATCACCACCCAGTCGGTCGTGATGCGCGCCAGCTCCGGCACGGTCCGCTGGGTTTCGGGCGAGCACCGCAACAAGAGCTGAGGCGCCCGGGACGGGGTAGCGATCGGGTCAGGCTCCCGGAAGTCATTGAACCGCATGGGCAAGGCCGATAGGCTGCGCCGATGACAGGGGATTGGCGCGACACCAGCGTTCCACGCCATGCCGAACTGGAACGGCTCAGGGAAGCCTGGCATCAGGCGCGCCTCGGCGTGCCCCAGGTGGCTGCGATCGTTGCGGAGAGCGGCTATGGCAAGACCCGTCTGGCCCAGGACTTCTTTGCCTGGCTGAGCCGTGAGGTTGATGCGCCGGAACCCGAGGGTTACTGGCCTGACCGGCTTGGCCGCAATGAGGACAACCTGCGGGTCAATCCGGTGATGACAGGACTGCCGGTGGGCCACGCCGATATGCCGTTCCTGTGGTGGGGCGTCCGGATTGCCGATCCCGGGCGCCGCAACCAGCAGTTCAGTTCGGCGCTGAGCCACGCCAAGTTCGATCTCGCCGATCATCTCGTGCGGTTCACGATCAGCGAGGCGGAGCGCGAGCGCGCGCTCGAAACCGCCTCTGCCCGGCGCAAGCTGGCGCTCGATCTCGGCATCGATTTCGCAGGCAACCTGATGTCGTTCGGCCTGCTCGGCGTGCTCAAGAACATCAGCGAGTTCCGCAGCGAGATCCAGGATATCGAAGGCCGGTTCGGAGCGGCAGTCAGCGGGGCAAGCTCGCAGGATGTCGATCTGGTCAACCTGATTCTCGAAGATCTGCGCCGGATCTGCCTGCCTTCGACCGGCGGCAAGGCTTCGCTTCCACTTGTCGTGCTGATCGATGATGCGCACTGGCTGGGCTCCGATCCGATGATGGGCACCATGGTCCAGCGCCTGATCGAGACCGCTGTGGCAGAGGATTGGCCCCTGCTCCTGCTGCTGACCAGCTGGGAGCGCGAATGGAGCAGCCACCTGCAGCGGCAGCTGGTGCTGGCGGGCGCCCGCCCGGCCGCGATACCGGTGGGCCCGCTCGATCTCGGCGCGATCGTCCGGGCTGCCTTGCCAGGGCTGACTGCGGCCCAGGGAGAACTGGTCACGGCTGCGGTGGACGGCAATCCGCTGTTCGGAACCTACCTGCTGGAAGCCTTGCAGGGCGACAATGCCCATTTCGTCGGGCGATCACCCACAGGCCCGCTTTCCGCGATCGGCGAGGACTTCGTCCGTACCGCGACGATCCAGGACATCGTGGAACGGCGCTTCGTCGATTCGCCGTCGGAAATGCAGAAGGTTCTCGGCCTCGCAGCCTTGCAGGGAATCCGGTTCTCGCCGGCACTGGCGCTGCGTACCGCCGCGATTCTGGGCGATCAGGCAGATCAGGCGATCCTTGCGCAGGCGGACCAGCCCTTCGCGTTCGTTTCGATCCGTTCGGCGGCAGAGGCCGAATTCCGCCAGCGCCGCCTGCGCGAGGCCGCGCGCAAGCGCCTGCGTCATTTCATCGACGAGGAGGAGGCGCGCCAGGCGCTGGACCAGGCCATGGCCTCGCCCGAACTTGCGGGCAGCGAGAACGGTCTCGAGATCATCGCGCGGGATGTCGATCATTCCGATCCGGTGCGGCGCGCGGCCGGGATGAATGCGCTGGTGGCCCTGGTCCAGCGAGCGGTTGCGAACTATGACAAGGTCAGCGCGTCCTATGCCGCCGGCCTGTTCCTCGACCGGGCCCTGGCGGACAAGCCAGTGGCGATGCACTCCTACGGCGCGGATACAATCTATAACGCCCTGGGCGGCAGCGGTCGCCACGTCGAGGCGGCGGAGCTCTATTTTCATTACTACAGGATCACCCGTCCTGCCTGCACGATCGACGGGGTCTTCGATCCGGCTGCTCATGGAGGCATCTATCGCGCGCTGTTCTCCGACCTCGCCGATGTCCTGCCGCGGATCGTCACGTCGCTGGATCGGGATGCGGCCGACCTGAAAACCGCGCAGGACGCGGCCCGCATCGGGGTCGACCTGCGCCGGGCGGAGATTGCCGAGGTGCTGTCAGGTGGGGAAGAGCCCGCGCCGTACCTGCTGCGCAGCCTGCGCGTTTCGCTCCAGCGCTTGTCGGATCTCACTCCCGCGAAAGAGGCATTGCCGCTGATCGAGGAGCAGCTTGAACTGGCGACGACCATTGCCAGTTCGCAGACCGCCTATGAGTCGGCTCCGGACCTGTCCAACACGCTGCTGCGCTATGCGAATGCACTGCGCGCGGCTGGCCGGGACGAGGAGCAGCGCCGGGTTCTCGAGCGCAGGGTCGAGATCTGGGAGCAGGCGGTGGAGGCAATCCCGGATCTGCGCAACATTCATAAGCTCCTCTCTGCCCTGATCGACCTCAGGGCGGGCTGGTTGGCGTTCCGGGTCAGCGCAGAGGATGCCGGCCGCATCGCGCCGATCCTCCGGCTTGGTTACAAGGCCTATTATGCCGTTCCCGGCAATCTCGACATTCTGTCCCCGCTGGCGCAACTCCTCTGGCCGATGGGGCGGCGGCTGCGCAAGGATACGCCCACACGGGCCTTCGCCAAGCGGCTCGATGCGGATTTTGCCGAACGGTTCGCGGCGAGCGAAGGTGCCGCCCTGCTGCGCTGGCAGGCGCTTGAGCTGCTCGACATGGCCCAGTGCGTTGCGGCGCTGTACCGCGTGACCGGGAACCGGCGCGCGCTGGCCGATGCGATCGACAAGTGCATCGAAGTACTCGAAGTGCACCTTGTGCCGGGAAAGCGGGCCCGTGATGCGCAATTGGCAGTTGCCTGGCACTTGCGCGCTGCCGGCACCAATCTGATGCTGCTGCGTTTGCGGCGCACGGCTCATCATGTCCGGAAGGCCTGGCATCACATGTCTGTCTTTGGCGAAATCTTCAGCGAGCACGACTCGGACGGGGTGTTCGAAGTCTTGCGCTCGGGCAAGTTCACTCACTGGGAACGCAAGCAGGACGGTGGGGCTGGCCAGACGTGAGCAAGGCGTATCCGCGATGAGGATACGGCGGTCGAGGTGGCTCGACGCAGCTTGTTTTCCGTCCGTTTGTGGCTAGAGCCGCACCCGGGCTGCATCGCTGCAGGGAAGGGCGACTCAATGAAGATCATGACCGGCAATTCGAACCTGCCGCTGGCTCGGGCCGTGGCTGGATATCTTGAAATGCCGCTGACCGAGGCTGCGGTGCGCCGATTTGCCGATGAAGAGGTCTTCGTCGAGATTCACGAGAACGTCCGCGGCGAGGACGTGTTCGTCGTCCAGTCGACCAGTTTTCCGGCCAACGACAACCTGATGGAACTGCTGATCTGCATCGATGCGCTGCGCCGCGCTTCGGCCAAGCGGATAACGGCGGTGGTTCCCTACTTCGGTTACGCCCGGCAGGACCGCAAGCCCGGGCCGCGCACGCCGATTTCGGCCAAGCTGGTCGCCAACCTGATCACCACTGCCGGGGCCGACCGCGTACTGGCGGTGGATCTCCACGCCGGGCAGATTCAGGGCTTTTTCGATATCCCGACCGACAACCTCTATGCCGCGCCGGTGATGGCGGCAGACGTGCTGGCGCGTAGCGGCGGGCAGGACCTGATGGTCGTTTCGCCCGACGTCGGCGGCGTGGTGCGCGCCCGCGCGCTCGCCAAGCGGCTCGACAATGCCCCGCTCGCCATCGTCGACAAGCGCCGCGACAAGCCCGGCCAGTCGGAAGTGATGAACATCATCGGCGACGTGAAGGGCCGCAGCTGCATCCTGATCGACGACATCATCGATTCGGGCGGCACCCTGTGCAACGCCGCGCAGGCGCTGATGGACGCGGGCGCGGCCAGCGTCACCGCCTACCTCACCCACGGCGTGCTTTCGGGCGGCGCGGTGGCGCGGGTCGAAGGTTCGGCGCTCAAGGAACTGGTGATCACCGACACGATCCAGCCGACAGAGGCCGCCCAGGCCTCGTCCAAGATCCGCGTTCTCTCGATCGCGCCGCTGATCGGTGAGGCGATCCGCCGCATCGCCGACGAAAGCTCGGTGTCGAGCCTGTTCGACTGATGAAACTCGACGCCGAGATCGCGCTGGCGCACCGGCTGGCCGACGCCGCGCGCGAGGCGATCCTGCCGCACTTCCGTGCTGGCATGACTTCCGAGCGCAAGGCCGATGCCACCCCGGTGACACTTGCCGACCGCGCCGCCGAAGCGGCGATGCGCGCGATCATCAAGGCCGAGTTTCCGGATGATGCGATCCACGGTGAGGAATAC
>JAYRMP010000121.1:0-6457 GCA_041912655.1 Novosphingobium sp. | reverse complement strand
GGGCAGGGCACGGGTCTGGCCCATGGCTGCGCCGAAGTCGCCCGGCTGGACCAGCCCGCCGGCCTGCGCACGTTTCAGCCCTTCGTCATAGGCGCGCTGGATCGCCAGCGGATCGAGCGAGGGATCGGCGGCAAGGTCCGCCGCCGGATCGCGGGCATGCGGCGCAGCCACCGGCTCGCCGCCCAGATAGGCAAAGCGGAAGGCGCCGGACCGTCCGGCGGCGCCCATGAAGCTGTAGAAGCGGTGCGCTCCGATGGTGGTGAGGTAACGCAGGCTCGGCGCCCAATAGGGGTGGACCGCGATGGTGTGGTAATGCGTGGCAAGGCCGACGCTGGGTTCGACATAGCCCGCCAGCGCCGCCATCGCCACGCCCTGCGCGCGCTGCCAGAACATCGGGTTGGGCAGCTTGGCCATCGATCCGTCGCAGGTGAAGCTGAACTGGCAGCCGGTGCGGCGCTCCGATCCCTGGAAGACCACGCCACACACGGTGTTGGGGTAGCTGGGGTGCGCCACCCGGTTGAGCACCACCTGGGCGACCGCGCGCTGGCCCTGGTCGGGCTCGCTGCGGGCCTCGTAATAGATCGCGGCGGTCAGGCACTGGAGCGCGCGGGTGCGGTCGACCCCGGAATTGTCCACCCGGATCGCGCGGGCCACGGCCCCGGCAATATCGGCCTCGCCGGGCGCGTTGTCGGCATCGCTCTGCAGGCCGGGGACCAGCGGGGTATCGTCGGTGGTGAGGTAGTAGAAGGCCGAGCCCGGGAAGCTGTCGCCCGAACGCTCGAACGGCATCGGCTCCAGCGTCAGCTCCGCCTCGCCCGCATTGCCGATGTCGAAGGCGTCCCAGTCACCCGGAGCGGCCAGCGCGGGGACGGCAATTGCCGCCAGCAGCACCAGCGCCCGGCGCCCCGCGTGGCGGCGCTGCATCCGCTGCGCCAGCTTGCGCGGCGCGCGCCGCTTCAGCCGCGCGGTGAAATCGCGCGGGCGCGGCTCATAGGGAAAGGTCAGCGCGTGCGGCATCGGCCCTCGGGTTGGACTACGCGCATCGCGCGTAATCGCGGCGGCACGCCCCGGGCCAGTGCGCATTTCGCGCCGTGCCGAACCGGGACGAAGCCCCGGTCTAGAACCAAGCGGTTAAGAAAAGCCGCAAGCCCCCTCGCCGTTTGGGCGAGGGGGCCTCCGACGAGCGCGGCGGCGGCGCTTACTTGAGCCCGCGCGCCTTGAGCATCGGCTCGATCCCCGGATCGCGGCCGGTGAAGGCGCGGTACATCTCGCCGTATTCGCGGCTGTTGCCCTGGCTCAGCACCATGTCGCGGAAGCGCTGGCCGTTGGCGCGGGTCATGCCGCCATTGTCGACGAACCACTGGTAGGCGTCATGGTCCAGCATCTCGGTCCACAGGTAGGCGTAATAGCCCGCTGCATAGCCGCCGCCCCAGATGTGGCGGAAATAGCTGGTGCGGTAGCGCGGCGGAACATGCGCGATGTCGAGCCCGAGGGTGCCGAGAGCCTGCTTTTCGAAGGCATCGGCATCCTGCTTGCCCGCGCTCGCGGGCAGCGCGTGCCACTTCTGGTCGAGCAGCGCCGCGGCGACCAGTTCGCCCAGTGCATAGCCCTGGTTGAAGCGCTGGGCTTTTTGCACCTTGTCCACCAGCGCCTTCGGCATCGGTGCGCCGGTCTGGTAGTGCTTGGCGAAGTTGGCGAAGACGCGCGGTTCCATCATCCAGTTCTCGTTGAACTGGCTGGGGAATTCCACGAAGTCGCGCGCCGTGTTGGCCCCGGCGATCGAGGGATAGCGCTGGTTCGAAAGCATGCCGTGCAGGGCATGGCCGAATTCGTGGAACATGGTGTTGGCATCGTCGAAGGTGATCAGCGCGGGCTGGCCGGGGGCCGGCTTGGTGAAGTTCTCGACGTTGAACACCACCGGCTTGGTCCCGAACAGGTGCGACTGTTCGACGAAGTTCGACATCCAGGCGCCGCCCTGCTTGTTGTCGCGCTTCCACGGGTCGAAATAGAACAGCGCCAGTTCGCTGCC
Organism: Novosphingobium sp.; assembly: GCA_041912655.1. Lineage (GTDB taxonomy): Bacteria > Pseudomonadota > Alphaproteobacteria > Sphingomonadales > Sphingomonadaceae > Novosphingobium. The sequence goes on along the minus strand of JAYRMP010000121.1, from coordinate 4,428 downwards.
GTCGGCATCATAGACGGTATAGACGGTGACGTCCGGGTGATAGACCGGCAGGTCGGTGCGCTTCTTGAAGGTCAGCCCGTACAGCTGGTTGGCGGCAAAGAAGACGCCATTTTCCAGCACGTTGGTGATTTCGAAGTAGGGCTTCACCTGGCTTTCGTCGATGTCGTACTTGGCCTTGCGGACCTTCTCCGCGTAGTAGTCCCAGTCCCACGGCTCCACGCCGAACTTGCCGCCGGTCTTGCGGATCATCGCGTTGATCTCGGCCACTTCGCGGCCCTGCTGCTGCGCGAGCGCGGGGACCAGCCCTTCCATGAAATTGATCGCGGTGGCCGGGTTCTTGGCCATCTGGTCGGTCATGGTGAAGCTGGCATAGTCCGGATAGCCAAGCAGCTTGGCCTTGTCGGCGCGCAGCTGGGCGAGTTCGGAAATCAGCGCGCGGGTATCGTTCGCGTCGCCGCGCACGGAGCGGGTCCAGGCGGCTTCGAACAGCGCGCGGCGGGTGTCGCGGTTGGACAGGTTCACCAGCAGCGGCTGCTGCGTGGTGTTCTGCAGCGGCAGCACGTACTTGCCCTTAAGGCCGCGATCCTCGGCGGCCTTGGCGGCGGCCGCGATATCTGCGGCGGAGAGGCCGGCCAGCTTGGCCTTGCTGTCCACCACCAGCGCGGCGTCCTTGGTCGCAGCGGTCAGCTTCTGGCCGAAGTCGGTCTGGAGCGTGGAGATCCGGCTGTTGAGCGCCTTCAGCTGTTCCTTCTGCGGGCCGTCCAGCAGCGCGCCGTTCTGGACGAAGCGCTCGTGCGTGAGCGTCAGCAAGCGCAGCTGATCGGGCGCGAGGTTCAGGCTGACGCGCTGGTCGTAGAGCGCCTTGACCCGGGCAAACAGCTTGTCGTTGAGGTAGATCGCATCGCGCAGCGCGGCCAGCTTGGGCGCGGTCTCGCTGTCGATCTTGTCCAGCGTGTCGTTGGTGTTGGCCGAAGTCAGCGCGCTGAACACCGCATAGGCGCGGCTCAGCATCTGGCCCGAACGCTCCATCGCTTCCATCGTGTTGGCGAAGGTCGGGGCTTCGGGATTGTTGGCGATCGCCTCGATCTCGGCCTGGTTGATCGCGATGCCCTGTTCAATTGCGGGCTGGAAATCGCTGTCCTTGATCTTCGAGAAGTCCGGCGCCTGGAACGGCAGGGTCGATTCCTGCGCGAAGATCCCCGTGCCCGTGGGGATCACCGGGGCGTAGGGCGCGGGGGCGGGCGCGGCTTCGGCGGGGGGAGGGGTCACGGCAACCTCCTTGGGCGCGCAGGCGGCAAGGGCCAGCGCGGAGAGGGAAACGAGGGCAAGAGTGCGCATCGCAGGGGTTCCTTCAACGGGAAGGGGGGCGGCGCGGCGCGCCACCCCCGATCCATGAGTCAATGACAGGTGATTACCAGATTTTCGCGCGCTTTTCAGGCGCGATGTACAGCTTGTCGCCTTCCTTGATCCCGAAGGCGTCATACCAGGCATCGACATTGCGGACCGGGCCGTAGAGGCGGAAGCGGCCCGGGCTGTGCGGGTCGGTCGCGACCTGCTGGCGCAGCGAATCCTCGCGCGCCTTCGACCGCCAGACCTGCGCCCAGCCAAGGAACACCCGCTGCTTGCCGGTCAGCCCGTCGATCACCGGGGCGTCCTTGCCCTGCAGCGACATCAGGTAGGCGTCATAGGCGATCTGCAGGCCCGCGTTGTCGGCGATGTTCTCGCCCATGGTCAGGTCCGGGTTGACGAAGGCGCCGGGGGCAGCCTCGAACTTCGCGTACTGGTCGCCCAGCACCTTGGCGCGTTCCTCGAAGCGCTTGCCGTCGCCTTCGGCCCACCAGTCGCGTACCGCGCCGGTGGCGTCGATCTTGCGGCCCTGGTCGTCGAAGCCGTGGGTGATCTCGTGGCCGATGACCGCACCGATCGCGCCATAGTTGACCGCGTCGTCGGCATTGGGGTCGAAGAACGGCGCCTGGAGGATGCCCGCCGGGAACACGATCTTGTTTTCCAGCCCGCCGTTGTAGGCGTTCACCGTCTGCGGGTTCATGCCCCACTTCTTGCGGTCGACCGGCTTGCCGAGGTCGCTCATCGCGTAGTCGGCGTTGAACTTGCCGGCGCGCTGGACGTTGCCGTAGAGGTCGCCCGCGTCGATGCCGAGCGCGTCATAGCTGCGGAACTTGTCCGGATAGCCGACCATCACGTCCATCCGCGACAGCTTGAGCAGCGCGGCTTCCTTGGTGGCGGGGCTCATCCAGTCGTTCGACCGGATGCGGCCGGCCATCGCGGTCTTCAGGTTGGCGACCAGCGCTTCCATCTTGGCCTTCGACGAGGCGGGGAAGTGGCGGGCGACATAGTCCTGCCCGACCAGTTCGCCCAGCGAGCCATCGACCAGGTCCACCGCGCGCTTCCAGCGCGGACGGATTTCGCCCACGCCCGACAGGGTCTTGGTGAACTCGAAGCGGCTGTCGACCATCGCCTTGGTCAGGTAGGGTGATGCCTGGCTGGCGATGTGGAACTGCTGCCACAGCTTCAGCGTGGCGAGCGGGGTTTCGGCATAAAGCGCGGCCAGATCGCGCACGGCGGTGTTTTCGCCGACCAGGATGCGCTGCTGCGGGGCAATCCCGGCCCCGGCGAAATAGGCCGTCCAGTCGATCCCGGGTGCATACTTGGCGAGATCCGCTGTCGAATAGATGTTGTTCAGCTTGCTGATGTCGCGGCGGTCGGCGATCTTCCAGCTCTTGTCCGCAACCTTGGTTTCAAAGGCCAGGATCGTTTCGGCGGCGGCCTTGGGGTTGGGGTTGCCAACTGCCTTCAGCGTCCGTTCGATATAGGCGCGGTAGGCATCGCGCTGCTTGGCGAACTGGGGCGAGAAGTAGTATTCGCGCTCCGGCAGGCCCAGCCCGCTCTGGCCCAGGCCCAGGATGTTCATTTCCGGATTCGCGGTATCCGGCAGCACGCCCATGTCGACCAGGGTAATCCCGAACTTGCCGTTGGTGCCGCCCATGAAGCGGGCGAAATCGGCCTTGGTCTTGAGCTTGGCGACCGCGGCAAGATCCTTCTTCAGCGGGGCGAGGCCCAGCTTCTCGATCTTCGCCTCGTCCATGAAGCTGGCGTAGAGCGCGCCGTACTTGCTGCCGGCGGGAGCATTCGTGATCAGGCCGCGCAGTTGCTCCGAGGTGCGCTCGCGCAGGTCATAGAACGCGCCGACGCTGGGGCGGTCGGACGGGATCTCGGTGGTGTCGTACCACTTGCCCGCGGTGTAGCGGAAAAAGTCGTCGCCCGGCCGGGCGCTGGCGTCGCCGCCGGCGAGGTCCACACCCCAGGCGCCGATCGCGGGCTTGGCGGGAACGGCCGCGGTTTCGGCAGACAGCGGGGCAGTGGCGAGCGGCGCGGCGAGAACCGACAGCGCGGCGGCTGCAAGAAGGAAGCGCGATTTCATGGTCTTGCGAACTCCGATTGATCATGGGCGCCGGTTCGAAATGACAGGCGCCAGTGTGGCGCTTGGGTCGCGCGCAGGCCTGCGTGAGTCAATGTCGTTCGCCGAGCCGGGTTTGCGGTTGGTCGGCCAGGCACAGGACCAAAGGGGAAGGCGGCGAGCCAGACCTTGCCTGAATCGAACAGATGTGGAACAGCGCTGAGCCATGTCGCTCAGCAAAATTGTCGTGCGCGGTGCGCGCGAGCACAACCTCAAGGGCTTTGATGTCGAGCTGCCGCGCGACAGCCTGATCGTGATCACCGGCCTGTCGGGTTCGGGGAAGAGCAGCCTCGCGTTCGACACGATCTATGCCGAAGGCCAGCGCCGCTATGTCGAAAGCCTTTCGGCCTACGCGCGTCAGTTCCTCGAAATGATGCAGAAGCCGGACGTCGAGCATATCGACGGCCTCTCCCCGGCGATCTCGATCGAGCAGAAGACGACCAGCCGCAACCCGCGCTCCACCGTCGCCACGGTGACCGAGATCTACGATTACATGCGCCTGCTGTGGGCGCGCGTCGGGGTGCCCTACAGCCCGGCCACCGGTCTGCCGATCGCGGCGCAGACGGTCAGCCAGATGGTCGACCGCGTCATGGCCCTGCCCGAGGGGACGCGCGGCTACCTGCTCGCTCCCGTGGTGCGCGGCCGCAAGGGCGAATACCGCCGCGAGCTCGCCGAATGGCAGAAGGCGGGCTACACCCGCGTGCGGATCGACGGTGAACTTTACGCCATCGAGGACGCCCCCGCGCTCGACAAGAAGTACAAGCACGACATCGAAGTGGTGGTCGACCGCGTCGCCGTGCGCGAAGGCATCGAGACGCGGCTGGCCGACAGTTTCGAACAGGCGCTGAAGCTGGCCGAGGGGCTGGTCTATTTCGATCTGGCGGACACGACCGTTGCCGAAGTCTCCAAGGCTCCGTTCGTGTCGAGCGAAGTCGAGACACCGGCGCGCGGCG
>JAYRMP010000120.1:0-6483 GCA_041912655.1 Novosphingobium sp. | reverse complement strand
CGGTGCAGCGGGGCCGGAATGTGGCGGATCACTCGCGCTTCAGGCCAGCAGCGATTCGAGGAACCAGGCGCGCTGCTCGGCCTGGTCGGTCCAGTCGTCGATCGCGCCGTCGGTGGCATTGTCGCCCGCGGCAGAGGCGGCGGCCTTGGTCTCGCGCAGCCAGCCGATCAGCCGGCGGTTGTCTGCGGCGAGTTCGGCGATCATCGCTTCGGCATTCCGCGTCACGTCGTCCTGCGGGGTGATGCGGGTCATGCCGCCGACCGCCTGGATCGAGGTGAGCGTCGCCGCGCCGTTCTTGCGCACCCGTTCTGCCACCAGATCGGTCAGGGCGAAGATCTCCGCCGCCTGCTCATCGAACAGCAGGTGCAGGTCGCGAAACCGCGGGCCGCGCACATGCCAGTGGAAGTTCTTGGTCTTGAGGTACAGCGCGAAGAGATCGGCCAGCAGCGCGTTCAGGCTTTCGGTCAGCGCGGCCTGGGCATTGGTGGTGGACGTGTTCGGCATGCGTGAAACCTTTCGGGATTGCAGGCGGTCAGACTAGCCCCGCCGATGCCGTCGGACAAACGGGCTTGGCCGCTCAGCCTGATCGCAGGGGGCGATCAGATGTACGCCATCGCACGAAGCGCCAGACCGGTTCCGATCAGCAGCATCGCCGCGCCAAGGCCGCGCCGCAGGCCGATGAAGCTGCGGTCCGTCAGGGCCTTGCCCGCAAACCACCCGGCGCCGACCACCGCCATCGAGGCGAGCGCCCCGCCTACCCCCGCCGCGATCGGCGCGCGCGTCGCCAGCGCGATTGCCAGCACCAGGAACCGCGCGGCATCGGTGACCTGCTGGGCCAAAAGAACGATCAGGAATGCGCCCAGCGAATGGGTAGGCTCGACCGGAGGCTTCGGCGGCCGGGCGAAGACCAGCTCCAGTCCGGCAAAGCCGCAGGCCAGCGCCGCGAAGAACAACCGGGCATCGCCGTTCATCTGCGCGGTCAGTGCCAGCGCCGCCCAGGCGGCCAGCGCCGAGGTTCCGCCCGCGCAGGCCAGCGCCAGCACCAGTGCCGCCGGATGCCGCCCCTGCCGCGCCGCCAGCTGCGCCACCAGCAGCTGGTCGCGCGCGCCCACCCCCACGATCAGCACCGCCAGCAAGGCAAAGATCATCGCCGACATCGGCCTAGCTGCGCAGGCTCGCCGCGCGAGGTCAAGCCCGGTGATGTCATGCCCTGCCGCTTAGCAAAAGCTTATATCCCGCCCCAACTTCGCATTTGAGGCTTGGCTGCCCGCGTTCCAAGGCCAAGCCTTCGCAATTAGCGTCAGCAGGAGAAGGCCATGTCCGGGATCGTCGTCCAGAATATCGAGCGGGCTCCGCTGGAAGTGATCGACGGCCTTGCCGCCTGCGGCGTCGCCACTGTGCACGAGGCGCAGGGCCGCACCGGCCTGCTCGCCAGCTACATGCGCCCGATCTATTCCGGCGCGCGGATCGCCGGCAGCGCGGTGACGATCAGCGCGCCTCCGGGCGACAACTGGATGGTCCATGTCGCGATCGAACAGCTGAAGGAAGGCGACATCCTGCTGCTCGCCCCGACCTCGCCGTGCGAGGACGGCTATTTCGGCGACCTTCTCGCCACCTCTGCCCAGGCGCGCGGCTGCCGGGGTCTGGTGATCGATGCCGGGGTGCGCGACGTGCGCGACCTCACCGAGATGAACTTCCCGGTCTGGTCGAAGGCGATTTTCGCGCAAGGCACGGTCAAGAACACGCTGGGCAGCGTCAACGTCCCCGTGGTCTGTGCAGGTGCCGCGGTGCAGCCCGGTGACGTGATCGTCGCCGACGACGACGGCGTCTGCGTGGTGCCGCGCGCGAACGCCGAAAAGGTGCTCGAAGCCGCCCGCGCCCGCGAAGCCAACGAGGGCGAGAAGCGCGCGAAGCTGGCCGCCGGGGTCCTCGGCCTCGACATGTACAAGATGCGCGAACGACTGGAAAAGGAAGGCCTGAAGTATGTCTGACCGGATCACCGGTCATTCCGCCCCGTGCATGTGGATGCGCGGCGGCACGTCGAAGGGCGGTTACTTCATCAAGGACGACCTGCCCTCCGACCCGGCCACGCGCGATGCCTTCCTGCTGGCGGTGATGGGCAGCCCCGATCCGGTCCAGATCGATGGCATGGGCGGCGCCGATCCGCTGACCAGCAAGGTCGCCGTGGTGAGCAAGTCGACGCGCCCGGGGATCGACGTCGATTACCTGTTCCTCCAGGTCTTCGTCGACCAGGCGATCGTCACCGATGCGCAGAACTGCGGCAATATCCTCGCCGGGGTCGGCCCCTTCGCGATCGAGCGCGGGCTGGTGGCGGCGACGGGTGATGAAACCCGCGTCGCGATCTTCATGGAGAACACGGGCCAGGTCGCGGTCGCCACAGTGCAGACCCCGGGCGGGCAGGTGACCTATGCCGGGGAGGCAGCGATCGACGGTGTCCCTGGCACCCACGCCCCGATCCCGACCGAATTCCGCGACACGGCCGGTTCCTCCTGCGGCGCGCTGCTGCCCAGCGGTAATCTGGTCGACGTTGTGAACGGCGTGCCCGTGACCCTGATCGACAACGGCATGCCCTGCGTGGTGATGAAGGCGGCCGACGTGGGCATCACCGGCTACGAGGACCGCGACTGGCTCGACGCCAATGTCGAACTCAAGGCCCGGATCGAGGCGATCCGCCTGGCCGTGGGCGAGACGATGAACCTGGGCGACGTGCGCGAGAAGTCGGTGCCCAAGATGATGCTGGTCGCCCCGCCCCGCTCGGGCGGCGCGGTCTCAGTCCGCAGCTTCATCCCGCACCGCGCCCACGCCACCATCGGCGTGCTCGGCGCGGTCAGCGTCGCCACCGCCTGCCTGATTCCGGGATCGCCCGCCGCCGAGGTGGCGGTGATCCCGGATGGCAGCCGCAAGACCCTGTCGGTCGAGCACCCGACCGGCGAGATGAGCTGCGTGCTTGAAGTGAACGAGGCGGGCGATGTCGTATCCGCTGCCCTGCTGCGCACCGCGCGCAAGCTGATGGATGGAGTGGTATTCGGATGAACAGCGACCGTATCGTTTCCTGGCACCCCGCGCCGTCGAAGCCGCTCTACGTGCCGCCCGCCGGCGCGATCGACGCGCATTGCCACGTGTTCGGGCCGATGGCGCAGTTCCCGTTCAGCGCCAAGGCCAAGTACCTGCCGGAAGACGCCGGGCCGGACATGCTGTTCGCCCTGCGCGATCACCTGGGCTTCGATCGCAACGTGATCGTCCAGGCGAGCTGCCACGGCACCGACAACGCCGCCACGCTGGACGCCATCGCCAGGTCGAACGGCAAGGCGCGGGGCGTCGCGGTGGTCGATCCGGCGATCTCGGAGGCGGAACTGGCCGCGCTCCACGAAGGCGGGATCCGCGGCATCCGCTTCAACTTCCTCAAGCGGCTGGTCGATGACGCGCCCAAGGACAAGTTCCTGGAAGTGGCGCAGCGGCTACCGCAGGGCTGGCACGTGGTGATCTACTTCGAGGCCGACATCCTTGAGGAACTGCGCCCGTTCATGGACGCGATCCCCGTGCCCCTGGTGATCGACCACATGGGCCGCCCCGACGTGACCCAAGGTCCGGACGGCGCCGACATGAAGGCCTTCCGCAATTTCCTCAACAGCCGCGACGACATCTGGTTCAAGGCGACCTGCCCCGACCGGCTGGACGGCAATGGCGACCCCTGGGACATGTTCGCCGAAAGCGTCGCGCCGCTGGTGGCGGACTACCCCACCCGCTGCGTCTGGGGGACCGACTGGCCCCACCCCAACATGCAGGACGCGATCCCCGATGACGGCCACGTGGTCGACATGATCCCGCGCATCGCTCCCAGCGAGGAATTGCAGCGACTGCTGCTGATCGACAATCCCGAAGCGCTCTACTGGGCGGACTGACCGGACCCGCGCCGCACGCAGCGAAAGCCGATGTGGCTGGTCGCAGTGTCGATCATTTCCGGGTGCCGCGCCGCCGGGCGGAAACGCTGGCAATGGTTGACGGCGCAGAGGTGCGAGCCGCCCTTGATCACCTTGCGCCCGATCCGCACGTCGGGCTGGGCGGGGTCGAAACTGTCCCGCAGCTTGCCGCCGCGCGGGTTGCTGACCGCGCAGCACGATTGTCCGGCCTTCTTCTTGGCATGAGTTTCCGGCCGGTCGCTCCACCAGTCGCTGGTCCATTCCCAGACGTTGCCGATCATGTCGTATAGGCCGTAGCCGTTGGGCGGAAAGCTGCGCACCGGCGATGTACGCTCCCACCCGTCCTCGCGGGTATTGGCAAAGGGAAACAGCCCCTGCCAGTAATTGGCCATCATCCGGCCATCGGGCGCCAGTTCATCACCCCAGGCGAATTCCTTGCCCTCCAGCCCGCCGCGCGCGGCAAATTCATGCTCGGCCTCGGTCGGCAGATCCTTGCCTGCCCATTTGGCATAGGCGGCCGCATCTTCCCACGCGACCTGGACAACCGGATGGTCCCACAGGTCCATGCTGTCGAGATCCGAATCCGGACCAAGCGGGTGGCGCCAATTGGCCCCTAAGGTAAAATTCCACCACAGATGATAGTCGGTCAGCGGCACCGGTCCGGCAGTCTTGGTGAACACCAGCGAACCTGCCTGCGCCATCTCTGGAAGCAATCCCGGATAGTCCTTGGGATCAGGCGCGATCTCCGCCACGGTCACGTGACCGGTTTCCTCGACAAACCGGCTGAATTCGCGGTTGGTCACCGGCGTTTCGTCGATCCAGAAACTGTCGACCCTGACCCGGCGCAGCGGCAGCTCCTCCGGATAGAAGTGCTCGGACCCCATGGTGAAGGTCCCACCCGGAATCAGGCGCATGCCGGGAGGAGGATCGGAAGAGCCGGACGAACCTGCCATGAACCGCTTCCCCGATCATTGGCGAGGGAGGAAATGGTGCGCTTACGTGACTCGAAAAGTACCGGCAAGCCGCTGAAATCCTAGATTTTTGGAGGGTAATAAAATTTCAAGGCCCCCGAAAAGGCCCCCAGTTATCAACTGCTGCAATTTGACGATGTGGAGAACAATTCTGTGACTCGAATAGCCGCTTCGGCCAGCCTCAACAAGCATCATTGCAACTCTTCAGCCGGAGGCACGGGAGGATAAAGGTGCGACAGGATCTGGCCGGACAGGATCGGATCGAGTTTGTCGGCTTCACCCAACGCCCACTCTTCCCAGGCCGACAGGTTCTCCGTGCTTACGTCAGCTCGTTGCTGCATGGCGACACGTCAGGCGGCGGCTCGGTCTGCAAAGCAGTGGTTGTTGTGCCAATCGAGAAAGGCGGGATCGGGATCGAAACGGATGGCGGGGCGCAAGGTGGCTTGTTCAAACTGCCGGAAATAATCGCGGGTCTCGCGGCTCTGGCTCTCGCGCAGGTGCCGCGAGACATGGATGCGTCGGCTGCGATCCACGGTGGTCAGCCCGCGATCGAAGGCGCGGTCGAGCGTGGCGGAAAGAAGCAGGCCGTTAGCCGGGTTGTGGCGGTTCTCGGTATCCTTGCCCCACGGCTTGATGTGGCTGGCGGTCAGCAGGCGCGGATCGGCGATGCCGGTGATGCAGCAGGTCTCTTCATAGTTGGCCAGGACCGCGCGCCGAAAGAAGTCCTGGCCAACCCGCTGGTTGACCAGTGCCTGGGTCGTCGATGCGCCTTGGTAGGGCTCGAACCGGAATTCGCTCGGCTTGTCATGGAGCCGATTGGGGGACGGCGAGAGCTCACCCTGTTTGACCTGTGCCGCCCACATGCTTTCCGCCCGCGCGACAAGGCCGGTCCAGTCTTGGCCGAATTCGGCATAGGTTGTCCGGTCGAGCTGCGACGCTCCGGCGAGCCCCTTGCGTCCGCTTTCCGTGATCTTGGGATCAAGGCTGGCGAAGTTGCAGAGCTTCATGGCGACCGAGCTGCTTGACCGGCCCAGTGCGGCGGCGAGCTGCTGGATTTCCGGATTGCCCGAATGCAGCTTCCCGAATGGCAACTGGAAATAGAGGTAGAGCGCGAGAACCGTCTCCTCCTCGCTCCAGCGCTTCCGTAGACTGCCTTCGTCCCTCATGGCGGTGTTGTGGGCGAGGCCTGCCAGGGGCGCAAGAGGATTGGGGCGTTGAGTTTTCCGGCGGATGGACGGCCTTTCGATCCGGATGGCGCGTCTTGAGCACCGGACCTGGCCGCACGCGTTCAGCCGTCAATGCCCGGCCCGCGCCGGTTCGCGGGCGCTCACCCGTGTTGAGCATGACGCCTGCTCTTGGCCGTGCGGCCTGTCGGTTTGGTGCAACGAGCCACCAGATACGAAAGGACAATTCCATGGCCCGCAACAATTCCGCACCGGCAGCCGAGGTCGCGTCCGTCAAGGTGGTGTAATTTCGGCTGTGGCCGTGGGCCATCGTCAGGCGGCTTTGGCGGTGATGTGTAGGGGCTGATTTTCCTCCTCGATCATGGGTTGGTTGAGTTCGGCCATGCC
>JAYRMP010000119.1:0-6541 GCA_041912655.1 Novosphingobium sp. | reverse complement strand
CTGGTGTTGCAAGCTAATCGCGGATGCGATTAGCGCACCCGGACAAGGACTCTTCCCGCACCGCCGTGAGGCGGACAACCCAACTACGCGATGATATCCGGGATCAGGTAATCCTCGATCAGCGCGATCTGGTCTTTCAGCTTGAGCTTGCGCTTCTTCAGCCGGGCGATCTGGAGCTGGTCGATGCTGCCCGCAGCCGTGAGAGCATCGATCGCCGCGTCAAGGTCGCGATGCTCGATCCTGAGCATTTCCAGACGCTTGCGCATTTCGTCTTCGGTCACGCGGCGCTTCCCTGTCGGTGCGGAATATGGTCGCTGGAAGGGTGGCCCTGCGGCCAGCCGCTGTCCGCGCGCCATCTGTCGCAAGGATTCACCAAGGCGCTTCGCAAGACAAGCTTAATATGCTTGGATGACCCTTGCAGCGACCCCGCCGGTATCCGAGTCGGGAAACACGTGCGGCGGCCCTGCGCCTCCCCAGTCGGGAGCGAGAGAAGGAGTGACGCCTATGGAACAGTCGCATGTCAGCGCCCTGCAGTTCAAGCACGCCGGTCTGGAACGCCAGATCGCCGAAGAGCAGAGCCGCCCGATGCCTGACCTGGCGATGATTCAGACCCTCAAGAAGCGCAAGCTGAGGATCAAGGAGGAACTGGAGCACCTCTAAGGCTCCGCCTGCCGCCGCCCCCGCTGTGCCGGCGGGGTCCGGCGGCTTCAATTGTTACGCAGATTGTTACGTATGCAGGGCGTCTGGCGCGTTTCCAAGCCGGATGCTTTGGGCTAGGCTTCATTCATGCCTGCCACCAGCGCCGTTATTTCCGCCCGGACCATCCTGACGCGCCTCCACGATGTGATGGCGTCGCGCAATCACGCCCAGGCCAAGCTCAACACCGTGGTCGAAGTGATCGCAGAGGGCCTCGATAGCGAGGTCTGCTCGGTCTATCTCCTGCGCGAAGGCATGCTTGAACTGTTCGCCACCAAGGGCCTGGCGCAGGAGGCGGTCCACGTCACCCGCATGGCGATCGGCGAAGGTCTGGTCGGCACGATCGCGCAGAACATCGAGACGCTGAACCTCGCCGAGGCGGCCACCCATCCGGACTTTTCCTATCGCCCCGAAACGGGCGAAGACAAGTTCCACTCGTTCGCCGGGGTGCCGATCGTCCGGCGCGAGCGCGCGGTGGGGGTGCTCTGCGTCCAGCACGTCGATCCGCGCCGCTATGACGAGGTGGAGATCGAGGCGCTGCAGACCGTGGCGATGGTCCTTTCGGAACTGATCGGCAACGCCGACCTGGTCGACGATGAGGACGCCGCGCTTGGCCCGCAGCAGACCGGGCCGGTGCGGCTCGCGGGGCTCGCGCTGGTCAAGGGGCTGGCGGCGGGCGTCGCGGTCTATCACCAGCCGCGGATCACCATCGAGCACGTCATGGCGGACGACCGCGATGCAGAGCTCCAGCGGGTCTACCTCGCCTTCGACAAGATGCGCGAACAGATCGACAGGATGGCCAGCCAGGCCGAATTCGGTGTCGGCGGAGAGCACGAGGAGGTGCTCGAGACCTACAAGATGTTCGCCTATGACGAAGGCTGGAGCCGCCGGATCATCGAGGCGATCGACAGCGGGCTGACCGCCGAGGCCGCGATCGAGCGCGTCCAGCAGCGCACCCGGATGCGCATGCGCCAGATCGACGATCCGCTGCTGGCCGACCGGATGCACGATCTGGAAGACCTCTCCAACCGGCTGCTGCGGATCGTGTCGGGCCAGATGGGCACGGCAGCAAGCATGGGGCTGCGCACCGATTCGATCCTGATCGCGCGCAATCTCGGTCCGGCGGAGCTGCTCGAATACGACAAGCGCCGGCTCAAGGGCGTGGTGCTCGAGGAAGGCTCGCTCACCGCCCACGTGGTGATCGTCGCGCGGGCGATGGGTATTCCGGTGCTGGGCCGCGTGCGGGGGCTGCGCGGTGCGGTGCGCGATGGCGATCAGCTGTTGCTTGATGCCGATCAGGGCAGCGTCACGGTCCGTCCGTTGCCGGCGATGACCGAGGCGTTCGAGGCCCGCTTCGCCAAGTCGAAGGAGCGCCAGGCCGCCTATGCCGCGCTGCGCGAGGTCGAGCCGTTCACCCGCTGCGGTACCCGCATTACGGTAATGATGAACGCGGGGCTGCGCGACGACATGCCCAACCTGTCGCTCACCGGGGCGGACGGGGTCGGGCTGTTCCGCACCGAATTCCAGTTCCTGGTCTCCGCGACCCTGCCCGCGCGCGAGCGGCAGACCCGGCTCTACCGCGACGTGATGGACGCGGCGGGAAGCCGCCCGGTGGTGTTCCGCACGGTCGACATCGGCGGCGACAAGGTGCTGCCCTACCTGCGCCACAACGACGGCGAGCTTGAGGAAAACCCGGCGATGGGCTGGCGGGCGCTGCGCGTCGCGCTGGAACGCGAAGGGCTGCTCAAGGTTCAGGCCAGGGCGCTGCTGGAAGCGGCGGCTGGGCGCACACTCAACGTGATGTTCCCGATGGTCTCTGAACCGTGGGAATTCGAGGCGGCGCGCGGAGTGTTCGAAAGCCAGCGCGAATTCCTGAAGAAGCAGAAGAAGCTGCTGCCCGAAACGATCCGCTATGGCGCGATGCTGGAAGTGCCCGCGCTCGCCGAACAGCTCGATCTGATCGCCCCGCAGCTGTCGTTCCTGTCGATCGGCACCAACGACCTCACCCAGTTCCTGTTCGCAGCGGACCGATCGAACCCCAAGCTGGCCGAACGCTATGACTGGCTCAGCCCCGCGATCCTGCGCTTCCTGCGCCGGGTGCTGCTGAGCGTGGCGGGCCACAATGTCGATGTCACCGTCTGCGGCGAAATGGGCGGACGGCGACTGGAGGCGCTGGCGCTGCTGGGGCTGGGCATCCACCGCCTGTCGATCACCCCGGCCGCGGTCGGCCCGATCAAGGAACTGGTGCGCAAGATCGACCTGGCCGAAATCTCGGCGGCGATGAAGCAGTGGCTGTCCTCTCCGCCGCCCAGCCTGCGCGAGGCGCTGACCCTGTGGGCGCAGGAGCGCGGGATCGAAGTGGACTGACCGACAGGCCGCTGACATCGGCCTGTCATGCAGGGCAGGCATCCTGTCGCGCAGGACGGTTTTCGGCGGCCCGGGGCATTGACTTCGGATGGTAAACGACGATTGTCCTGCGCTTCGCAAACACGCCAGCAATGCAAATCAATCGGGGTCGGGATGGCGGATAATGAAGTTGAGGAGGCGCAGCTGCCTCTGGATAATGCCGGTGCTCGCCTGAGGCGTGCGCGCGAGGCTCGGGGTCTGAGCCTTGCCCAGGTGGCGGCGCTGACCCGGATACCGGAACGCCATCTTTCCGCCATCGAGCAGGGCACTTTCTCTGCGCTTCCGGCACGCACCTATGCGGTGGGCTTTTCACGCTCCTATGCCAAGGCGGTCGGGCTTGACGACCGGGTCATCGCCGACGCCGTGCGCGGCGAGCTGGCGGACCAGTATGTCGAACCCGTGCGCCGCGTGCCTTCGTTCGAGCCCGGCGATCCGGCCCGGGTTCCGCCGGGACGGCTGGCGTGGCTGGCTGGCCTCGGCGCGCTGGCCCTCTTGGTGGCAGTGCTGTTCCTGGCGCGCAGCTATCTTTTCCCGGCTGGCGAATTGCCCTCGATCCTGCCCGAGGAAACGTCGGCGCCCGCCGCCGCTTCGGCGCCCGTGCCCGCACCGGCGGCGCCCGCTTCGGGTCCGGTGGTGTTCACCGCGCTGGCCGATGGGGTTTGGGTCAAGTTCTACGACGGCACCGGCACCCAGCTGATGCAAAAGCAAATGGCCAAGGGCGAAAGCTGGACCGTTCCCGAGGGAGTGCCCGGGGTGCAGATCTGGACCGCGCGGCCCGACCAGCTGGCGATCACTGTTGGCGGACAGGCCGTGCCGCCGCTGTCGGATGTCCAGAAGACGGTGAAGGACGTGCCGGTCGACGCGGCCTCGCTCCTCGCGCGGGGCGCGGCACCGGCGCCCGTCGCTTCGCCAGTCCCGACTGCTCCGACGACCGGCGCGCCGACTGCGGCGCTCCAGCCGGCCACGCTGACCACGGTGTCGGCTCCGGCCGCCCAGCCGCCGCGCAGCCAGCCAGCCACGCGCAGTGCGGCGCCCGCAGTGCGGACTCCGGCGGCCGCCCCGCAGCCGGTGCGCAGCGCCGCGCCGGTCGCGCCTGCGCCGGCTCCGGCCGAGCCCGATCCGGGCGCGGCGACGATCCAGTTGTAGCCCCTGCAGGCGGGGGCATGGCAGCACCGAAGCGAACCCGCGCCTCAGCGTGGGTTCATTCTGCTGCGGATAGGTGAAGCTACGCGCTCGACAGTGCGCGCCGGGCAGGCTTAGAAAAGCGCCCGGTCAAGGATGGTGGGAACAATGAAGCAAGCTCTCTGGTCCAGGTCGCCGGTGCTGGTCGCGCTGGTGCTGGCGATCGCCTCGCCGGCCATCGCGCAAAGCGCGGGCGACAAGGCCGCCGAAACGCGCCTGCGCAAGCTGGAGGCCGAAGTGAAGGCGCTGCAGCGGCAGGTCTTCCCCGGCGGCGACGGCAAGTATTTCCCGGCGCAGGTCCAGCCGGCCCAGCCCGCGACCACCGGCGGCGCTCCGGCGACGAACCCCGTAGCCGATCTGCTGGTGCGGATGGACGCGCTGGAGGCTCAGGTCCAGCGCCTGACCGCGCAGACCGAGGAAAACGGCAACCGCATTGCCAAGCTTGAGGCGCGGCTGGCCTCGGCTCCGGCGGAGACTGCCCTTCCGGCTGCCACGGCCCCTGCGTCAACCGCCGCGGCCAGTGTGGCGGGCGCAGCGTCGAGCACTGCTGCCCCCGCTCCCGCGCCGGTCACTCCCACCGTGACCAACGGGGTGACGACCAATTCCAACCTCGCCGTGATGTCGGGCGGGGCATCGACCTCGGCTGCCGCCACCCCGGCGGTTGCGACCACCACCGGATCGGCGGCTACGACCGCATCGACCCCGGCAGTCGCGGCAGTCGCCGCGCCGGTCGCAGCGGTTGCCCAGCCCGCTCCCAAGCCGGCGGTGGCCAAGCCCGCTGCGGCCACCCCAGCCAAGCCTTCGCCGCAGCGGCTGGCCGCGGTGCGCGCGATCGCCAAGCCGCAGACCGCCGACGCCGGGGACGATGAATATTCCTATGGCTTCCGCCTGTGGGAAGCGAAGTTCTATCCCGAGGCGCAGCAGCAGCTGAAGCTGTTCATGGAAAAGTATCCCAGGCACGCCCGGATGTCCTACGCCCGCAACCTGCTGGGCCGGGCCTATCTGGATGGCGGCGATCCGACCGAGGCGGCCAGCTGGTTCTACCAGAACTACCAGGCCGACAAGAAGGGCGACCGCGCGCCGGACAGCCTGCTGTACCTGGCCGAATCCATGCGTCGCCGCGAAGATACCCGCCGTGCCTGCATCGCGCTCGCGCAGTTCGCCGACGACTACCCCCAGGAAGCTGCCGGACGCCTCAAGACGCAGTACGATGCGACCCGCAATGGGCTGAAGTGCAGCTGAGCGCTTGTCCCGGCCCGATCTGCCCCCTCCTGAGCTGATCGAGCGGTTTCGCGCGGATCTGGCCGCGCTGGGCTTTGTACAGGGAAGGCTCGCGCTTGCGGTATCGGGCGGGCCTGACAGCCTGGCCCTGCTGGCGCTGGCTCATGCCGCACTGCCGGGCCTGGTGGAGGCAGCCACCGTCGATCACGGCCTGCGGGAAGCCAGCGCGGTCGAGGCGCGTGCGGTGGCGCAGATTTGCGAGGCAATCGGCGTTCCCCATGCGGTGCTGACTGTCACGGTCGCCCCTGGCAACATCCAGTCGGAGGCTCGCGTGGCGCGCTATGCCGCGCTGGCGGAATGGATGGGGGAACGGGGGCTCGCCGCGCTTGCAACTGCGCACCATGCCGATGACCAGGCCGAAACGCTGCTGCTGCGCCTCGGCCGGGCAAGCGGCGTGGCCGGCCTGGCCGGGGTCCGCGCGCGGGGCCTGGTCCCGGGCACCCGGCTGCCGCTGCTGCGACCGCTGCTCGGTTGGCGCAGGGCCGAGCTGGCCGAAATCGTGGCCGCAGCGGGCTGGACCGCAGCGCAGGATCCTTCCAACACCGACGACCGCTTCGACCGCGCGCGGCTGCGCAAGGCGCTTGCCGGGGCCGACTGGCTGGACGTGCCCTCGCTGGCGGCCAGCGCCGGGCATCTGGCGGACGCCGACGCGGCGCTCGACTGGGTGGCGGCGCGTGAATGGAGCGAATGCGTGGAGCGCTCGCCGCTGGGCATGACCTATCGCCCCACCGCTCCCCGCGCGATTGCGCTCAGGGTCATCGCGCGGATCGTCGCCGAACTGGACGGGGCAGAGCCGCGCGGCAGCGCGGTGGCGCGGCTGTTCGATGCGCTGATGGCGCGCCAGCCGGCCTCGATCGGCGGATTGGTGGCGCGCGCGGTGCCGGAAGGGTGGACCTTCACCCGGGCCCCGAAACGGGCGTCGTCCCGGACCTGATCCGGGACCGGTGGCGGGTCAATCCGGTGTAGCGTCAGCAGG
>JAYRMP010000118.1:0-7242 GCA_041912655.1 Novosphingobium sp. | reverse complement strand
TGTCGAGACACGGTGGCGCGAGGTGTCCGGGCTGCGCTCGACACGAAGGGAGGTTGGTTTGGTTCGCGCACTTGTTCTGGCTGGACTGGTCGGCCTTGCCGCCTGCGCTCCCTCGAAGCTGGCCTACGGCACGGTCAAAAGCGCGCTGCGCGATGCCGGGCTGTCGGAATCCAACTCGGCCTGCATGGCCGAGCGGATGACCGACCGGCTGACCATCGGCCAGTTGCAGAAGCTCAAGAAATTGAAAGGCGCGGATCGCTCGCTGGGCGATTTCGTCGCCGCCGTGCGCCGGGTGGGCGATAGCGAAGCGCTGGAAGTGACCGCCAGCTCCGCCGCGCTCTGCGCCACCGGCCTGGCGCGGGAAAAGCGCTGACCCTCGCGTCGTCCCGGACCTGATCCGGGACCGGTGGCGGGGTGGCGCTAGGTTGCCAGTGCCGGCGCGTAAGGTCGGCGCTTCGCAATTGCCAGCGATCCCAACCTTCTCCGGGATGACGCTTGGCAACCCATTGACTTACACCCCTGTCAGTCCATCATCCCCGCCCATGAGGATGCCCATAACGATTATCGCTGCGGCCTTGGCGCTTGCCCTGGCCGCCCCTGCCTTTGCCAAGGTCATTTCCGTTGCGCCCGGTGAGAACGCGCAAGGGCGCTTGCAGGAGGCGCTGATCCTGGCCGCGCCGGGCGATGTGGTGGAACTGGGCGCGGGGCGCTTTCAGCTGACCGACGGACTGTCGCTCGACGTCAAGGGCGTCACCCTGCGCGGCGCGGGGATGGATGCGACCGTGCTCGATTTCACCGGTCAGCAGGGTTCGGGCGAAGGGCTGCTGGTCACCTCCAGCGACGTCACCCTGCGCGATTTCGCGGTGGAGAACAGCAAGGGTGACGGGATCAAGTCCAAGGGCGCGGACCGGGTGGTCTATTACCGGGTGCGCGTGACCTGGACCGGCGGGCCGAAGGAAACCAACGGTGCCTATGGCATCTACCCCGTGTCCAGCACCGGGGTGCTGGTCGATGGCTGCAAGGTCTCCGGCGCCTCGGACGCGGGGATCTATGTCGGCCAGTCGAAGGACATCACCGTCCGCTACAGCTACGTCGAGCAGAACGTGGCGGGGATCGAGATCGAGAACAGCCGCAATGCGCTGGTCACCGGCAACCTCGTCACCCGCAACACCGGGGGCATCCTGGTGTTCGATCTGCCCAACCTGCCGGTGATGGGCGGCGGGCAGACACTGATCGAGAACAACCTGGTGGTGGCCAACGATACCCCCAATTTCGCGCCCAAGGGCAATATCGTCGCTTCGGTGCCGCGCGGCACGGGGGTGATGGTGATGGCCAACGATACCGTGGTCGTCACCGGCAACACCCTGACCGACAATCCCACCGGGCAGGTGATGGTGGTGGCCTATCCCAACGCCTTCACCGATGCGCGCTACAACCCTTTTCCCCGCCGGGTGTTCGTCAGTTCCAACCGGATCAGCGGCGGCGGCAACGATCCGGCGTTGCCCGGTGGCGTTCAGCTGAAGGCGGCGTTCGGCGGTGCGCTGCCGCCGGTGCTGTGGGATGGACTGGGGCCGGACGGCGAATCGCTCTCGGTCGATGAGGGGGTTGGCGTTCTCTCGCTCAACCTGCCGAAGCAGGGCGCCGGGTTCGAGGCGGCACGGCCAGCCCCGGCCAAGCCGCGCGCGCTGCGGATCGATATCGATCCCGCGAAGTTCGGCGCACCCGCCGCGCTGCACGCGCGGATCGCGCGATGAGGCTGCTCCTCGCCGCAGCCTTGCTGGCGGCGGGATCGATCGCCGCCAACCACGCGGCGGCGAGCCACCCGGCGGTCAGCGATGCGGCCATCACCGGAGAGGGGATGCCGCCGCGCCTGTCGGACTTTGGCTTCTTCGCCGATGCGCGGGCGCAGCTGCCCGCGCCGGGAGTAACACCCTATCGCCTGCAAACGCCGCTGTGGACCGACGGGGCGGACAAGCGCCGCTTCGTTTATGTGCCCAACGGTCAGACGGCGCGGCCGCAGGGAGACGGGCTGCTCGACCTTCCGGTCGGCTCCGCGCTGGTCAAGACCTTCAGCTTTGGCGACCGGCTGATTGAAACCCGCGTCCTGCTGCACCGCGCCGACGGGTGGCTGGCGCTGCCCTATCGCTGGAACGAGGCGCAGACCGATGCGGAACTGGCGCTGGGCGGCGCGCGCTTTGCCATGACCCGGCCCGACGGGCAGGCGATTTCCTACGCCATCCCCAACAAGAACCAGTGCAAGGACTGCCACAAGCTGGATCATGCGGTTTCGCCGATCGGCCCCAAGGCGCGCAACCTTTCGGCCCAATGGCTCGCCGATTTCAAGCGCGCCGGGCATCTCCATACGGTGCCGGCGGTGACGCGGCGGGTGCCGCTGTGGGAGGACCGGGCGAAGGTTTCCGCCGCCGACGCCGCGCGCGGATGGCTCGATAGCAACTGCGCCCATTGCCACAACCCGCAAGGCGCGGCTTCCAACAGCGGGCTGGACCTGCGCTGGGAACAGTCCGATCCGCTGGCGTTGGGCATCGGCAAGCGCCCGGTTGCAGCGGGGCGCGGGGCGGGCAACCTCGATTTCGATGTGGTGCCGGGCGATCCCGAACACTCGATCCTCTATTACCGCATGGGCAATCTCGAGGCCGGGGTGTCGATGCCGGAGATCGGCCGTTCGACCGTCGATCCGGCAGGGATGGCGGCGGTCGCGCGCTGGATCAGGGAGTTGAAGCGGTGAAGAGGCTCGGCAAGTGGCTCGCCGGGTTGGCGGCGGTCCTGCTGCTGGCATTCCTGGTGCTGCGCACGCCGGATACCGATCCGGCGGAGATGCGCGCCAAATACGGCGGTGCGCCCTCGCAGTTCGTCGATCTGGGCGGCGGGCTGACCGTCCACCTGCGCGACGAAGGGCCGCGCGATGCGCCGGTGATCGTGCTGCTTCATGGTTCGAACGACGATCTCCACACCTGGGACCAGTGGGCCGACATTCTGGACGACCGCTACCGCGTGGTGCGGTTCGATACGGTCGGCCACGGCCTGACCGGGGCCAGCCCGGACAAGGATTACAGCGCGGCGGCGATGGTGGCGCTGGTCGGGCGGGTGGCGGACAAGCTGGCGCTCCCCCGCTTTACCCTCGCCGGCAATTCGATGGGCGGCGCGGTGGCGGCGCAATACGCCATGGCCCATCCGGAGCGGCTCGCGGGGCTGGTGCTCGTCGATGCGGGCGGCGCGCCCAAGAAGGGCAACGCGCGCGGGAACATCGGCTTCAAGCTGGCGGCCATGCCGGGGGTGAACGTGCTGGCGGAATCGATCACCCCGCGCTTCCTGATCGAGCGCAGCCTGCGCCAGAGCGTTGCGGTAGAGGCGGCGGTGACCCCGCAGGTGGTCGACCGCTTCTGGGAAATGCTGCGCTATCCCGGCAACCGCGAGGCTACGATGATCCGCTTTTCCACGCCGCGCGCCACGCTCGATCCGGTGAGGCTCGGCGCGATCCGGGTGCCGACACTGATCCTGTGGGGGGAAGAGGACCCCCTGATCGGTGTGAACGGCGCGCGCTGGTACAACCGTGCGATCCCCGGCAGCCGGCTGGTGGTCTATCCCGGCATCGGCCACCTGCCGCAGCTGGAGGCACCCGCGCAGAGCGCCGGGGATGCCGCCGCCTTCCTTTCCACACTTCCCAAGGCGGAGGGAGCGGCGGGCGGGGCCAGCTGAACTTTACGCCGCGCCCCGCTTTGCGTAAGGCCGCGCGCAACAGGGGATTTCCACGATCCCGGGGAGTTTGAGGTCTTGCGCAAAATTGGCCTGATCGGCGGCATGTCATGGCTGTCGACCCGCACTTACTATGAACACATCAACCGCCTGGTCCAGGCGCGCGCGGGGCTTGGCTCCAGCGCGCCGATGCTGATCGAAAGCCTGGACTATGCCGCGCTCCACCGCCTGTCCGGGGCAGAGGAATGGCAGCGCGCCGCGGACGTGCTGGCGGATTCGGCCAGGCGGCTGGAACAGGCCGGCGCCACCGCGCTGCTGATCGGCGCCAATGCGATGCACAAGGTCTATGACCAGGTCGCCGGCGCGGTTTCGGTGCCGGTGCTGCACATCGCCGAATGCGTCGCGACGCGCATGGCAAGCAAGGGCGTGAAGAAGGCGGCGCTGATCGGCACCCGCAACGTCATGCTGGAAGGCTTCTACCGCCAGAAGCTGATCGCCCGCGATATCGAGCTGCTGCCGCCCGAACTGCAATTCGTCGAGACGCTCGACCGTATCATCTATGACGAGCTGATGCAGGGTCGGGCCACCCGTCAGGCCGAGCGCGAGCTCAAGACCATCCTCACCAACCTCCAGCAGGATGGGGCCGAGGCGGTGGTGCTGGGTTGCACCGAGCTGGAAATGATCGTCGACGTCGATGCCAACGTGCTGCCGATCTACGATTGCACCCGCATCCACGCCGAAGCGGCGGTCGACTGGATCATGGGCGAGGGATGATCCTGCGTTGAACCGCGCCCCCTATGCCAGTGATCCCGCCCGCAGCCGGGGGCGCGAGTTTCCCCTCGAGGGGATGCTCGCGCGCGGGCCGCGCACGGCCTATCAGCGCGACCGCGACCGGATCGTCCATTCGATCGCCTTCCGCCGCCTGCGCCACAAGACCCAGGTGTTCATCGCTCCCGATGGCGATCACTACCGGGTGCGCCTCACCCACAGCCTTGAGGTCGCCCAGATCGGCCGGGTGATCGCCCGCGCCCTGGGGTTGGACGAGGACCTGACCGAGGCGCTGTGCCTAGCCCACGACATCGGCCACCCGCCCTTCGGCCATGCCGGGGAGGAAGCGCTCGACAATGCGCTGCAGCGCCACGGCGGGTTCGATCACAACGCCCACTGCCTGCGGGTGCTGATGCGGCTGGAAAGCCCCTATTGCGAGCACGAGGGGCTGAACCTCAGCTGGGAACTGCTGGAAGGTCTGGCCAAGCACAACGGCCCGCTGGGCATGGTCCCCTGGGCGCTGGCGGAACTTGACGCGGATTTCCCGCTCGACCTCACCCGGTGGGCTTCGCTCGAAGCTCAGGTCGCGGCGCTGGCCGACGATATCGCCTATGACAACCACGATATCGACGATGGCCTGCGTGCGGGCTTCCTCGATCTCGATGAACTGCTGACCCTCGATTTCGTCGCCGATCACTGGCGCGCGATCGAGCGCAAGTTTCCCCACGCCCCGCAGGACCGCCGCCTGCGCGAACTGGTGCGCAGCCAGATCGGCTGGATGGTCAACGACGTGATCGGCGAAAGTGCGGCGCGGGCGCATGGCATGGCGAGCAGCGAAGATGTGCGCGCCGCCGGGCGGGCCACCGCCGCGTTTTCCTCCGCACTCGAAGGGCAGGAGCGCGCGCTCAAGACCTTCATGTATGCCCGGCTCTATCACCATCCCCAGCAGCTCCAGACCGCTGATCGCGCCCGCGCGGTGACGGCGGAACTCTACGCTGCCTATGCCCAGGATCCGACGCTGATGGAGGAGGGCTGGCTCGCCCGCCTGCCCGCGCAGGAACCCCAGCGCAGCCGCCACATCGCCGACTACATCGCCGGGATGACCGACCGCTTCGCCATTGCCGCCCACGGGCGGATCTATGGCCGCGCGGTGGAAGGGCTGTCGAATGTCTAGGCAGACCCGCATCGCGCTGGTTGGTGCGTCGGGGCTGATCGGGACGAGCCTGATCCGCCTCGCGGTGGAGCGCACCGACATCCGGATCATCGCCATCGCCCGGCGCGAACTCACCCTGCCCAAGGGCGCGCGAATGGAAGTGCTGGTCGCCGATCCCGAGAACTGGGCCGACGCGATTGCTGCCGCCAATGCCAAGGTGCTGGTCTCTGCGCTGGGGACTACCTGGAAGAAGGCGGGCAAGGACGAGGCCGCGTTCCGCGCGGTCGATCAGGATCTGGTCGTCGCCTGCGGGCGCGCGGCGAAGGCCGCGAACATGCGCCAGATGATCGCGGTTTCCTCTGTCGGTGCAGATGCTTCGGGCAAGAACTTCTACCTGAAGGTGAAGGGCGAGACCGAGCAGCAACTGGGCAAGCTTGGGCTGCCCCGGCTCGACGTGCTGCGCCCCGGCCTGCTGCGCGGGCCGCGCGAGGAAGTCCGCCCGGCTGAGCGACTGGGGATGATCGCGAGCCCGCTGATCGACCTGCTGCTCCACGGCCAGTACCGCAAGTATCGCTCGGTCCGGGCCGAGACGATGGCCCAGGCCATCGTCGGCCTGACGAAAGAGAAGGCTGCGGGCCGCTTCGTCTTCGAACACGACGCGATCCTGCGCGCGGCGCGCAAGGCCGGGGACTGGCCGCCGCCACCCGTTGACTCCTGAAGGCCGAGCGGCCATCGCCGCAAAGTCGCTGATCGCGCGGGAGAGTTCCGGTGATTCGTCACGTGTGACGGGCACCGGGCGCCGAAGGAGCAACCGCCCCGGAATCTCTCAGGCCAAAGGACCGCGTGGGTCGATAGCGATGCTCTGGAAAGTGTCCCGGTTTCAACCGGGGCCGCCGAAGGTGTAACCCTGACCTTGGTTCGGGGGAAAGCTCTCAGGCTTCCGTGACAGAGGGGGCGCCGATTGGCGTCACACCTGTGCGGGAAGCAAATTAGTGAGCGATACTTACGATATTGATGACGGCGAAGCGGTAGAGCCCGAGGTTCTGACCCTGCCGCTCGACGCCTGGCACCGGGCGAAAGGCGGCCGGATGGTCGAATTCGCCGGCTACTGGATGCCCGTGCAGTATGAGGGCATCCTGGCCGAGCATACCTGGACCCGCAACCACGCCGGCCTGTTCGACGTGTCGCACATGGGCCAGCTCTACGTCGCGGGCGAGGGTGTCGAGGCGGCGCTCGAAGCGGTGCTGCCGATCGATCTCGCCACGCTGAAGCCCTATGCCCCGCGCTATTCGCTGCTGCTGGACGAGGAGGGCGGGATCCTCGACGACCTGATGGTCACTCGCTGGAACACCGGGTTCTACCTCGTCGTCAACGGCGCGACCAAGTGGGACGATATCGGCCACCTGCGCGAGCACCTGCCGGACGAGATAACGCTCACCCTGCTGGAAGACAGCGCCCTGTTCGCGCTGCAGGGGCCGGAAGCCTCCGCGGCGCTGGAAGGGGTCGTGACGGGCGAACAGCCGTTGTCTGCGCTGACCTTCATGAAGGGCGGACAGTTCAAGCTGGGCGGTCATGACGTCTGGATCAGCCGCTCGGGCTATACCGGC
>JAYRMP010000117.1:0-7301 GCA_041912655.1 Novosphingobium sp. | reverse complement strand
TCCGCCTCACGAAGGTGCGGACAGGCCGTCCGGCCTGTCCTTGCACCACCGGCCCGCTCCCCCGGCCCGACCACCCACAGGGTACCATAACTGGCGGTCGGGCCGGGGGAGCGGGCCGGTGGTGCAAGCCCTTCGCGGATGCGAAGAGCGCACCCAAACCAAAGACCCAACAAAAAAGGCGGAGCCCTGCGGCCCCGCCCCTTTTTATTCAGGCCCTGCGGCCCCGTTCGCTTACTTGGTCTTGAGGTAAGCGATCAGGTTGGCGCGTTCCTGCGGGTTGCTGCTGCCCGCGTAGCTCATCTTCGTGCCGGGGGCGAAGGCGCTGGGCTTGGTCAGCCAGGCGTCGAGCGCCGCATCGTCCCACTTGCCGCCCTTGGCCTTCAGCGCATCGGAGAAGGCAAAACCGCCGCGGCCCGTGGCCACTGCTTCGCCGTAGATGCCCGCCAGGTTCGGACCGACGCCGTTCGCGCCGCCCGGATCGACCGTGTGGCAGGCCTTGCACTTGGCAAAGGACTTTTCGCCCGCGGCGGCATCGCCGACCAGCGCAGCGGTTTCCGGCGCAGCGCCTTCCTCACCCGCGGCAGGCGCCGCCGGAGCGGCGGGCAGCGGCAGGTTGGAGCCCTGGCTGTTGAGGTAGACGATCAGGTTCGCGCGCTCTGCCGCGTCAGGCAAGCCGGGGAAGCTCATCTTGTTGCCAGGAATGAACTTCTTCGGGTTGTGGAGCCATTCGTTGAGCGAGGCGAAGTCCCAGTTGCCGCCGTGGGCCTTCAGCGCATCCGAATAGGCAAAGCCCGTGGAAGCGACCGCGCGGCCAACCACGCCGTGCAGGTGCGGGCCAACGCCGTCCGCGCCGCCCGGGGTGATGGTGTGGCAGCTCATGCACTTCTTGAAGGTCGCTTCGCCCTTGGCGACATCGGCATTGGCGAGCAGCGTTTCGAACGGCACTTCGGCCTTGCCGCCGCCTTCACCTTCGCCTTCGGCCCCTTCGACCGCATAGCCGGGCTTTTCAGGGGCGTGGTGCTTGCCCGCTTCGAAGTAGCGATAGCTGAGGCTGGAAAGGGCCAGTGCCACCATGCCCGAACCCAGCACCCAGCCGGCGATCGTATTGAAACGGTTTTCCATCGAATATGCCCCGTGGGAGATGCTTGAGCGCTTTGCGCGCCGCTCTAGTGTCGGTCCAAGCGGAGTGCAAGGGGCATTGCGGCGCCCGCAATTGCGCCTTAGCCACTGCCCACAAGTTTTCCCCGCTTCTGCCGGGCGAATGACTGCAAACCACGGTGGGAACGGGATGACCTGGAAGAACGAAGTTGCGGAACTGCGCCGCCGCCGCCAGCTGGCCGAGCAGATGGGCGGGGCCGAAAAGGTCGCACGCCAGCACGGGCGCGGCAAGCTTGATGCCCGGGCGCGAATCAAGGGGCTGGTCGATCCCGGCTCTTTCCGCGAGATCGGCAAGATCGCCGGCAAGGGCAGCTATGGCCCCGATGGGGAACTGCTGGATCTTGCCCCGTCGAACCTGGTGTTCGGACGTGCGAACATCGAAGGCCGGCCGGTGGTGGCCAGCGCCGATGACTTCACCGTGCGCGGGGGCGCGGCGGACGCTGCGATCCACCGCAAGTTCGTCCAGTGCGAGCAGATGGCCCATACGCTGAAAATCCCGCTGATCCGGATGATCGACGGCACCGGCGGGGGCGGATCGGTCAAGACGCTGGAGGACATCGGCGCGACCTACGTTCCGGCCACCCCCGGCTGGGGCGAGATCGTGAAGAATCTGGAGACGGTGCCGGTGGTTGCGCTGGCGCTGGGGCCGACGGCGGGACTCGGCGCGGCGCGGGTCGTCGCCAGCCACTATTCGATCATGGTCAAGGGCCTGTCCCAGCTGTTCGCCGCCGGCCCGGCCGTGGTCGAGGCGATCGGCGAGGCCAGCGACAAGGAGAAGCTGGGCGGCAGCGCGATCCACACCCGCAACGGCGTGGTCGACGAGGAGGTCGCCTCGGAGACCGAAGCCTTCGCCCGCGCCCGCCGGTTCCTGTCCTACCTGCCGGGTCACGTCGGCCAGCACGCCCCGCGCGCGGTGAGCGACGATCCCGCCGACCGCCGCGACCCGGCGCTGGTCAGCCTGGTCCCGCGCGAAGCCAAGCAGGTCTATTCGATGCGCAAGCTGCTGGACATGGTGTTCGATCGGGGATCGGTGTTCGAGATGGGCCGGATGTGGGGCCGCGCGCTGATCACCGCCTTTGCCCGGCTGGAAGGGCGGGTCGTCGCCGTGATGGCCAGCGATCCCAGCTTCCTCGGCGGTTCGTGGGAAGCGCGCAGCAGCGAGAAGGCGGAACGCTTCATCAAGCTGGCCGACCAGTTCCGCCTGCCGGTGGCCCATCTGGTCGACAACCCGGGCTTCATGATCGGGCGCGAGGCGGAAATGGCGGGGACGATCCGCTATGGCGTCCAGGCGATGAACGCGATCTACAAGGCGAGCGTCCCGCTGTGCTGCGTGGTGATCCGCCGTGCCTATGGCATCGCCGGCTCTGCGATGAGTAAT
This sequence comes from Novosphingobium sp., assembly GCA_041912655.1. GTDB lineage: Bacteria > Pseudomonadota > Alphaproteobacteria > Sphingomonadales > Sphingomonadaceae > Novosphingobium. The sequence continues at coordinate 4,765 of JAYRMP010000117.1, read as the reverse complement.
GCCGAGGCGTTCCAGTATCGCTTCGCCTGGCCATCGGGCGACTGGGGCAGCCTGCCGATCGAAGGCGGGATCGAGGTAGCCTACAAGAGCGAGATCGAGGCGGCGGAAGACCCGCTGGCCCACCTCGAGGCGATTCGCGAACGGCTGAACCGGGTGCGCAGCCCGTTCCGCACCGCCGAGAAGTTCGGGATCGAGGACATCATCGACCCGCGCGAGACAAGGCCGCTGCTCTGTGAGTTCGCCGATCTGGCCTGGCGGGCATTGGGAGCCGACTGACGTCGTCCCGGACTTGAGCCGGGACCGGTGGCAGGAAGGCGCAAGGTGGCCAGCGGTCCCGGGTCAAGCCCGGGACGACAATGAAGTGAGGGACGACGCCATGTAGGCTTCGAGTTCCGCCACCTGCGCTGCATCCAGCCGCAGGCCCAGCTTGGTGCGGCGCCACAGCACGTCCTCGGCGCTGAGCGCCCATTCCTGCGCCATCAGGTAATCGACCTCGGCCTGACACAGCCCCGCGCCGAATTCGCGGCCGCGCGGACGCTCCAGCCAAAGGCGGGCACGGGTGCCATAGGCGCGGGCGATCCGGTCGGCATCGGCGGGAGCCAGCGCCGGAAAGTCCACCGCAAGCTGCGCGATCAGCGCATCAAGCGCGTCCACCGCGAGATCCCCGCCGGGCAGCGGCGCGCTGGTTGTCCAGGCCCCGCCGGACAGCACCGGCAACCGCTCCGCAAGGCGGTCCACCGCCTCCTCCGCAAGGTGGCGGTAGGTCGTGATCTTGCCGCCATAGACCGACAGCAGCGGCGCGCCCTCCGCGGGATCGGAGAGCTCCAGCCGGTAGCCGCGCGTCGCCGCCTCCGGCTTGCCCGAGCCGTCGTCGATCAGCGGACGCACGCCCGAATAGGTCCAGACCACGTCCGCCGGGGTCACGCTCCGCGCGAAATAGCGACTGGCCCCTTCGCAGAGATAGGCGATCTCCTCCTCGCTCGCCTCCACCGGGTCGCCGGGGCGCTGGTCGGCGTCGGTGGTGCCGATCAGGGTGAAGTCGCGCTCATAGGGAATGGCGAAGAAGATTCGCCCGTCCGGCAGCTGGAAGAAATAGGCGTAGGGATGGTCGAACAGCCGCCGCACCACGATGTGGCTGCCGCGCACCAGCCGCATCGCATAGTCGGGCCGCTCGCCGATCAGCCCCTCGACTTCCAGCACCGAAGGCCCGGCGGCATTGACCAGCGCGGCGGCGTGGAAGGTTCCGGCGGAAGTCTCGATCCGCCAGCCGTCCGCTTCGCGCCGCGCTGCGGTGACCCTGGTGCGGGTCACCACTGTCGCCCCGTGTTCCGTCGCATCGCGGGCATTGAGCACCACGAGGCGCGCATCGTCCACCCAGCCGTCCGAATATTCGAAGCCGGTGCGGAAGCCCGGGCCGAGCGGCGCGCCCGCGGGGTGGCGGGCAAGATCCACCGTCCGCGTCGCGGGCAACAGGCGGCGCCCGCCGATGTGATCGTAAAGGAACAGCCCCAGCCGCAGCAGCCAGCGCGGGCGCAGCCCCTGCACGTGCGGCAGGACGAAGCGCAGCGGGTGGATGATGTGCGGGGCGATGGCCCACAGCGCCTCGCGCTCGGACAGCGATTCGCGCACCAGCGCGAATTCGTAGTGCTCAAGATAGCGCAGCCCACCGTGGATCAGCTTGGTCGAGGCGGACGAAGTGCCCTGCGCCAGGTCGCCGCGTTCCAGCAGCAGCACCTTCGCACCCCGCCCCGCCGCATCGCGCGCAATCCCCGCGCCGTTGACGCCGCCGCCGATCACCGCCAGATCGAAGCGCTCCCCCATCGCCTGCCTACCTCAGGCCCGGATCCGGGTTCTGCCGCGCCTGCCCGGGCGGGGTCAGGCGGCGGAACAGCCGCCCCTTTTCGCTGTAGAGCACCAGCACCAGCGCCAGCAGCCCGCAAGTCAGAAAGCCCAGCGCCAGCGGCCTAGCGCTGCCATCGAAGGCATGGCCGATCGCTGCGCCCAGCAGCGAACCCAGCGCCATGCGGGTGAAAGCCTGGAACGAGGCCGCCGCCCCCGCGATCCGTGCGAACGGCTGGAGCGCGATCGAGCCGAAATTGGCCCCGGTGAACCCGACCAGGCAGATGTTGGCAGCCATCAGCGGCAGGAACTGCCATAGCGTCTCGCCCGGCTGGAAGGCCCGCCAGACCTGCGCCGCGCTGACGGCGATGAACAGCAGCAGCGCGGTATGCGACACCCGACGCGCGCCAAACCGCTCGACGATCCTTGCGTTGGAGAAGTTGGCCAGCGCCATGCCGCCCGCCATCGCCGCGAAGATCAGCGGAAAGGCATCGCCTGCGCCGAAATGCTCGGCAACCAGCTGCTGCGCCGAATTGATATAGCCGAACATCGCGCCCGACAGCATCGCCGATCCCAGCACATAGCCCAGCGCCTGGCGGTTGCTGGCCGCCTGCCACATGTTGCCCGCGATGGTCATCGGGCGGATCGGCTGGCGGAATTCGGGGCGTAGCGTTTCGGGCAGACGCAGAAGCACCCACAGCCCGATTGCCGCCGCCATCACCCCCATCCCGCCGAAAATCCAGCGCCAGCTGGCCACCTGCATCACCGCCTGGCCATAGCTGGGCGCGATCATCGGCACGATCATGAACACCACCGTGATGGTCGACATCATCCGCGCCATCCTGTCGCCCGCCGCGCGATCACGGATGATCGCGCCGGGCAGCACCGCGAGCCCCGCCGAGGACACCGCCTGGATCACCCGGCAGACCAGCAGCGCGGTGAAATCCTGCACCAGCGCGCTGGCCACGGCAGTCGCGATGTAGCAGACTAGGCTGCCCAGCAGCACCGGACGGCGGCCGAACCGGTCGGCCAGCGATCCCGGGACCAGCGATCCGAACCCGGCGGCCAGCAGGAACAGCCCCACCACCAGCTGGCGATCGTTGGGATCGCTGACCTTCAGGTCATGCGCGATCTGGCCCAGCGCGGGCAGCATGGCATCGATGCTGAGCGCCTGCAGCGACATCAGCATGGCCATCAGCGCGATGAACTCGCGCTCGCCGATCCGGTCCGGCACGCTCTGGTTGAAGGGATTGGGCATTGCCCGTTCCATGGCCGCTTGCGCCGCCGCTGGCCATGGCTTTTTGCACCTGTTTCGCAATTGATCGCCGCGATAGGATGCGCGGCATGAGCGAAGCGGCGGCCCAAAGCGACGAGGAAGACGATCGCGCCCCCGGGCTGCGCAAGATCATCCATGTCGATATGGACGCGTTCTACGCCAGCGTCGAACAGCGCGATGATCCTTCGCTGCGCGGCAAGCCGGTGGCGGTGGGCGGCGATGGCCCGCGCGGGGTGCTGTCCACCTGCAGCTACGAGGCGAGGCTGTTCGGCTGCCGCTCGGCCATGCCCTCGATCACCGCGAAACGGCTGTGCCCGCAGCTGATTTTCCGCCGCCCGCGCTTTGCCGTCTATACAGAGGTATCCCGCCAGATCCGCGCCATCTTCCGCGACTATACCCCCCACGTCGAACCACTCAGCCTCGACGAGGCCTATCTCGACGTCACCGAGGACCTGCGCGGGATCGGCTCCGCCACGCGCATCGCGCAGCTGATCCGCGCGCGGATCAAGGCCGAAACCGGCCTGACCGCCAGCGCCGGGGTCTCCTACAACAAGTTCCTCGCCAAGCTGGCGAGCGACCAGAACAAGCCCGACGGAATCTGCGTGATCCGCCCGGGGGAAGGCGCGGAGTTCGTCGCCACTCTGCCGGTGCGGCGTTTCTTCGGCATCGGTCCGCGGGGGGCGGAGAAGATGGCCGCGCTGGGGATCGAGACCGGAGCGGACCTGGCGCGCAAGGACATCGCCTTCCTGCGCAGCCACTTCGGCTCGCAGGCCGATTACCTCTACCGCGCGGCGCGGGGCATCGACCTGCGCCGGGTCAAGGCGCACCGCCCGCGCAAATCGGTGGGGGCGGAACGCACGCTCGACAAGGACATCTCGTCCGGCCCGGCGCTGCGCGAAATGCTCGACCGGATCGTCCAGCTGACCTGGGACCGGATCGAGCGCAGCGAGGCGCAGGGCCGCACCGTGACGCTGAAGCTGAAGCACGACGATTTCACCGGTCTGACCCGCGCCCGCACGCTCGACGAGCCGGTGCGCAGCGGGGCGATGCTGGCCGCGGTCGGCCATGCCCTGCTGGACGAACTGCTGCCCCTCGCGCGTCCGGTGCGACTGGTGGGCCTCACGCTGTCGCACCTCGATGGCGAAGAAACCGCTGCCCCGCCGGTTACGGGAGGGGATGCGCAGCTTTCGCTGCTGTGATCCATCCGGCAATCTCGCGCCCGATCATCGGGGAGATGTTGGCGGGCAATTCGCCGGGGAGGAAGTATGCCGCCTCGATAACTTCTCGACCATCGGGCCGCAGCGTACCCAGCGCGGTGCCGGTGACGAGGTGGACGCGGTTGACCGTGCCATAGAGCGGCTCGTCCACCACCGCGAACAGGCGCGGCGCATCAAGTACGCAGCCGGTCTCCTCGGCCAGTTCACGTGACGCGGCGGCCAGCGGCTCCTCCCCCCGGGCGATTCCGCCACCGGGCAGCATCCAGCGGCCGCTGCCATAAGAATGTCGGATCAGCAGCACCCGCCCCTCGCCATCGAAGGCCAGCACCCGGCAGCCCAGCAGCAGCGGCTGGCGCAGCCGCCCCCACACCCTGCGCAGGGCATGGGCACTGCGCAGCGCCAGCCGGTGCAGCGGGGCCGGACTGTGGCGGAG
>JAYRMP010000116.1:0-7366 GCA_041912655.1 Novosphingobium sp. | reverse complement strand
CCCGGAATACACCATCGCCTACACCGGAAATTACACCACGAGCGCGGACGCTAACCGTGGAGGGGTTGATTTCATGGACAACAGGATCAGGGCATTCGCCTGCGGCCTGCTGGCAGCCTCGGCGCTCGTCGCGCCGCAAGTCGCGCTGGCCAAGCCGACCAGCAGCAGCGTGGAAGCGCGGCTTGACCGGCTGGAGGCCGAGCTCGCGGCATTGCGAGGCGATCTGGCGCAGTCACGCGCCGAAGCCGCTGCCGCCACCCAGCGCGCCGAAGCTGCCGAAGCCCGCGCCAATCTGGCCGAAGCGCAAAGCGCCGCGACCGTCCAGCGCGTCGCCGCGCTGGAAACGAAGCCCGCACCGGCCCCTGCCCCGGCAGCGCCTGCCGATGGCTTCCGTTCCGGCAACACCACGATCCGGCTGGGCGGTTACATCAAGCTGCTGGCCACCAGCACCCATTACAGCGACGGCGAGGTCGCAACCAATTCGCTGGGCCGCGATTTCTATCTGCCGCAGACCATCCCGACCGGCGGGCAGCCTTCGGCGCACGATACCGACTTCACCGCCAAGCAGTCGCGCTTCTGGCTGAACCTCGATTCCACCGTCGCGGGCCATGCTCTGAAGGGCTACCTGGAGTTCGACTTCCAGACCTCGCCCGGCACCCAGGGGTCGCAGCGCACCACCAACGGCTACAACCCGGCGCTGCGCCGCGCCTACATGCAGATCGACCGCTGGACCTTCGGGCAGGACTGGACGACCTTCCAGTACACCGGCGCCCTGCCCGAAAGCACCGACTATGTTGGCGGCGCCGAAGGCACGGTGTTCGTCCGCCAGCCGCTGATCCGCTACAGCGCGCCCGTCGGCACCGGCACAACGCTGCACGTCGCGCTGGAGAATCCGGAAAGCGGCACGGCCAGCCTTGGCTCGCCCACCCTGACCGAGAACGGCGACGACCGCCTGCCCGATCTTGCCGTGCGCCTGGCCCACACCGGCAAACGCGGCGAGCTGTCGCTGGCGGCGCTGGCCCGGCAGGTGCGGGTCGACAATGCCGGGCTCGGCGCGCAGACCAGCGGCTGGGGCGTCAGCGCGGGCGGCAAGCTGTTCCTCAACGAGGACAAGACCGGCGACGTGCGCGTGATGGTCACCTATGGCCGCAACATCGGGCGCTATGTCGGGCTGAACTTCGCGCCGGACGCGGTCTACGTGCCGGCCACCAACAGCCTTGAAAGCGCCACGGTCCTGGCCGCGATCGGCGCGGTCCGCGTGCCGCTGGCCACGGGCCTGCGCGCCAACCTGATGGGCAGCTACCAGAGCGTCGACTATTCCGACGTCCTGAGCGCCGCCAGCCTCGCCAGCTTCAACAAGCGGGCGTGGAGCGTGGCGGCGAACCTGTTCTATTCCCCGGTGAAGAATGTCGACCTGGGGGTCGAATACCGGCACGGTGAGCGCAAGCTCGTCGGCGGTGCGGACGGATCGACCAATCGCATCGAAGTCGCCGCCAAATACAGCTTCTGAAACAACAGGAGGGAGAGGGACAATGGACCTGCATCTGCACGAGACGCCCGAGCATTACGCCGGGCTACCCAAACACCACGGGGCAACCCACGACGAAAAGCTGATCATCACGGCCTCGTCGCTGGGCACGGTGTTCGAATGGTACGATTTCTACCTGTACGGCCTGCTCACCGCGATCATCGCGGCCAAGTTCCTGACCGGGCTGAACGAGACGACCTCCTACATCATGGCGCTGCTGGTCTTCGCCTCGGGCTTCATCGTCCGCCCGTTCGGCGCGCTGGTGTTCGGGCGTATCGGCGACATGGTCGGGCGCCGCTATACCTTCATCGTCACCCTGCTGGTGATGGGCCTCTCGACCTTCCTGGTCGGCTGCCTGCCCACTTATGAAACGGCGGGCGTGGCCGCGCCGATCATGCTGGTGGTGCTGCGCATGTTCCAGGGCCTGGCGCTGGGCGGCGAATACGGCGGTGCGGCGACCTACGTTGCCGAGCACGCGCCCGAGGGCAAGCGGGGCTTTTACACCAGCTGGATCCAGATCACCGCCACTGCGGGCCTCGCCATGGCGCTGCTGATCGTGATCCTGGTCCGCTCGCCGGTGACGGGCGTGGGCGAAGACGCATTCAAGGACTGGGGCTGGCGCGTTCCCTACCTGCTGTCGGGGCTGTTCCTGGCGGTCGGCCTGTGGCTGCGCCTGAAGCTGCACGAAAGCCCGGTATTCCAGAAGATGAAGGAAGAGGGCACATCGTCCACGCGTCCGCTTTCCGAAGCCTTGGGTGACTGGAAGAACGTGAAGATCGTGCTGATCGCCTTCTTCGGCGCAATCGCCGGACAGGCGGTGGTGTGGTACACCGGCCAGCTTTACGCGATGTTCTTCCTTGAAAAGATGCTCAAGGTCGATGGCATCACCGCCAACACGCTGATCGCCGTAGCCCTGATGCTGGGCGCGCCGTTCTTCCTGTTCTTCGGCTGGCTGTCGGACAAGGTCGGGCGCAAGCCGATCATCCTGGCGGGCTGCGCGCTGGCTGCGCTCACCCTGTTCCCGGTGTTCCACGGCCTGACCAACGCCGCCAACCCGGCGCTGGCCAAGGCGCTGGCCGAGGCCCCGGTCACGGTGACGGCCAACCCGGCGGAATGCTCCTCGCAGTTCGATCCCGTAGGCAAGAATCCGTTCGACACCACCAGCTGCGACATCGTCAAGAACGCCCTCGCCAAGGCGGCGGTGAACTACACCAATGTCGATGCCCCGGCGGGCACCATCGCCTCGATCAAGGTGGGCGATACCACCCTGGTCGCGCCCGATCCGGCGCAGCTGAACAAGGATGAGCGCAAGAAGGCCATCGCCGCCTTCACCGCGCAGGTCCTCGGCGCCCCGGCAGTCGCTGCCGCTCCGGCCAAGGACGGCAAGCCGGCGGTCGAAGCCAAGCCCGCGGTGGTCGGCGAACTGGCCAAGGTCGGCTATCCGACCAAGGCCGATCCGGAAGCGATCAACAAGCCGCTGGTCGTTGCGATCCTGTTCTACCTCGTGCTGCTGGTGACCATGGTCTACGGGCCCATCGCGGCAATGCTGGTGGAACTGTTCCCCAGCCGCATCCGCTACACCTCGATGTCGCTGCCCTATCACATCGGCAACGGCTGGCTGGGCGGACTGCTGCCGGCGATCGGCTTCGCGATGGTCGCGGCCAAGGGCGATATCTACTACGGGTTCTGGTACCCCGTGGTTGTCGCCGCTGCGACCCTGGTGATCGGGCTGGTGTTCCTGCCTGAAACCTTCAAGCGCAACATCGACGAGTAAGCCTCTCCCCAGGAAGGCGCCGTGTCTTGACCCCGGTCAAGGCGCGGCGCCGGCCGGGGGCGCACCGCATTTCATCATCGACGGAGTATTCCATGACCACCCAGCTCAACACCCGGTCCGGCATCCTGCTCGACGTGCGCCCCGCCCGCGAATCCGACGAGTCCACCCTGGCCTCGTTCTTCGATTCGGTCAGCGATGAGGACCGCCGGTTCCGCTTTCTGGCGGCGGCAGAGCACGTCAGCCATGAACAGCTCGACCCGCTGATCCACGCCGACCACTACCAGTCGGAAAGCTACCTCGCCTTCGACGCGGTCAACGGCGTACTGGTGGGTTCGGCGCTGCTGGCCTGCGACAAGGCGATGGATACCGGCGAAATCGCCGTGTCGATCCGCAGCGACTATAAGGGACAGGGCGTCGGCTGGGCCCTCCTCGATTTCCTCGGGCGCGAGGCGCAGGCGCGCGGCGTGCGCCGGGTCATCGCGATCGAAAGCCGCGACAACCACGCCGCGATCGAGCTGGAACGCGAAAAGGGCTTTACTCCCGAACCGTTCGAGGGCGAACCCACGCTGGTGATCCTTTCCAAGACCTTCCGCTAAGCAGGAACAGACGATGAGCGAGGCCTACGAGCGCGCCTGGCGCGACAGCATCGACAACCGCGACCAGTTCTGGGCACGCGCGGCAGAGGCGATCGACTGGATCGCCCCGCCGCAGGCCACCTATGACCAAACGCGCGGCTGGTTTGCCGGGGGCACGCTCAACACCGCTTACAACTGCATCGACCGCCATGTTGCGGATGGACGCGGCGATGCGCTGGCGCTGGTTTATGACAGCCCGGTTACCGATACGATCCGCCGCTTCACCTATGCCCAGTTGCAGGACGAGGTTGGCCGGGTCGCCGCGATGCTGGTGCGGCTCGGCGTCGGCAAGGGCGACCGGGTGATCGTCTACATGCCGATGATCCCCGAAACGGTCTTCGCCATGCTCGCCTGCGCGCGGCTGGGGGCAATCCACTCCGTCGTCTTCGGCGGCTTTGCTCCGCTCGAGCTGGCCAAGCGGATCGACGATGCCACCCCGCGTGCGGTGCTGACCGCCAGCTGCGGGATCGAGGGTTCCCGGATCATCGCCTACAAGCCGATGGTCGACGAGGCGCTGACCCTTGCCACCCACCAGCCGGGTAGCGTGGTAGTGTTCCAGCGCGATCAACTGACCGCCGAGCTTGGCACCGCGCACGACTGGGCGGAATTGCTGGAAACCGCCGCTGCCGATCCGGTGCCGCCCTGCGCCGAACTCGCCTCGGACGATCCGCTCTACATCCTTTATACTTCCGGCACGACCGGCACCCCCAAGGGCGTGGTGCGCGAGAACGGCGGCCACGCGGTCGCGCTCGCCTGGTCGATGGCCAACATCTACGGCATCGGCGCGGGCGAAGCGTTCTGGGCGGCGAGCGACGTGGGCTGGGTCGTCGGCCATTCCTACATCGTCTATGCCCCGCTGCTGGTCGGCGCGACGACCGTGCTGTTCGAAGGCAAGCCGGTCGGCACGCCGGATGCCGGAACCTTCTGGCGCACCATCACGCGCCACGGGGTCAAGCGCTTCTTCACCGCGCCCACCGCAATCCGCGCAGTGCGCAAGGAGGACCCCGACGCCGGGTTCCTCAATGAAATCGGCACCGGGGAATGCGGCGCTATCTTCCTCGCGGGCGAGCGCGCCGATCCCGACACCATCGCCTGGCTGGAGGAGAAGAGCGGCCTGCCGGTGATCGACCACTGGTGGCAGACCGAACTCGGCTGGCCGGCCATCGCCTCGTGCCTCGCGCTCGGCGACGTGCGCCGCAAGCGCGGCAGCGCGGGCTTTCCCGTGCCGGGCTTCGAATTCGCGATCCTGGGCGATGATGGCCAGGCACTGCCGCAGGGTGAAAGCGGCGCCGTCGCGATCCGCGCACCGCTCGCGCCCGGCGCCTTCCGCACCCTGTGGAACAACCCCGCAGGGTTCGAGAAGAACTTCGCCGCCTTCCCCGGCTGGTACGAAACCGGCGATGCCGGGCATTTCGACGCGGACGGGTTCCTCTCGATCATGGGGCGCACCGACGACATCATCAACGTCGCCGGCCACCGCCTGTCGACCGGGCAGATGGAGCAGATCGTCGCCCAGCAGGACGGCGTGGTCGAATGCGCGGTGATCGGCGCGGACGATGCGATCAAGGGCATGGTCCCGATCGCCTTCGTGGTGGTGCGCAGCGGGGCGGAAAACGATCCCACGCTGCAAGCGCGGGTGATCGCGGCAGTGCGCAGCGAACTGGGCGCGGTCGCCGCGCTCAAGACCGCGCACATCGTCGCACAGCTGCCCAAGACCCGTTCGGGCAAGATCCTGCGCAACCTCTTGCGCAAGATCGCCAGCGGCCAGCCGTTCGACATTCCCCCGACCATCGACGACCCGGCAATCCCGGGGGCGATCCACCGTCAGCTGCAGGAAGCCGGCTGACCGTTCCCCCGGGTCAGATGCCCATGCACAGGTACTTGATCTCGAGGTAGTCATCGAGCCCGTGGCGCGATCCTTCGCGCCCCAGGCCCGATTGCTTGATCCCGCCGAACGGCGCAACCTCGGTGGAGATCAGCCCGGTGTTGATCCCGACGATCCCCGCCTCCAGCGCCTCGGCCACGCGCCAGACCCGGCTGAGGTCGCGGGCGTAGAAATAGCTGGCGAGGCCGAACTCGCTGGCATTGGCGAGGCGGATCGCCTCTTCCTCGTCGCGGAAGCGGATCACGCCCGCCAGCGGGCCGAAGGTTTCCTCGCGCGCCAGTAGCATGCCCGGCTGGACATCGGCGACCACGGTCGGCTGGAAGAAGGTGCCGCCCAGCTCGCTGCGCCCGCCGCCGGCCAGGATCCGCGCCCCGCCAGCCAGCGCGTCGGTCAGGTGCTCCTCGACCTTCTCGACCGCCGCACGGTCGATCAGCGGGCCGACCACCACGCCTTCATCGCGGCCATAGCCGACCTTGAGGCCGCGCACCCGCTCCGCCAGCCGCGCCACGAAGGCGTCATAGACCCCGTCCTGCACGTAGAAGCGGTTGGCACAGACGCAGGTCTGCCCCGCGTTGCGGAACTTGGAAATGATCGCCCCGTCGACCGCCGCATCGACATCGGCATCGTCGAACACCAGGAACGGCGCGTTGCCGCCAAGTTCCATCGACACCTTCTTGACCGTGTCGGCGCAGGCCCGCAGCAGCTTGACCCCGACCTCCGTGGAACCGGTGAACGTCAGCTTGCGCACCCGGGGATTGCCTGCCAGTTCGCCGCCGATCGCGCCCGCGCTGCCGGTGACCACGTTGAACACCCCCGCCGGGATGCCCGCCTGCTCGGCCAGCGCAGCCAGCGCCAGCGCCGAATAGGGCGTGGCCGAGGCGGGCTTGAGCACCATGGTGCAGCCTGCCGCCAGCGCCGGCCCCAGCTTGCGGGTGATCATCGCGTTGGGGAAGTTCCACGGCGTGATCGCCGCGACCACCCCGACCGGCTGGCGAAGGGTCACGATCCGGCGGTCCGCGGCGTGGGGCGGGATCACTTCGCCATAGGCGCGCTTGCCCTCTTCGGCGAACCATTCGATGAAGCTGGCGCCATAGGCGATCTCGCCCCGCGCCTCGGCCAGCGGCTTGCCCTGTTCGCGGCTGAGCAGGTCGCCCAGCGCGTCCTGGTGCTGCAGCATCAGGTCGAACAGACGGCGCAGCAACCGCGCCCGGTCGGCGGCGGTGCGCGCGCGCCAGGCCGGAAGCGCGGCCTCTGCCGCCTCGATCGCCCGCGCCGTCTCGGCCGCGCCCATCAGCGGGATGGTGCCGATCACCGCGCCACTGCCGGGATCGGTCACTTCGATCGTGCGGCCATCATCGGCATCGCACCAGACCCCGCCGATCAGGCACTGGGTACGGAAGAAATCGGCTTGCATGGTCTGCGGCTCCGGTTGCTGGGGGACGGGAAGGCGCTCCATGTTAGGGCACCGGGACAGCGCGGCTCAATAGTCCGCGCGCAGCTTGCCGCAGCCTGCGATCTGCCGGACGACCGCCAGTCTGGCAGCG
>JAYRMP010000115.1:0-7474 GCA_041912655.1 Novosphingobium sp. | reverse complement strand
CGCCTTTCTCGTCTGGCTGTTCGCGGTGCAGTTCGGCCCGCAGGTCGAGGCGCTGGTCCGCTCGATCCCGCAGCTGGTCACGCGGCTCAAGGCATGGGCGCAGGAGAGCCCTGTGGCCGCGAAGCTCTACGATGCGGCAGAGGCGGCGTTCGCGGGTTCCCGAGTCGCGCGCGACGCCAGCGGCTTTGCGCTCGGCTCGTTCGAGCTGTTCCTCAACGCCCTGCTGCTGCTGGTCGGCGCGCTGTTCATGGCCGCCGATCCGGGCGTCTATATCCGCGGACTGCTGCTGCTCGCGCCCAAGGGCAACACGCGCGACGCCTTTGCGGACGCGCTGGCGGATGTGGGTACCACGCTGCGGCTGTGGCTGCGCACCCAGCTGATCCTGATGACCAGCATGGGCCTGCTGGTCGGGCTGGGGCTGTGGATCGCGGGGGTGCCGTCGCCCGCCGCGCTGGGGCTGCTCGCGGGGTTGAGCGAGTTTATCCCCTATGTCGGCCCCACCGCGGCGATGCTGCCCGCGCTGGGTCTCGCCGCCACCGGCGGATCGGGGGCGCTGATCGGCTGCCTGCTGGTCTTCGCCGGCGTGCGAATCGTGCAGACCAACTTCCTCACCCCCTTCGTGCAGAGCCGCGTGATTTCGATCCCGCCCGCGGTCACGCTGTTCGCGATCATCGGCATCGGCTTCGTCTTCGGGCTGTTCGGCCTGTTCTTCTCGGCCGCGTTGCTGGTGGTGATCTTCACGCTGGTACGCAGCCTGTATCTGCGTGAGGTTCTGGGCGAGGAGATCGATGTAAGACCCCAGGATTCCACGGGTACGGCCGAACCCGATGCGTAGATTCCCCGGGGCTTGCGGAACCGTCCGACTTACGAGAAATTAACCTTTCGGCTTCATTGACGCTTAGGTTAATGAAGCGTCCAGCGCGTCGGGCATCGGGGCTACGTCGTGTGGTGTGGACAGGGGAACCGGCAATGCGCGTGCTGCTGATCGAAGACGAGCCTAGCACAGCCAAGGCGATCGAGCTGATCCTTTCGGGCGAAGGGTTCAACGTCTATACGACCGACCTCGGTGAGGAAGGTTTGGACCTCGCCAAGCTGTATGACTACGACATCATCCTGCTGGACCTGAACCTGCCGGACATGCACGGCTATGACGTGCTGAAGAAGGTGCGTACCGCGCGGGTGCAGACCCCGGTGCTGATCCTTTCCGGCATCAGCGAGATGGATTCGAAGGTGCGCTCGTTCGGCTTCGGTGCCGACGATTACGTCACCAAGCCGTTCCACCGCGAAGAGCTGGTCGCTCGCATCCACGCCGTGGTGCGTCGCTCGAAGGGCCATTCGCAGTCGGTGATCCGCACCGGCAAGCTGGCGGTGAACCTGGACGCCAAGACCGTCGAGGTCGACGGTGCCCGCGTCCACCTGACCGGCAAGGAATATGCGATGCTGGAGCTGCTCTCGCTCCGCAAGGGCACCACGCTGACCAAGGAGATGTTCCTCAACCATCTCTATGGCGGCATGGACGAGCCCGAACTCAAGATCATCGACGTCTTCATCTGCAAGCTGCGCAAGAAGCTCAGCATGGCCTGCGAAGGTGACAATTATATCGAGACCGTCTGGGGCCGCGGCTATGTGCTGCGCGAGCCGGACGAGGGCATGCAGGCGGACACCCAGGTCGCCTGATTTTTCCCGAGATCACGCAGGGGCAGGGCCGTCGTCACCTCCGGGTGGCGGCGGCCTTTTTCGTTTCGGGGCTGGTGGGCCGCCATCGGATCGACCACGTTCTTCGGATGCGGAAAGCCAGTGACCAACATGCCGCGCCGAAAGGCTTCAGCATCTCCGCCCGCCTGAAAAGCTTTCGCTACGCAATCCGCGGGATGCGCGTGCTGGTGCGGGAGGAGCATAATGCGCGGGTGCACCTGGCTGCCTCGCTTTGCGCGTTGGCGACCGGCGCCGTCTTGCAGCTTTCGGTCGGCGAGTGGCGCTGGCTCGTCCTCGCCATCGCGCTGGTGTGGCTGGCCGAGGCGTTCAACACCGCGATCGAGGATCTCTGCGACCGGATCTGCCCGGACTTCGATCCCGCGGTCGGGCGGATCAAGGATCTGGCGGCGGGCGGGGTGCTGGTTGCATCGCTTGCGGCTGCGGCGATCGGGCTGTTGACGCTGGGACCGCCGTTGTGGGAGCGGGTATCGGCGCTGCTAGGCTAAGCCCCTCCCCTTCAGGGGAGGGGTTGGGGGTGGGGCCTGAACTGGAAGCGAGTCCTGCGCTGGTCGGTCATCCCCCACCCCAACCCCTCCCCTGAAGGGGAGGGGCTTTGCTTGCTTCACCGGCGTCGCGCTGCTGCATGGTTTTCCGCGCGGGCGAGCAGCGCCAGCAGGTCCTCGCGGCTGACGTCGAAGGCCTCGCCGGCTTCCTTCAGCGCCGCGTCGACATCCTCGGGCAGCAGGCCCGGCGCAGGCGGCGCGGGTTGCGCGCGGTGCGGATAGCTGTGGCCGGTGAAGCGGTGGACGAGCAGCCCGCACAGCGTCAGCAGCACCGCGTTGATCCCGATCGGCAGCAGGACGAAGCCGAGCCCCTTCGCCAGCACGGCGGGTGCCAGCACCGGCAGCAGCACTGTGCCCCCGCCCGGTGGATGCAGGCTGCGGGTCAGCGACATGACGAGGATCGCCAGCCCTACCGCCACGCCTGCGGCAAGTGCGCCATGCCCGAGCCACCCAGCCACGGCCAGCCCGACCAGCGCCGAAATCCCGTTCCCGCCGATCACCCGCCACGGCTGCGCCAGCGGGCTCGACGGCACCGCGAACACCAGTACCGCCGAGGCGCCGATCGGCGCCGCCAGCAGGATCGCCGTCGTGCCCTCGAACCCGGCGAGCGCCGAGACCCATGCCGTCACCCCGATCCCGATCGCGCCGCCCAGCGCCGCGCTGATCCGGTCGCGCCACTGCGCGCCGGCCATGACCAGCCGGAACATGCGGTTAGGGCTTCGCGCCCCAGGCACGGCGGCCGCCCACCCAGGTCTCGACCACCTTGGTGCCGCGCAGCTCGGCGGGCGAGGCGGTCAGCGGGTCGCGGTCGAGGATCAGGAAGTCGGCCCACAGCCCCGGTGCCAGCCGCCCGATCTTGTCGTCGGCAAAGCCTGCATAGGCCGCGCCGATGGTGAAGCCGGCCCAGCCTTCCTCGCGGGTCAGCTTCTCCTCCGGCCGCCAGCCGCCCGGCGGATTGCCGGCCGCGTCCTGCCGGGTGAAGCTCGCCGCCCAGCCGGCCCAGGGATCGGGGCTCTCGACCGGATAGTCCGAACCGAAGGCGAGGTGCGTGCCGTTCCGCAGCATCGTCTTCCAGGCATAGGCACCGGTGAGACGATCGGGCCCCAGCCGTGCCTCGGCCATGAGCCGGTCGCTGGTCTCATGGACCGGCTGCATCGAGGCGATGGTGCCATATTTGGCGAAGCGCGGCAGGTCCTTGGGGTCGATGATCTGGGCATGCTCGATCCGCCAGCGGCGATCGCCCTTGTAGGTCTCCGAGAGGATCTCGATTGCGTCCAATACCTGCTGATTGGCGCGGTCGCCGATCGCGTGGACGGCGATCTGGAAATTGTCCATCGCGCCGCGTGCCATCAGGTTGAGCAGCTGGTCGTCGGTGAGGAATCCCAGCCCCTTGTTGCCCGGCGCGTCGCTGTAATCGGCCTTGAGCCACGCGCCGCGCGAACCGAGCGCGCCGTCCGCATAGAGCTTGATGCCGCCCATCCGCAGCCGGTCGCCATAGAGCCAGGGCGTCGGCCCGGCGCCCGCCACGCGGAGCGCGGTGTCGACGCCGTGCGCATAGCTCAGGATGCGCAGGTGGAGCTGGCCGATATCGGCCATGCCGCGCATCGTCTCCCAGTCGTCGACCGTCGTGCCCATGTCGGCCGTCGCGGTGATGCCGAGCGAGAGCAGCTTCTGCTGGGCCGCCAGGAACGCCGCGTTGCGTTCGCGCGGGGTGGGCTGGGGCACCACCTTGGCGACCAGCTCGGTCGCCGCGTCGACCAGCACGCCGGTGGGCTTGCCGCTCGCATCGCGCTCGATGCGGCCGCCGGCGGGATCCTTGGTCGCGGCGGTGACGCCGGCGAGTTCGAGCGCCTTGCTGTTCGCCCAGCCGGCATGGCCGTCGACCCGCTCCAGCCAAACCGGGCGGTCGCTCACCGCACGGTCGAGATCGGCGGCGGTGGGGAAGCGGCCGAGCTTCCAGGCTTCCTGGTTCCAGCCGCGGCCGAGCACCCATTTCGCCCGGCTTTTGCCCGCATAGTCGCCGATGCGGGCGAGGGCGTCGTCGAGGCTGGTGGTGGACGAGAGATCGAGCTGGAGCTGCTGGAAGCCGAGCCCCATGAAATGGCCATGCGCGTCGATCATGCCCGGCACGATCGTCGCGCCCTTGAGGTCGAGCCGCCAGACGAGCTTCTTCGGCCGCTTCTGCCCCTTGGCGTAGACCGCGACGACCTTGCCATAGGGATCGATCTGGAGCGCCTCGAAGCGCACCACCGCGCCCTTGGCGTCGAGCGTGATGCCGTTGACATTGTCAACGATTCCATCGGCCTGGGCGGCGGGCGCGAGCAGCAGGGCGGTGGCGGCGGCAAGCCGCTTGAGGCGCGTGAACATGGGTGCGGGCATAGGGCCTGTTCCCCTGCCGCGCCAGATGGTCTAGGCGGGAAGCCTATGGCTACCAAAGCAGCACCAGCGCCCGCATCGCTCCCCGTGTCCATCGCCGATGTTCGTGCGGCGGCCGAGCGAATTTCGGGCGCGGTGGTGCGCACGCCGACGCTGCACAGCCGCACGCTCTCGCAGCTGACCGGCGCGAACGTGTATCTAAAGTTCGAGAACCTCCAGTTCACCGCCGCCTACAAGGAACGCGGCGCGCTCAACACGCTGCTGCAGCTGGATGCGGAGGCGCGCGCCAAGGGCGTCATCGCGGCCTCGGCCGGCAACCATGCGCAGGGCCTGGCCTATCACGCGACGCGGCTGGGCATCCCCAGCACGATCGTGATGCCCAAGAACACGCCGATCGTGAAGGTGACGCAGACCGAAGGGCACGGCGCCAATGTCGTGCTGCACGGCGAGACCTTCGACGCGGCCTATGCGCATTCTCGGGAATTGGAGGCGGAGCGCGGCTTCACCTTCATCCATCCGTTCGACGATCCCCGCGTGATCGCCGGGCAGGGCACCGCGACGCTGGAGCTGCTGGAGGACGTGCCGGGCATCGACACGCTGGTCGTGCCGATCGGCGGCGGCGGGCTGATCTCGGGCGCGTCGGTCGTCGCCAAGGCGCAGGACCGGCCGATCGAGGTGCTCGGCGTACAGGCCGAGCTCTACCCGTCGATGTACAACCGGGTGCACCACACCGAGATGCCGTGCGCGGGCGACACGCTCGCAGAGGGCATCGCGGTGAAGTATCCCGGCACCATGACGGCGAAGATTGTCGAGGCGCTGGTCGACGACATCGTGCTGGTCGGCGAGCGGCGGCTGGAAGAGGCGGTGAGCCTGCTGCTCCAGATCGAGAAGACCGTGGTGGAAGGGGCAGGGGCCGCGGGCCTCGCCGCGCTGCTCTCCGAGCCCGAGCGCTTCAAGGGCAAGACCGTCGGCACCATCCTGTGCGGCGGCAATATCGATACCCGCCTTCTGGCGAACGTGCTGCTGCGCGACCTTGCGCGCTCGGGTCGGCTCGCGCGTCTGCGCATCCGCCTGCAGGACCGGCCGGGCGCGCTGTTCCATGTCGCGCGGATCTTCCACGAGCAGGGCGTCAACATCATCGAGGTGTATCACCAGCGGGTGTTCACCTCGCTGCCCGCCAAGGGCCTGGTGACCGACATCGAGTGCGAGACGCGCGACCGCAACCATCTCGACCGGCTGATCACCGCGCTGCGCCGCGCGCAGTACGAAGTGAGCATGGTCGAGTCCGCCTGATGCGCACGCTGTTTTCGACTCTGCTCTACCAGCAGCCGCTCGGTGACGAGGCGCTGGTCGCCGATCTCGAAGCCTCGTGCCTGCAACTGGCCGAGGACGACAGCGCCGGCCGCCGCTGGTGCCGCGAGAACCATTATCGCGGCTATACCAGCTATGCGTCGCTGGACGATCTGCCGATCCGCGATCCGGCCTTCGCGGACCTGAAGCGGCTGCTCGACAAGCATGTCGCGAAGTTCGCCGAGGCCTGCGCGTTCGATTTGGCGGGGCGCAAGCTCAAGCTCGACAGCCTGTGGGTCAACGTGCTCGACGGCAAGGGCGGCCACGGTGCGCATATCCACCCGCACAGCGTCGTCTCGGGCACCGTCTATGTGGCGCTGCCGCAGGGCGCGCGCGGGCTCAAGCTGGAAGATCCCCGGCTTGCGATGATGATGGCCGCGCCGACACGGCGGCCGGATGCGCCGGAGTCGCTCCAGCCGTTCATCGAGGTCGTGCCGGATGTCGGCACGGTGCTGCTCTGGGAAAGCTGGCTGCGCCACGAAGTCCCGCCGGGAAATGGCAAGGACAAGCGGATCAGCGTCAGCTTCAACTATCGCTGGTAACGCGCTCCAGCGCCGCGACCTGCATCACGGGCCGCGCGGGCTTGGCGGGATGGAAGGCAGCGGCGTGCGAGACGAACGCCACGCAGGTGCCGAGCGCGGCACCGATCAACAGACAACGCGGAATAGCCATGGACGGACTCCTCAAATCACACAGGATCCACAGTCCATTATAGTGAAGACTGCGCTTACCATGGTGCTCCCCGCGCTTTTACGGAGCCCGCAGGTGACGTTGGCCGCGATCGCCCCTATGTTGCGGGCCAATGGCTAAGAACAGAACAAGCGCAGGGTTGCCGACGCGGCAGCAGATTCTCGATTTCATCGCATCCTCGGACACGCCCGCCGGCAAGCGCGAGATCGCCAAGGCGTTCGGGTTGAGCGCGCAGGACAAGATCCTGCTCAAGGCGCTCTTGAAGGACATGAGCGACGAGGGGCTGATCGACGTCGCCCCCGGCCGCGCCTTCCACAAGATGGGCGGGCTGCCCAAGGTGACCGTGCTGCGGATCACCGATGCCGATGGCGATACCACCTGGGCGGTGCCCGAGCGCTGGGAGGCCGAGCATGTCCCCGCGCCGCGGCTGCGCGTCCGCGAGATGCGCGGCAAGCGTTCGGCGCTGGGGGTGGGCGACCGCATCCTCGCCCGCACCGAAGAGGCCGGCAACGGCTGGATCGCGCACCCGATGAAGCAGCTCGCCCGCGGCGAGGAGCTGATGCTCGGCGTGCTGCACGAAGAGGGCGGCAAGCTCTGGCTGCAGGGCGTGGAGAAGAAGGAACGGCGCAGCTGGCCTGTCTCCGATGCCGGCGGCGCCGAAGCCGGCGACCTGGTGCTGGCCGAGAAGGCCGGGCGGCCGCCGCGGATCACCGCGCGCGTCGTCGAGCGGCTCGGCGATCCCTTCGCGCCGCGCAGCTTTTCGCTGATCGCGATCCACCGCCACGGCATCCCCAATGTCT
>JAYRMP010000114.1:0-7778 GCA_041912655.1 Novosphingobium sp. | reverse complement strand
GGCCGGCAAGGCCAAGCTATCGACGGATGTCGATAGCGCACCCAACCAAGACTCCCCGGATCAGACGTCCAGGTTCGCCACGTTCAGCGCGTTCTCCTGGATGAAGTCGCGGCGCGGTTCGACCACGTCGCCCATCAGGCGGGTGAAGATTTCGTCCGTCACGTCGGCGTCCTCGACCTTGACCTGCAGCAGCACGCGGTTGTCGGGATCGAGCGTGGTTTCCCACAGCTGTTCCGCATTCATCTCGCCCAGCCCCTTGTAGCGCGCAATCGACAGGCCCTTGCGCCCGGCGGCCAGCACGGCGTCGAGCAGCTGCGAGGGGCGGGTGATCCCGCCATCGCCTGCCACAGCGCGCACCGGAGCGGCTTCGGCCTCGTCGCCCTCGGCGGCGACCGTCTCAGGCTCCGCTTCGGCCTCGGCAGCGCTGGCGCGGACGAAACGGGCGACCCCGGCATAGATTTCGGCCTGTTCGGCGGCGAGCCGGGCGAGCTTGCGCGCTTCAGCCCCGGACAGGAAGCTGGCGTCGATCGGATAGGCGTCGGTCACGCCGCGCCAGACGCGCTCGACCAGCACCGAGCCGTCTTCGCGCAGGCTGGCGCTCCAGCGCGCCTCACGGTCGCCCCGGCCCATGCGGTCGGCCACGCGGGCGAGCGCGGCGCTGCGCGCCTCGCGGGTGATCTCGGGCTCCAGCGCGCCATCGAGCGCCAGCGCCTCGATCACGGCGGGATCGTAGCGGCGCGGCACGAAGCCCATCAGGCTGCGCAGGCGCAGCGCATGATCGACCAGCGCGCGCAGTTCCTGGCCCGAGCGGGCGCCGCCGGGAGTTTCCAGCATCCGGCCCTGGGTGCCCGCCTCGATCAGGTATTCGTCCAGCTCGCGCGCGTCCTTCAGGTAGACTTCGCTGCGGCCCTTGTTGACCTTGTAGAGCGGTGGCTGGGCGATGAAGAGATGCCCGGCCTTGATGATCTCCGGCATCTGCCGGTGGAAGAAGGTGAGCAGGAGCGTGCGGATGTGCGCGCCGTCGACGTCGGCGTCGGTCATGATCACGATCTTGTGATAGCGCAGCTTGTCGAGGTTGAACTCGTCGCGGATGCCGGTGCCCATCGCCTGGATCAGCGTGCCGACTTCCTTGGACGAAATGATCCGGTCAAACCGCGCGCGCTCGACATTGAGGATCTTGCCCTTCAAGGGCAGGATCGCCTGGATGCTGCGATCGCGGCCCTGCTTGGCGCTGCCGCCTGCCGAATCGCCCTCGACGAGGAACAGTTCGCACTTGCTGGGATCGCGTTCCTGGCAGTCGGCCAGCTTGCCGGGCAGGCTGGCGATGTCCATCACCCCCTTGCGGCGGGTCAGTTCGCGCGCCCGGCGCGCGGCCTCGCGCGCGGCGGCGGCGTCGATGATCTTGCTGACCACGGCCTTGGCGTTGGCGGGGTTTTCTTCCAGCCAGTCGCTCAGCTTGTCGGCCATCAGGCTTTCCAGCGGCTGGCGCACTTCGGAGGAGACCAGCTTGTCCTTGGTCTGGCTGGAAAACTTGGGATCGGGCAGCTTGACCGAAACGATCGCGGTCAGCCCTTCGCGCATGTCATCGCCGGTAAGGTTGACCTTCTCCTTCTTGAGCAGGCCGGACTTTTCCGCATAGCCATTGAGCGTACGGGTGAGCGCCGCGCGGAACGCGGCGAGGTGCGTCCCGCCATCGCGCTGCGGGATGTTGTTGGTGAAGCACAGGACGTTTTCGTAGTAGGAATCGTTCCATTCCAGCGCCACGTCGATGCCGATCCCGTCGCGTTCGGAGGAGATCGCGATGGGTTCGGGCAGCAGCGGCTGCTTGTTGCGATCAAGCCACTTCACGAACGCGGCGATCCCGCCCTCGTAATAGAGGTCGTGCTCCTTCACTTCCTCGCCGCGCAGGTCGCGCAGCAGGATCCGCACGCCGGAGTTGAGGAAGGCGAGCTCGCGGTAGCGGTGCTCCAGCTTTTCGAAGTCATAGGTGGTGACGTTCTTGAACGTCTCGTCCGAAGCGAGGAAGGTCACGCGGGTGCCCTTCTTGCCGGCGGGCGCGGGGCCGCGCACCACAAGCGGGCCGACCGCATCGCCGTGGGCGAACTTCATCCAGTGTTCCTGCCCGTCGCGCCAGATCGTCAGTTCCAGCCATTCCGACAGCGCGTTGACCACCGAGACGCCGACGCCGTGGAGCCCGCCCGACACCTTGTAGGCGTTGTCATCGCTCGTGTTCTCGAACTTCCCGCCCGCGTGGAGCTGGGTCATGATCACTTCGGCGGCGGAAACGCCCTCTTCCGGGTGGATCCCGGTGGGGATGCCGCGCCCGTTATCCTCGACCGAGACCGAGCCATCGGGGTTGAGTTCGATCAGCACCAGGTCGCAGTGACCGGCCAGCGCCTCGTCGATGGCGTTGTCCGACACCTCGAACACCATGTGGTGCAGGCCCGAGCCGTCGTCGGTATCGCCGATGTACATGCCGGGCCGCTTGCGCACCGCATCAAGGCCCTTGAGGACCTTGATCGATTCAGCGCCATAGGCGTTCTGGTTGGGCTGGGACGCGGGCGCGGTTTCGGGTGCTTCGGACATGCCCAGCATATAGGGATTCGCGCGCGCGTGGGGAAGGCGCGGCGGGGCCTTCCATCCACAGGGAAATCCTGCTCAAAGTGCGAGGACGACGTTTTTCAGGGGAGTCCCTTCGCGATGATCAAGTACGCCGCCGCCTTGCTGGGCCTGACCGCCCTCGCCTCCCCCGCGCTGGCGCAGGATGCCCCCGCGCCGCTGCGCCCCGACCAGGCCGAGTTCCGCGCGCTGTACAAGGAGCTGGTGGAAACCAACACCACCGTCACCACGGGCAGCTGCACCCTCGCGGCAGAGCGGCTGGCGGTGCGGATGAAGGCGGCGGGCTTCAAGGACGATCAGCTCCAGATCCTGTTCACCAGCGACCACCCCAAGGACGGCAGCCTGGTAGCGATCTATCCCGGCACCTCGAAGAAGCTGAAGCCGATGCTTCTGCTCGCCCACCTCGACGTGGTCGAGGCCAAGCGGTCGGACTGGGTCCGCGATCCGTTCACCCTGATCGAGGAGAACGGCTATTTCTACGCCCGTGGCACGGCGGACGACAAGTCGCAGGCCGCAATCTGGACCGACACGCTGATCCGCTTCGCCAAGGCCGGCTACAAGCCCAAGCGGACGATCAAGATGGCGCTGACCTGCGGCGAGGAAACCTCGGGCGCGTTCAACGGCGCCGAATGGCTGGCGAAGAACAAGCGTGACCTGATCGATGCCGAATTCGCGCTCAACGAAGGCGGCGGCGGGCGCAGCGACGGCAAGGGCAACCTGCTGGTCCAGACCATCCAGGTCGGCGAAAAGGCCTATCAGGACTTTACCCTGACCACCACCAACCCGGGCGGCCATTCCAGCCAGCCGGTGCGCGAGAATGCGATCTACGCGATGGCGCAGGCGCTGACCAAGCTGCGTGATTTCGACTTCCCGCTGGAATTCAACGACACCACCCGCGTGTTCTTTGCCAAGGCCGGGGCGATGCGCCCCGACGATACCGGCAAGGCGATGGCTGCGCTGTCTGCCAATCCCGCTGACAGCGCTGCCGAGGCGGTGGTGAACAAGGACAAGATGCTGCATTCGATGCTGCGCACCACCTGCGTCGCCACCCTGATCGACGGCGGCCACGCGATCAACGCCCTGCCGCAGACGGTCAAGGCCAACGTCAATTGCCGCATGTTCCCCGGCCGCACCGCTGCCGAAACCCAGGCCGTGCTGGCCAGCGTGTTCGGCGATGCGGGGGTGAAGATCGAACAGACGGTCAAGGACAAGCCGATCGCCAAGGCCCCGCCGCTCAATCCGGCGATTATCGGGCCGATGGAGCAGCTGGCCGCAAAGCACTTCCCCGGCGTGCCGGTGATCCCGAGCATGAGCACCGGGGCGACCGACGGGGTCTACCTCGGCGGGGCGGGTATCCCGACCTACGGCGTGCCGGGCGCCTGGGGCGATCCCGATGGCAACGGCGTTCACGGGCTCAACGAACGGATGGGCGTCAAGTCGCTCTACGCGGGCCGGGACTACCTTTACGAGCTGGTCCAGCTACTTTCGAGCAAGTGAGAAACGGAAACGGCCGTCACGCGGGGTAAAGGCGTGACGGCCGTTTCGCAGTGGGAAGCTGCCCGGAGCCCGCGGCTCCGGCCGCCTGGGCTCAGACGAGCGCGGCGGTGAACATCAGGCCGCTGAGACCAGCGGCGGCGATGAACGGCAGCACGTAGGAAGCGATGCTGCGCATGGGGTTTCTCCTGTTGCGTTGGCGAACTCAGTTCGCACTTGCAACATAAGTATTCTGGTAGAGATTACCAGTGCAAAGGCGGAAAGGGCTGTTGCGCTTTTTGCAAGAGCCCCATTAACCGATCGAAAAGCCCCGCCCTCTGGACAGGCGCCCTCGCTTTCGCCCAGAGAGTAGCAAATCAAAACCTGCGAGAGAGGCCCTGTTACCGATGTCCAGCGATCCCGCCCTGCTGCTCGATGCCCCGTTCGGTTCGTTTTCCGCGCTGGTCTCCGCCTGGGGCGAGGTGCGCGGCGATGCCCCGGCGCTCTATGACGGCACGCAGCGCCTGTCGTGGCGTGAAACGGCGGACCGGGTGGAGCGGATCGCCGCGCGGCTCCAGGCGGACGGCCTGCAGCGTGGGCAGGCCGTGGCGATCCTGGGTACTTCCAGCGTCAACTATGCGCTGGTCTACATGGCCGCGATCCGCGCGGGCGGCTGCGCCGCGCCGCTGACCACCAGCGCCAGCCCCGATCAGCTGCGCGGCATGGCGGCGGATTCGGGCGCGATCCACCTGTTCATCGACCGCGCCAAGCTGACCGAACTGGGCGACTTCAAGCTGCCGATCGAGCGCCAGATCGTGCTCGACGAGGAACTTGCCGGCTTCATGGCTCCGGAAGGAACCAGCGCCGCACCGTTCGCGCCGGAGGACAAGGACCCCTTCAACATCATCTATTCGTCCGGCACCACCGGCATTCCCAAGGGCATCGTCCACAGCCACGGGATGCGCTGGCGGCAGGTGACCTTCCGCGCCGCGCAAAACTATGGCGCGACCAGCCGCTCGCTGCTGTCGACCCCGCTCTATTCGAACACCACGCTGGTCACTTTCCTGCCGACGATGTTCTCGGGCGGATACGTGTCGATCATGGGCAAGTTCGATGCGGAAAAGTGGCTGAAGCGCGCCGCCGAGGAAAAGATCACCCACACCATGCTGGTGCCGGTGCAGTACCGCCGGCTGATGCAGTTCCCGACTTTCGACGATTACGACCTGTCCTCGCTCAAGGCCAAGTTCTGCACCTCCGCCCCCTTCCCCGCCGAACTCAAGGCGGAAGTGCTGAAGCGGATGCCGGGCGGCCTCGTCGAATACTATGGCATGACCGAGGGCGGGGTCTCCTGCATCCTCCAGGCGCACGAGCATCCGGACAAGCTCCACACCGTTGGCCAGCCCGCACCGGGACACTTCCTGAAAGTGCTGGACGAAAATCTCAACGAACTGCCCCCCGGCGAGGCGGGCGAACTGGTCGGTCGCAGCCCGGTGATGATGCTCGGCTACAAGAACCAGCCTGAAAAGACCCGCGAGGGCTACTGGACCGATCCCAGCGACGGCACCGTGTGGCAGCGGATGGGCGACGTCGGCCGGATCGACGCGGATGGCTTCGTCGAACTGGTCGGGCGGACCAAGGACGTGATCATCTCGGGCGGGTTCAACGTGTTCCCGATCGACCTCGAGATGGAACTCGCCAAGGATGACCGCGTGGTCGAGGCGGCGGTGGTCGGCATTCCTTCCGAGCAGTGGGGCGAAACCCCGGTCGGCTTCGTCGTGCTGAAGCCCGGGGTCGGCGAAGACCAGCTGGAGGACATCCGCGCCATCGCCAACAGCCGCCTCGGCAAGACCCAGCGCGTCTCCGCCCTCCACGCGATCGAGGACATGCCGCGCAGCCATATCGGCAAGCTGCTCAAGACCGAGCTCAGGGAACTGGCGACAGCGCGCTGAGCCACCTCGTCGTCCCGGGCTCACCCCGGGACGACGGTGAACCGTGCATCATCCGCGCGGCGATATTGCACTTGGCGCAATGGCCCCTTATCGGCCAGCCATGAGCATCCAGCCCTCCGATTCCATCCTGATCGTCGATTTCGGCAGCCAGGTCACCCAGCTGATCGCCCGCCGCGTGCGCGAGGCCGGGGTCTATTCCGAGATTGCCCCGTTCAGCACCGCCGCCGCGGCCTATGCGCGGATGCAGCCCAAGGGCATCATCCTGTCAGGCTCGCCCGCATCGGTGCTGGAGGACGGCCCGCGCATCCCCGACGAGATCCTGGACAGCGGCCTGCCGATCCTGGGCATCTGCTATGGCCAGCAGGCGCTGATGCACCAGCTGGGCGGCGAAGTGCTGCTGGGCGACGCGGGCGAATTCGGCCGCGCCTTCATCGAGATTTCGGATCGCTGCGCCCTGTTCGACGGGCTGTGGGCCGAGGGCGAGACGCACCAGGTGTGGATGAGCCACGGCGACAAGGTAACGCGCCTTGCCCCCGGTTTCCGCCCGGTCGCCGCGAGCCCCGGCGCGCCCTATGCGGTGATCGCCAACGACGAGCAGCGCATCTACGCGATGCAGTTCCACCCCGAAGTGGTCCACACGCCGGACGGCGCGAAGCTGCTCAAGAACTTCGTCCGTCACGTCTGCGGCCTGACCGGCGACTGGACCATGGCGGAATTCCGCAAGACCAAGATCGAGGAAATCCGCGCTCAGGTCGGCAAGGGGCGGGTGATCTGCGGCCTGTCGGGCGGCGTCGACAGCGCGGTTGCCGCGGTGCTGATCCACGAGGCGATCGGCGAGCAGCTGACCTGCGTGTTCGTCGACCACGGCCTGATGCGGCTGGGCGAGGCCGAACAGGTCGTCAGCCTGTTCCGCAATCACTACAACATCCCGCTGGTCCACAAGGATGTCTCCGCGCTGTTCCTCGGCGGTCTGGCCGGGGTCACCGATCCCGAGGCCAAGCGCAAGTTCATCGGCAAGACCTTCATCGACGTGTTCGAGGAAGAAGCGAAGCAGGTCGGCGGCGCGGACTTCCTCGCCCAGGGCACGCTCTACCCCGACGTGATCGAAAGCGTCAGCTTCACCGGCGGGCCGAGCGTCACGATCAAGAGCCACCACAACGTCGGCGGCCTGCCCGAACGCATGAACATGCAGCTGGTCGAGCCCTTGCGCGAACTGTTCAAGGACGAAGTGCGCGAACTGGGGCGCGAGCTCGGCCTGCCCGAGATCTTCGTCGGCCGCCACCCGTTCCCCGGCCCCGGCCTTGCCATCCGCATCCCCGGCGAAGTCACCCGCGAACGCTGCGACGTGCTGCGCAAGGCCGATGCGATCTATCTGGAAGAGATCCGCAACGCCGGGCTCTACGACGCGATCTGGCAGGCCTTCGCCGTGCTCCTCCCGGTCAAGACGGTCGGCGTGATGGGCGACGGGCGCACCTATGACAATGTCTGCGCCCTGCGCGCCGTGACCAGCACCGACGGCATGACCGCCGACATCTACCCCTTCGACGCCGCCTTCCTCAGCCGGGTCGCCACCCGGATCATCAACGAGGTCAAAGGCATCAATCGGGTGGTTTACGACTACACCAGCAAGCCCCCCGGCACGATCGAGTGGGAATAGGCGGCTAAAGCCTGATCGGAAAACCCAACCGCCGTTCGTGTCGAGCTTGTCGAGACACGTTTGCGCCAACGTGTCTCGAC
>JAYRMP010000113.1:0-7798 GCA_041912655.1 Novosphingobium sp. | reverse complement strand
CTCGCAGCCTTCAACACCATGTTTTATATAGGAAATATAATGGTCAGGACAGCGAAATCAGCGCCTTACTTGGGAAATGTGGGTTCAATGTGGCCGAGCTTGTCGATCTCGACCCGCACCACGTCGCCGGGGGCAAGGAACCGGCGCGGGTCCATCGCCGCGCCGACCCCGCCGGGGGTGCCGGTGAACAGCGCATCGCCCGGCTCCAGCGTCATTGCCTGGCTGAGATGCTCGACCTGCTGCCAGACATCGAACACCAGGTGCCGGGTGTTCGAATCCTGTCGCTTCTCGCCATTCACGAAGCAGCGGATGCCAAGCCCGTGGGGATCGCCCAGTTCGTCGGCAGTGACGATCCATGGCCCCATCGGCGCGTGGGTATCAAAGCTCTTGCCCAGCGACCACTGCGGCACCGAGTGCTGCCACATCCGCTCGGTCATGTCGTTGCCGACGCAGTAGCCGAACACCGCAGCGGGGGCATCGGCGGCGGAGACGTGTTTGCCGCCCTTGCCGATGATCGCGACCAGTTCGGCCTCGTAATCGTTGGTCATGGTTCCGCGCGCGATCAGGATCGGATCGTAGGGGCCGTTGACCGAGGTCTGCGCCTTGGTGAACCACACCTGCCGCTCAGGTGTGCCCATCTTCGATTCCTCGATGTGATCGGCGTAGTTGAGCCCGATCGCGAAGATCTTGCCGGGGCGCTGGACCGGCGCCTCGAGCCTGACCGAGGCCAGCGGCACGCCGCCGCCCGCTGCGGCCTTCGCCTCAAGCTGCGGCTTCAGCGCGTCCCAGTCGCGGATCAGGTCGATCATCGTGCCGTCGACGCCGGTGTCGATGATCCGGTCATCGACCACGATCCCGGTGCGGGTGCGGCCATCGGCGGTATAGGTGGCGAGTTTCATGCGGGGGTTCCCTGGACTGGGCGGCGGAACAGCCGCTTGATGCGCAGCAAGAGCGCGGTGAAGAATGAAACGAGGGCTGGCGGGGGCGGCATGCGCCCGGCGAACAGCGGATTGGGCGCGCCCCACTGCACGGCCAGCAGCGCGCTCATCGGCATCTTCTGGGGCGGGTCGGCGGCGGTAAACAGATCGCCGTCGGTCCAGTGCTCCAGCTCGTTGCCGAAGGGGTCCTTCCAGTAATCGAACACCTGACTGCCCATGATTTGGCGCCCGACGCCCCAGGCGGCCTGACGGCCTTTCGCCTTGAGGTGGTCATGCCCCAGCATCAGGTCGTCGAAATTGGCGACCTCGAACGCGGCGTGAAGAATGCCCAGTTCACCCGGCAGCTGGGCGAGGAACAGGGTGTGGTGATCGGCAGGCTTGTCGCCCCGGTCGCAGCGCATGAAGGCGCCCAGCGGCACGTCCTTCGCCGCCTCGACCTCGTCGGAGGTGAGGAAGCCGAAGCGCTCCTTGTACCAGGCCTCGGAAGTGCGGAAGTCGCGCACCTTGAGCACCGCATGGCCAATCCGGCGCACGTGCGAGGGCGCGGCGTCGAGCCGCACGGTGCTGCGGAAACGCGGCTTGGCGGCAGCGGTGTTGCGGGCCGGGTCGGCGGGGGGCAGGGCGGCTGCGTCTTTGGTCTGCCCGGCGATGACTTCGACCCGATAGCCATCGGGATCGGTCAGGCGAACGATCCTGCCGCCGCCCGGTTCGCCCAGGTCCTCTACCGCCACGCCTTCGTGCGCGGCCAGGGCGTCGAGGTCGGCAAGGGTTTCGGCGCGAAAGCCGATGGCGAGGAAGCGGGCCTCGCCCGGTTCGGTCACGTGGACGAAGGGGCGCCCGTCGCTGCCCTTGCCGTAGAGCCTGCCGCCGGCTTCGAAACAGCTGAGGCCGAAATCCTCCAGAAAGGCGCGCATCGCGGCCAGGTCCGGCGCGGCGTAGCGCACATGGGCAATGTCCTCGACGCGGATCACGCTCATCACATCATCTCCCCAGTCGGCCCGATTCGCACTTGACTGTTTGGTCAAATTACAGGAGTTGACCAGTTAGTCAACAGTGGTAGTTACACGCCATGCAAAGCTCCGCCGCCCCCGCCAATCCCCGCGCCGCGCGGACCCGCGCGGCCATGCTGGCGGCAGGCTTCGACCTGCTGGCGGAGCGCCCGATCGACGCCATCGCGATCGACGAGGTTGTCGCCCGGGCAGGCGTCGCCAAGGGCAGCTTCTTCAACCACTTCACCGACAAGCCGGGCTTCGCCAATGCCATCGGTGCGGCGGTGCGGGCCGAACTGGAAGAGCGGGTGACCGCCGCCAATCAGGACGTTATCGATCCGGTCGCACGGCTGGCTGGCGGGATGCGCGTGGCAGTCGATTTCGCGCTGACGCAGCGCAAGCGGGCGATCGTCATGCTGCGCGGGCTGGAACTGTCGACCGGCATCGACCACGAGCTCAACCGCGGTATCCGCGCCGACATCGAAGGCGTGCTCGCCGCGGGCCTCGCCCGCCGCGAGGCCGCGCGCAGCGGGGTGCGCTACTGGCTTGGGCTATGCCAGATCGCCATGCTCAACGCCATCGAGCGGCGCCCCGAACGCGACATCGCGGCTGAGCGGCTGCGCGAGATGCTGGTGCTGGGGCTGTGCGGTCTGGGGATTGCAGAGGCTGCGGCGCAGGCTGCGGCGCGCGATCAGGCGGCGTTGCTGGCAGCGCCCTGACCGCGCGCGGGCAGGCGGATCGTCAGGATCATCAGGGCTCCGACCAGCAGCGCTAGCGCGGCCACGCCCTGTGCGGCGGAATAGCTGCCAAGCAGGTCGTGGAGCTGACCCGCGCCAATGATCCCTGTCGCGCTGCCGAACCAGCCGATGCCGACGACGGCCCCGAAGATCGTGCCATAGCGCGCCACGTCGAAGCGGCTGGCGGTGAAATAGGCGATGATGTCGTGTTCCGCCCCCTGCTGGACGCCGATCATCGTCACGGCGGCAAGGGCGGCAGGCGCCACCCCGGCGGTGAACAGCAGGATCAGGAAACCGCTGCCGGGCAGGATCGTCAGCGCGACGGCGACAAGGCGCGGGTCGAACCGGTCGAGCAGCCAGCCGCCCACCAGCCTTCCGACGAACTGGCCGCTGGCGAACAGCGAAAGCGCCAGCGCGGCCATCGGCGCGCTGATCCCCTCTTCCTGGATCATCGGCGACATCTGGCTGACCGCGCCCGCCGTGGCGAGGTTCATGCACACGTTGGCCATCGTCAGGCCCCAGAAATCGCGAACCTTGAGGAACGACCAGTCCTGCGCCGCCTGTTTGCGGCCGATCCCGCTGCCGGCAAGGCCCGGAGTGGGCGGCATCAGGAAGGCGACGGCAGGCACGCCCACCACTACCGAAATCGCGGCGAGCGCAACGAACCCGCCGCGCCAGCCGTACGAATCGGTTACCAGCTGGAGCAGCGGCGGCACCATGATCGTGGTGATCGACACGCCCACCGCAACCAGACCCAGCGCCTTGCCGCGATGCTCGCGAAAGTGCCAGCTGACCGGGCGGGTGACCGCGACAGCCGTGCTGCCGACACCGAAGAAGCCGACCATGGCAACCCCGAAGGCGAGGCCCAGTACGCCGTCGGCGAAGATCGCCAGCAGCACCTGCGTCACGGCGACAATCGCGGTGCAGGCATAGAATACTACTTTGAAGCCGTAGATGTCCGTCATCCGCCCGATGATCGGCGAACCCAGCGCGGCGGTGACGACCAGCGCCTGTATCAGCGAGAGTTCGCCGCGCGTCGCGTTCAGTTCATCCGCGATCGGCAGCAGGAACAGGCTGAAGGTGAAGAACATCAGCGCGACCCCCGTGCCCGAGGCCAGCGCGCAGCCCAGCACGATGCGCCAGCCGACGCGCCATTCGCTGTCGCTTGGGGATGGGGTCACGCGGCTCGCCTAGCCCGCCAGTGCCGAAGTGTAGGTGCCCATGTCGAAGTAGTCGCGCCAGACGGCGATCCTGCCGTCGCGCAGTTCGAACACGCCGCAGCAGGGCAGGGCAACCGGCTTGCCACCGACCACCGCGCGGTCGACCCGTTCGGCCACCACCAGATCGCCGCTGGCCACCAGGTTGACCAGTTCCCACTCCGCGCTCTGCCAGCTGGACAGGAACCCGGCGATGAACGGCCTTAGCGCGCCATGGCCCTGCACCGGGGGCAGCATCATGTTGTGATAGATGCCGTCCTCGGTGAAGAAGCCCGTCAGCTCGTCCGCATCGAGCCGCGACCACGCGGCGACGAAATCACGAATGACCTGCGCGTTATCGGCCATGCCTTCAATCCTCGACGGCGAAGGTGATCTCGGCGTGGTCGCGCAGCCGCTGGACCAGTGCTTCGCCCAGCAGCGCACCCGGGGTGGCAACCGCGCCCTCCGCCGTGCACGAAAGCAGCGCAATCCCGGTTTCGGTCAGCATCCGGCTGGTCGAGCCATAGCCCGGATCGTAGCGGCCCTTCACGCCATAGCGGATCGTGCGTCCGTCCGGATATTCACCGATGAACAGCACGTCGTAGAAGCCGTTGTCGCGCTCTTCCTTGGTGGGGCCTTCGCCCGGCTTGGGATCGTTCTCGCCCCCCATCATCGGGGTCGAGGCCAGATGCCTGGCGATTGCCTCGCCCTGATCGCCCGGGCCGGTCAGGACCATTTCGTCATAGACGAAGTCGGCGCCATAGGGATGGCCGAGCAGCATGTTGGTACGGTGGACGTTCTTGGTGTTGATCGTCGCCATGATGAACGGCGCGCACCAGCTGCCGGTGGCCTCGTCAAGGAACGGCGCGTCGCCGCGCGGCTGGTCAGGCCCGGTGAAGCCCGGAGTCAGGCCGAAGGGACTGGTCATGTACTGGATCAGTTCGGGCTGCTTGCCGAGGGTAACCAGCGTTTCCTTGAGACTGGCCGCCGTACCGCCGGAAAAGCCACCCTGCATCGCCCGGACACGGCATTTGACGCGCGGGGCCGGAGCGCCGAAACGGGCCTTAGCCTCCTGCTGGAGCATGAACACGCCGAGATCGAACGGGATCGAATCGAAACCCGAGGAGAAAGCGATCCGCGCGCCGGAGGCCTTGGCAGCCTCGTGATACTTGTCGGCCATTTGGCGCATCCACACCGGCTCGCCGCAGAGGTCCGCATAGTCGGTTCCGGCGGCAACGCAGGCGGCGAGCAGCGGCTCGCCATAAAGCTGGTAGGGGCCGACCGTGGTGACGATCGCCCGGGCGCTTTCCGCCAGCGCCTGCATGCTGGCGGGATCGTCCGAATTGGCGACCACCAGCGGGGTGTCGGCAGGCGCGCCGATCAGGTCGCGCACCTCGGCTAGCTTGCTTGCGCTGCGCCCGGCCATCGCCCACTTCGGACCATTCCCCTGGTAGTGGTGGGCGAGGTATTCGGCGACGAGGCGGCCGGTGTAACCGGTCGCGCCATAGACCACGATATCGAAGGGACGGTCAGCCTTGGCGGTCATGCAAATCTCTCCATTGTCCCGAATCTCGGCTCGGGCAGGGGGAAAGACTGCAAGAGATCGGTGGCGATGTCGAACCCATTTCGCCTGACGCTACGGCAGCGCGGCGTGGACTAAGGGGAAGTCGAGCCAGCCTATCCAAATTCGTCACCCTGAACTTGTTTCAGGGTCCATCGTGCCGATGGCGCGGCGCTTGAATCAGGCCGCTAACCGTGAGCTGAGCACCCGGTCCAACCCGGCAGCTGGAATCGAGAGATGGACCCTGAAACGAGTTCAGGGTGACGGGAAAGGTGCCGTTGAGTGGAGGGCGAGGTTGATCAGAACCGGTACTGCCGTCCGGCGAGGTCGAACATGATTTCCTCGCTGCCACCGCCGATCGCCATCACGCGGACCTCGCGGTAGATGCGTTCGATCCGGCTGCCGCGCACGAAGCTGGCGCCGCCGAGGATCTGGCAGGCCTCGCGGGCGCAGAATTCCATGGTCTGTGTCGCCTGGACCTTGAGCAGGGCGAAGTCGCCGGGGAAGGCCTTGCCGTTCATCACACTCCATGCTGCCTGGTCGATCCAGGCCTGGGTGGCGGTGATCCGGCGCAGCATGTCGGCCAGCTTGTGGCGGATCGCCTGGTTGGTCACC
This sequence comes from Novosphingobium sp., assembly GCA_041912655.1. Taxonomy (GTDB): domain Bacteria; phylum Pseudomonadota; class Alphaproteobacteria; order Sphingomonadales; family Sphingomonadaceae; genus Novosphingobium. The sequence continues at coordinate 1,762 of JAYRMP010000113.1, read as the reverse complement.
AGCGGCTTGCCGAAGGTCTCGCGTTGCCGCGCCCAGTCGAGCGCGTCCTCGAAGCAGATGCGGGCAAAGGCGGCGGCCTGCTGGCTCATCCCCAGCCGCTCGCCGTTGAAATTGCGCATGATCCCGGCAAAGCCGCCGTTTTCCGGGCCGATCAGGTTTTCGGCCGGAACCTCGACATCGTCGAAGTGGATTGTCGCGGTGTCGCTGGCGTGCCAGCCCATCTTCTGCAGCGCGGTGCGCGATACGCCGGGCCGGTCAGTCTCGACCAGCAGCAGCGAGATGCCGCCGAACCCCGGCCCGCCCGTCCGGACGGCCAGCGTGATGTAGTCCGCCCGCATGCCCGAGGTGATCAGGGTCTTCGCGCCGTTGACCACGTAGCTGGCGCCCTTGCGCTCCGCCCGGGTGCGCAGCTGCGCAACGTCCGATCCGCCGTCGGGTTCGGTGATGCCGAGGCAGATGATCTTCTCGCCCGCCAGCACGGACGGGGCAATGCGGCGCTGCAGTTCCGGGCTGCCCATGGCGAGGATCGGCGGCAGGCCGATCCCGTGGGTCATCAGCGAGGCGCAGATCCCGCCCGCGCCGGGCCGGGCCAGTTCCTCGGTCTGGACCAGGCTGTGGAGCAGGGTGAAGGCATCGCCGGTGCCGCCGAATTCTTCCGGATAGTTGAGGCCCAGAACGCCCGCCTCTGCTGCCTTGCGGTGCAGGTCGCGGGGCAGTTCGCCGGCGGCTTCCCACTCGTCGACGTGGGGAGTGATTTCCTTGGCGACGAAGGCGCGAACGCTGTCGCACACCGCCTCATGGCTTTCGTCATAGAACGGCGAGCGCGCCCGCCACTGGTCGAACAAGGGCGTTTCCAAGACTTTCTCCCGATCAATCCAACCTGCACCGTCACCCTGAACTTGGTTCAGGGTCCATCTCTCCGCAAGGGCTCATGTTAGCATGGTGACACTAAGCCGGGCGGTCTGCTGGCTTCCTGCCAACACCGAACCTGCCGCACGATGGACCCTGAACCAAGTTCAGGGTGACGAAGTGGGAAAGCAGGTGCTGCCTTCGCCCTCAAAGCTTGGGCAGCGTCACCCCGCGCTGGCCCATGTACTTGCCGCTGCGGTCGCCATAGCTGACCTCGCACGGCTCATTGCCTTGCAGGAACAGGAACTGGCAGGCGCCCTCGTTGGCGTAGATCTTGGCGGGCAGCGGGGTGGTGTTGGAAAATTCCAGCGTGACGTGGCCTTCCCATTCCGGCTCCAGCGGGGTCACGTTGACGATGATCCCGCAGCGGGCATAGGTGCTTTTGCCGAGGCAGATCACCAGCACGTCGCGTGGAATGCGGAAATATTCGACCGTGCGCGCCAACGCAAAGCTGTTGGGCGGGATCACGCAGACGTCGGTCTTCATGTCGACGAAGCTGTTTTCGGAGAAGTTCTTGGGATCGACCACCGCCGAATGGACGTTGGTGAACACCTTGAACTCGTCCGCCACCCGCGCGTCGTAGCCGTAGCTCGACAGGCCGTAGGAGATGCAGCCATCGCGCTGCTGCCGCTCCACGAAGGGTTCGATCATGCCCGCGTGACGGGCTTCATTGCGGATCCATTTGTCTGAGAGAATCGCCATGCTCGGGTGATTGCCGATGGCGCGGGGTTCGACAAGGCGAATGGCTGGATCAATCCACCGGCTTCATCCCAACGGTCGTCATTGCGAGCGTAGCGAAGCAATCAAGGAGCGGTTTAAAACGCCTATGGATTGCTTCGCTACGCTCGCAATG
>JAYRMP010000112.1:0-8134 GCA_041912655.1 Novosphingobium sp. | reverse complement strand
ATCGAGCTTGCCCGCGCGATCAAGCGCGTGGATATCGTCGCACCCGCCCACCGGCTGGCCGGCGATCAGGATCTGCGGCACGGTCCTCGCGCCGGGGACGCGCTCCTGCATTTCGGCCTTCTTCGGCCCGCCCAGGGTGATGTCGTATTCCTGGTAGGTCACGCCCTTGCCGTCGAGCAGCGCCTTGGCCTGCACGCAATAGGGGCAGCCCCACTTGGTATAGATCTCGACCTGTGGCTGCGCCATGCGATGTTCGTCCTTTCGAACAAGGGGGTTGAAACGCGCTTTGCCTAACATATCTCGGCATCGGTGTCATGGTCCGCAGCGGAGATGACACCACCCGCAAGGCGCCGGTTCCGGGCCTTGCATGCAGTCAGAATTGCTCATTGGAGGATTTTGCCATGAACCGTTTCGATTTTACCCCCTATCGCCGTACCATGGTCGGGTTCGACCGGCTGTTCGACCTGCTCGAGAACCAGAACCGGTTCAACGCGGGCGACAATTACCCCCCTTTCAACATCGAGCGGCGCGGCGAAGATGCCTATCGCATCACGCTGGCGGTCGCTGGGTTCAAGCCCGCGGATATCGACATCACCGCGCAGCAGAACCTGCTGGTGGTCCAGGGCAAGAAGGGCGAGGAAACCCCGGCCGGGCAGTTCCTGCATGTCGGCATCGCCCAGCGCGGGTTCGAGCGCCGCTTCGAACTGGCCGACTATGTCCGGGTCGATGGCGCCAACCTTGAAGATGGTCTGCTGACCATCGATCTGGTCCGCGAAGTGCCCGAGACGATGAAGCCCAAGAAGATCGCGGTCGGCACCCAGAAGACGCTGAGCGTGGTCCATGACAGCGACAAGACGGACACGCAGGACACCGCCGCCGCCTGATCGCTCCAGGCTTTACGCATTCGGAAAAAATTCGGGGGTGGGGCCGGGGGGGGGCACCCCCCCCAACGTTTGAACCCCGCCCGTCGCGCAAATAAGCGCCGGGGGGCGGAAAAAATTGGGGGGTGGCGCCTTGCGGCTCCACCCCCACGACGTTTGCACGCCGTCCTGTCGCTCAATGATCGTCCGGGTCGCAGAAGACGATCAGATCGCGAACAAGCCCTTACCCCGCCTTTCGGCTGTTCCCCCGTGGGCTAACGCATCATGAGCCCGCCGAGGTAGCGAAATCGCAACGAACATGCCTGATATTCGATTACCGCGACATTTCCGCCGCAGTCGAACCGCGTGTCTTGTTGCGAATCCGTTTCAATAGACAACCGCTATGATTACCGCCGTAATCAATGCAAGCCCTAACCTCCGGAGGGTGGTCGATTTGTTCGGAAGTGAAACCGTTTCACGCCGCCCTGATCACACCAGTCGCGCCTGTTGCAGCGCCGCGGCGATGAACCCCGAGAACAGCGGATGAGGATCGAACGGGCGGCTCTTGAGTTCCGGATGGAACTGGACGCCGACGAACCAGGGATGGTCGGGCCGCTCGACGATTTCCGGCAGCAGGCCGTCGGGCGACATGCCGGAGAACACCAGCCCGCCCTGCTCCAGCCGCTCACGATAGGCGCCGTTGACTTCATAGCGGTGACGGTGGCGTTCCGAGATGGAGGTCGCACCGCCGTAGATCGCCGAGACGTGGCTGTTGCCCGCCAGCTTGGCTTCATAGGCGCCGAGCCGCATCGTGCCGCCCAGATCGGTATCCGCGCCGCGCTTCTGCAGACCTTCCGGGCTCATCCATTCGGTGATGATGCCGACCACCGGTTCGCTCGTCTCGCCGAATTCGGTCGAGCCGGCCCCGGCAATCCCGGCGGTGTTGCGCGCCGCTTCGACGCAGGCCATCTGCATGCCCAGGCAGATGCCAAAGAACGGCACCTTGCGTTCGCGCGCGAAGCGGACCGAGGCGATCTTGCCTTCCGTGCCGCGCACCCCGAAGCCGCCGGGCACCAGGATGCCGTGCATCGGTTCAAGCCGGTTGACGATCTCGTCGTCGCCGGCCTCGAACAGTTCGGCGTCGATCCACTTGATATTGACCTTGACCCGGTTGGCCATGCCGCCGTGGACCAGCGCCTCGTTGAGGCTCTTGTAGGCATCGGGCAGGCCGACGTACTTGCCGACCACGCCGATCGTGACCTCGCCTTCGGGGTTCTGGTAGCGGTCGACGATATCTTCCCAGCGCGACAGGTTCGGCGCGGGGCTCGTCAGGCCGAAGTGGTGGAGCACTTCCGCGTCGAGCCCTTCGGCATGGTACTGCAGCGGCACGGCATAGATGCTGCTGGCATCGAGCGCCTGGATCACCGCTTCCTTGCGAACATTGCAGAACAGCGCGATCTTGGCGCGCTCGTTTTCCGGCAAGGGGTGTTCGCAGCGGCACAGCAGCACGTCGGGCTGGACGCCCAGGCTGGTCAGTTCGCGCACCGAATGCTGGGTCGGCTTGGTCTTGAGCTCGCCGGCGGCCGAGACGTAGGGTACCAGCGTGACGTGGATCGAGCAGGTCTTTTCGCGGCCCAGCTCGTTGCGCAGCTGGCGCAGCGCCTCGATGAAGGGGAGGCTCTCGATATCGCCGACGGTGCCGCCGATCTCGCACAGGATGAAGTCGTGGTCGTCGGTGTCGGCCAGGGCAAACTGCTTGATCGCGTCGGTGACGTGCGGGATCACCTGGACGGTCGCGCCGAGGTAGTCGCCGCGCCGCTCGCGCGCGATGATGTCGCGGTAGATCCGGCCCGAGGTGATGTTGTCCGCCTGCCGCGCCGAAACGCCGGTGAAGCGTTCGTAGTGACCCAGGTCAAGGTCGGTCTCCGCGCCGTCGTCGGTCACGAAGACCTCGCCGTGCTGATAGGGACTCATCGTCCCCGGATCGACGTTGAGATAGGGGTCGAACTTGCGAATGCGGACCTTGAATCCGCGCGCCTGGAGCAGGGCCGCAAGGCTGGCTGCCATCAGGCCCTTGCCAAGCGACGAAACCACGCCGCCGGTGATGAAAATGAACCGCGCCATGGGAGTCGGGCCTTAGTCGCAAGCCGGGTGGGCGGGCAAGCGCTTGTTGCCCTAATCCACAGCCCAGCGATGAAAACAGCACGGCCGGCGGTTCGCGGGAACCACCGGCCGCAGCGGTATGACAGAAATCAGAGCTTTGTGGCGTCGCGCAGCGGATCGCTGATCGGGGTCGGGGCCGGGCTGGCTGCCGGCGCCGCCGCCGGAGCAGTCGCCGGTGCCGGGCTGACGGCAGCGGCCGGGGCCTGGTTCTGATTGAGCGAATCGTCGATCTTGCGGCCCGAGCTCTGCCCGACGGCCAGCGTTGCCAGCGCGATCGACAGCAGCACGAAAATGGCCGCCAGGATCGCGGTGGAACGGGTCAGGAAATCGGCCGCGCCGCGCGCCGACATGATCCCCGCCGGGCTGCCGCCGACCCCCAGGCCGCCGCCTTCCGACTTCTGCATCAGGATGACCGTGACCAGCAGGGCCGCGACAATGGCCTGGACGACCATAAGGAAGATGAACAGCGACATGGAGCTTCCGGGAAAAGGACTGTTGAGCGCGCATCTAGGCGCGCTCGACCTCTAACGCAAGGTGCGAGGGGTTCAGTCCGCCAGCGGGCCTGCCGCCGCGACGATGGTGAGGAAGCTTTCCGCCGTCAGGCTCGCCCCGCCGACCAGCGCCCCGCCAACTTCGTCCGCCGCCAGCAGTTCGGCAGCGTTCCCGGCATTGACCGAACCGCCATAGAGGATCGCCATGTCGGCCCCCGCCTCGCCATAGATCGCGTTCAGGCGATCGCGGATCGAGCGGTGCATCGCGCCGACATCCTCGACCGAGGGAACGCGGCCCGTGCCGATCGCCCAGACCGGTTCGTAGGCGACGGTGACGCTGGCCGCGACATTCTCGCCGCGCGGAAGCGAACCGTCGAGCTGGCCGGCGACGACCGCCTCGGCATTGCCGGCATCGCGCTCCGCCTCAGTCTCGCCAACGCAGACGATCACTTCGAGCCCGGCTTCCAGCGCGGCTTCGGCCTTGGCGCGGACATCGGCATCGCTTTCGCCGTGGAGCGCGCGGCGCTCGCTGTGGCCGACGATCGCGAACCCGGCGCCCGCATCCTTGAGCAGCGGCGCAGAGACATCACCGGTAAAGGCGCCCGAGGGCTTGGCGTGGCAATCCTGCCCGCCGACCACGATCGAGGCCGCAGCCTCGGCCATGGCATGGACCAGGGTGAACGGAGGAGCGATGCCGACCCGCACCGCCGGGTGGCGCGCCGCCCCGCGATCGATCGCGCGGGCTTCGGAAAGCATCGCGCGGGTGCCGTTCATCTTCCAGTTGCCGACAATGTAAGGCCGGTTCGCCATGATCTTGTATCTTGCCCTGTTCTATTCTGGTGCTTTTGCGAAGGGGGATTGTCCCTGACGGGCCGAAGCCCGCGATTCCTCCGCTAGGCGAGCGCGGGGGGATTTGTCAAAGCGCTTGCGGTAGATCGCGGCGCGCTTCACCCCGCGCGGAGGTGCGCCATTGCGGGAAGCGCGAATGCCGCCTAAAGCCCGCAGCACGTACGCCGCATCGCGGCGCAAGAGGACTTGGCGAACCGGCAATGCTTCAGTTTTTCCGCAATTTCTTCAGCTCCAAGCTGGGCGTGGGCGTGACCATGGGCTTCCTGGTGCTGATCGCCCTGGCCTTCGCGGGCGGCGACATCGCCAACACCGGCCAGTTCGGCGGGGTGGCCGGCGGCGACCGGGTGGCGACTGTGGGCAAGGCGCGGATCGACAACGCCGATCTGGAACGCGCGGCGACCAACGCGGTGGAACAGCTGCGCCAGGACGACCCGAAAATGACGATGAAGACCTTCATCGATCGCGGCGGGCTGGACCAGCTCCTCACCAACCTGATCGACCTCGCGGCAGTGCGGGAATTCGGCGAGCGCCACGGCATTCATGTGGGCGACCGCCTGATCGACAGCGAGATCGCCAAGATTCCCGCGGTGCAGGGCCCCAACGGCAAGGTCGATGACCGGCTGTACCAGGCGTTCCTCAACCAGCGCGGGATTTCCGACGCGCAGCTGCGCCGCCAGATCGCCGAGATGATGGTCGCGCGCCAGCTGTTGACCTCGGCCAACATCGGCGTCGCGGTGCCGCAGGAAGCAGCGCTGCGCTATGCGGGCCTGGCCACCGAGCAGCGCAGCGGCGCGATCGCGATCCTGCCCTCCGCCGCCTTCGCCCCCAAGACCCCGCCGAGCGAGGCCGAGGTGCAGGCCTGGTATGCGAAGAACAGCAAGGACTACCAGCTGCCGGAACGCCGCACGATCCGCTATGTGACTTTCGACGACAGCGTCGTGAAGAACGTCCCTGCTCCGACCGAGGCGGAAATCGCCGCGCGCTATCAGGCCAACAAAGCCGAATACGCCGCGAGCGAGAGCCGCAAGATCACCCAGCTGGTGGTCCCGACCGAGGCCGCCGCGCGCGCGATCTTGGCCGAGACAAGTGCCGGCAAGTCGCTTGAGGCTGCCGCCGGGGCCAAGGGGCTGACCGCCGCTGCGCTGGGTACGCTGACCAAGGAGGCGCTCAGCGCGCAGTCCTCTCAGAGCGTCGCCGAGGCCGCTTTCGCGGCGCCGGCGGGCAAGATCGCCGGGCCGCTCAAGGGGCCGCTAGGCTGGCTGCTGCTCCGCATCGACGCGGTGGAAGGCAAGCCTGCCCGCACGCTCGATCAGGCGCGCGCAGAACTGACCCAGCAGGTCGCGGCGGAAAAGCGCCGCACCGCGCTGACCGACTTCTCGGCCAGCATCGAGGAAGAGTTCGACAATGGCGCGGCCCTGTCCGACGTCGCCAAGAAGCTGGGCCTGACGCTCAACACCACCTCGCCGCTGACCGCCGACGGGCGCGTGTTCGGCAGCCCGCAACAGACTGCTCCCGAAGTGCTCGCCCGCGTGATCCAGACCGCCTTCCTGATGGAAAGCGAAAACCAGGCCCAGCTGGCCGAAGTGGTCCCGGGCAAGCAGTTCGTGGTGTTCGACGTCGGGCGGATCGAGACGTCGGCCCCGCCGCCGCTCGCCCAGATCCGCCAGGCGGTGGAAGTGGACGTGCAGCTTTCCAAGGGCGCGGTCGCGGCCAAGGCGGCTGCGGAAAAGGTCCAGGCCCAGGTCCGCAAGGGTACCGAGATGTCGGCGGCGCTCGCCAGCCTTGGCGTCGCCCTGCCCCCGGTCGATCAGGTCAACCTCAACCGCCAGCAGTATCAGGCGATGGGCCAGCAGGTCGCCCCGCCGATCACCGTGTTCTTCGCCACGCAAAAGGGCGGCACCCGCCTGCTCGGCGCACCCCGCAACCGCGGCTGGTACGTCGTGCAGGTCAGGGACATCGTTCCCGGCAAGGTCGATCCCGCCGATCCCCGGCTGGCTGGCCTGAAGGACAACGTGAAGAACGAGCTGGGCGAGGAATACTTCCAGCAGCTGCGCGCCGCGATGCGCAAGGAAGTGGGCGTGAAGCGCAACGAAACCGCGATCGCCGCCGTCCGCCGCCGCCTACTTGGCGCCAACTGAGCCGGGCACGATGAGCGGGGGGTTGGTCGAGAACCGTGAAGCGGCACGCGCCGCGCTGGAAGCGGGCAAGCCGTCGCTGGTCTGGCGGCGGCTGATCGCCGACACCGAAACCCCGGTCGGCGCGGCGGCGCGCCTGATCGAGGACGGGCGCGGCGATTTCCTGCTCGAATCGGTCGAGGGCGGCGAGGTGCGCGGGCGCTACAGCCTGCTCGGGCTCGATCCCGACCTGGTGTTCCGCGCGACCGGCGCGGCCTGCGAGATCAACCGTGATTGGCGCGCGAACCGCGATGCCTTCACTTCCCTGCCCGGCGACAGCCTGACCGAACTGCGGGCGCTGGTCGCCAGCTGCCGGATCGACGTGCCGCCCGTCCTGCCCCCGGTGCTGGCCATGCTGGTCGGCTACTTCGGCTACGAAACCTATGGCCTGGTCGAAAAGCTGCCGCGCCCGCCGCAGAGCGCGCTGGAACTGCCCGACATGCTGTTCGTGCGCCCGGCGCTGATCCTGGTGTTCGACCGGCTGAGCGACGCGTTGTGGTGCGTCGCGCCGGTCTGGGCCGGACCGGGCTCGCCCGAGGCGACGCTCGACGCCGCGCAGGAGCGGATCGACGCCGCGCTGCGCCGCCTGGCCGAACCGATCCCCGCCCAGGTGCGGGACGCCGCGCTGCCCGAACCGGTGCTGACCCCGACCCTGCCCGAGGGGCGCTATCGCGAGATGGTGCTGCGCGCGAAGGGCTATATCGAGGCGGGCGACATCTTCCAGGTGGTGCTGGCCCAGCGCTTCACCACCCCTTTCACCCTGCCGCCGCTGGCGCTCTACCGCGCGCTGCGCCGGGTGAACCCCTCGCCGTTCCTTTATTTCCTCGACCTGCCGGGCTTTGCCCTGACCGGATCGAGCCCGGAAATCCTGGTCCGCGTCCGCGACGGTGAAGTCACCATCCGGCCCATTGCCGGCACGCGTCCGCGCGGGGCCACTCCGGAAGAGGACCGCGCCAACGAGGCCAGCCTGCTCGCCGATCCCAAGGAACGCGCCGAGCACCTGATGCTGCTCGACCTTGGCCGCAACGATGTCGGCCGCGTGGCTGAGGCCGGGACCGTGAAGGTCACCGAAAGCTACACGATCGAGCGCTACAGCCACGTCATGCACATCGTCTCGAACGTGGTCGGGCGGCTCGATGCAGCCAACCATGACGCGATCGACGCGGTCTTCGCGGGCTTTCCGGCCGGCACCGTCAGCGGTGCGCCCAAGGTCCGCGCCTGCGAGATCATCGCCGAGCTGGAGCCCGAAACCCGCGGCGCCTATGCCGGCGGCGTCGGCTATTTCGCGCCCGATGGCAATCTCGACAGCTGCATCGTGCTGCGCACCGGGGTGGTCAAGGACGGCATGCTCCACGTCCAGGCGGGCGCGGGGATCGTCGCGGATTCGGACCCGGCCTACGAACAGCGCGAGTGCGAGGCCAAGGCCGGCGCTCTGATCGCCGCGGCGCGAGAAGCGGTAAGGGTGGCGGGCGAGGCCGGGTTCGGGCAGTAGGCCGCGCAGTATATTTCAAAAGACCACGTCCGTTCGTGGGGTGGGGGGGGGGGGGCCCACCCGCCCCCGAGTCTGGACAGGGCGCGCCACGCAACGGCCCCACGG
>JAYRMP010000111.1:0-8177 GCA_041912655.1 Novosphingobium sp. | reverse complement strand
AAGTTCCAAGGGCTGATGCAGACTAACGGGCCGAGCGGTTCTTGATCCGGTCCGAACGTCTCCTCGATCTGCCGGGCATAGTAGCGCAGGAAATCGATCGCCTCGCGCACTTCGGCGACTGCGTTGGCCGCCGACTTGCCTGCCTCGCGGATGGCAAGGCTCATCAGCGTGCCGATCCGGGCCTGCATGGCATCGGCCGCGCGTTCGAGAATCGCCGCGCGCCCGGCAACCGGAACCGCGCTCCAGCTGCTGGCCGCAGCGCGGGCCACGGCCGGTGCCGCCAGTTCCACCGGGGTCTCGATGACAGTACCCACGATGTCCCCGCGATCTGCCGGATTCCGTACGAAGCGCTCCGCCCCCTGACCGTCTGCGGGCGCGGCACGCCATTCCCGCGCAGCCGATGACAGCAAATCGTGCGACAGCGCGGCCAGTACCAGGTCATCGGTCAGGTCGAGCCCCGCCGAGTTGCGCCGCGCGCCAAACTGGTCCTGCGGCTGGGCGATCCGGCGGTGCCGCGCGCCCGGCTGCGGCATTTCGCGCACCACTTCGACCGGATCGGCAACGAGCTCATCCACCGTTACCGCCGGATCGGCGATACGGTTCACGAATGAGGAATTGGCGCCATTTTCCAACAGGCGGCGCACCAGATAGGCCAGCAGGGTCTCGTGCGTGCCCACCGGTGCATAGATGCGGCAGGGCCGGTCGAGCTTGTGCGCGCCGACGACTTGCGCATAGAGCGCCTCGCCCATGCCGTGGAGGCACTGGAACTCGTACTGGCCGGCCGAATAGTCCGGCCCCGCCATGTGGTAGATCGTGGCCAGCGTCTGCGCGTTGTGCGTGGCGAACTGCGGGAAGACTTCGTCCGGCGCGGCCAGCAGCTTGCGGGCACAGGCGATATAGGCAACGTCCGTATGAACCTTGCGGGTATAGACCGGGAAGTCCGCCAGCCCGTCCACTTGCGCGCGCTTGATTTCGGCGTCCCAGTAGGCCCCCTTGACCAGCCGCACCATGATCCGGCGGCTTGCACGGCGGGCCAGATCGATGATCCAGTCGATTACCATCGGGCAGCGTTTGCCATAGGCCTGCACTACGAACCCTAGGCCGTCCCAGCCTTTCAGATCCGGATCGAGCGCAAGGCTTTCAAGCAGATCGAGCGAGAGTTCCAGCCGGTCGGCTTCCTCGGCATCGATATTGAGGCCGATGCCATAGTCGCGCGCCATCGAAGCCAGCGCCTTCACGCGGGGCAGCAGTTCGCCCATTACCCGGTCCGCCTGCGCACGGGTATAGCGCGGATGCAGTGCGGAAAGCTTGATCGAAATGCCGGGGCCGCTCACCACGCCCTTGCCGCCCGCGGCGCGGCCGATGGCGGCGATGGCGGCCACGTAATCGGCATAATAGCGCTCGGCGTCGGCCGCCGTCATCGCCGCCTCGCCCAGCATGTCGTAGCTGTAGCGGAAGCCCCTCGCCTCCCACTCGCGCGCGCGGCTGAGAGCTTCCTCGATGGTCTCGCCAACGACGAACTGTTCGCCCAGAAGCCGCATGGCAAGGTCCACGCCCTTGCGGATCACCGGCTCACCCGCCCGCGCGATCAGGCGCGTGAGCGCCGCCGACAGCCCCTTGTCGTCCACACTGCCCGCCAGCTTGCCGGTAACCACCAGCCCCCAGGTTGCGGCATTGACGAAAAGCGGCTTGCCGCCGCCCAGATGCCCGCTCCAGTTTCCGGGAGCGATCTTGTCTCTGATCAGCGCATCGCGCGTTGCCGCATCGGGAATGCGCAGCAGCGCCTCGGCCAGACACATCAGCGCGACGCCTTCCTGGCTGGAAAGCGCATATTCCTGCACCAATGCCTCCACGCCGCGCCCCCTGCCCTCCGCGCGCAGGGCCGTGACCAGCTTTGCCGCCGTCTCGCGAATGGCGACGCGCGTGCGGACTGGCAGGCTGGCCGCTTCCAGCAGGGGCGCAAGGCATGCAGGCTCGTCCCGGCGGCGGGCTTCGGCAATGGCGTGGCGCAATGGCGAAAGGTCGCGGATGGCTGGGGCGAAAGCGGCAAAGGGCGGCATCAGGGTCATGCCCGCCAATCTACACGATCGCGAATTGGCAATCCGCCTTTTCAGCGGCATATCGTGATGCAAATTGACCTATTTTCTGGTCCAATTCGGACAGTATTCATGGAAAATGCCACTCCCACAGTCGATCTGGATGAAATGGACGGCAAGATCATCGCCGTCCTGCGCGAAGATGGCCGGATCACCGTCACCGACCTTGCGCAGCGCGTGGGGCTATCGAAAACGCCCTGCCAGACGCGGATGCGCAGGCTGATCGACAGCGGCGTAATCCGGGGGTTTCGCGCCATGGTCGATCCGGCCAGCCTCGGGCTTGATCATGTCGCCTTCGTCGAAGTCAGCCTGTCCGATACCCGCGAGCAGGCCCTGCGCGATTTCAACGCCGCCGTGCGCCGCATTCCCGAAGTCGAGGAATGCCACATGCTGGCGAGCAACTTCGACTATCTGCTCAAGGTCCGCACTGCCGACATCCGCCGCTACCGTGCGGTTCTGGGCGAGAAGATCTCCAGCCTGCCGCATGTGGCCAGCACGTCGACGTTCGTAGCGATGGAAACGGTGAAGGATGCCAGCAGTTAGGGCGCGTGGACAAATTCAGTACCGACCTGAACGGCCGAGATGGGTGGAAAGCTGCCGTTCCGGCCCTCATGAACAACCGGCGGCTATCGGGTCGGCTGCCAACGGCATGCTACGACTGCAAATGTCGGGGAATCTGCTATCGCATTTTGGGCGCGAGTTTTAAGAAGCAGACCTTCCATTCCAGCGGCGAGCCACAACGAGTAGCGCCACTGGAGTTGCATAAAACCATACCGTCAGCACCGCCCAGAGCGAAATGCCTACAAGTGTGCTTTCAGAACTAAAGGACGGCCAGAAAGGCAATTCCCGAAGGAAGAAGCCGAGCAGGACGGCGGGTGTCGCAACCACTAGCCAAGCGCCAGTAACGAGCCGAAATAACCAAACTTTGATTTTTGAAGGCCCTTCAACCATCCGGTTAGCATGTCCGCAGTTTGTGGTGGTGTCCAGCCTCGTGGACGTCAGCAATGTCGGCGTGTCCGGAACGGCTGCTTTCGGAGCAAAAAGTTAGGAAGCTGCCCTTCCGAGCTCTTCCGGAATGTCCACATTGGGCGAAACCGGACGTTCGAATTTGTCAACGCTGCCCAGGTCGGCTCCAATTTCGTTCGTCCTGAGCGTGTCGGGGGACGCAGGCACCGCGCCGGAGAACACCCTTCGACAAGCTCTGGGTGGGCCGGGCAGGATAGGCTCTGAAGCATGATGTCCTGATCGCCGAGGCGCTTCCCGCGTACGCCCGCTTGACCGCCTCCTGTCCGCAGATAGCCTCGCCGCAACACGAGACCGGGAGAGAACACCATGTCTGACACCGCACCTGTCGCTATCGTTACCGGCGCCAGCCGCGGGGCCGGACGCGGCATTGCCGTGGCACTGGGATCGCATGGCTGCACCGTCTACGTCACTGGCCGCTCGCAGAAGGAAGGCGATGCCTCGATGCCGGGCACAATCCACGCCACCGCGCGCGAAGTGACCGAGGCGGGCGGCAAGGGCATCGCCGCCGCCTGCGACAGCGGCGACGACGCGCAGATCGCCGAGCTCATCGAGCAGGTGATTGCCGAACAGGGCCGCATCGACATCCTGATCAACAATGCCTGCGCCGTGCACGACCAATTGAATGCGCCGGGCCAGTTCTGGGAAAAGCCGCTGGCGATCGGCAACATGATCAACGTGGGTGTGCGCAGCGGCTTCGTCACCTCATGGTACGCCGCGCCGCACATGGCCAGGCAGGACAAGGGCCTGATCCTGTTCACTTCCTCGCCGGGATCGATGCATTACTGCTTCGGCCCGGCCTATGGCGCACACAAGGCAGGCGTCGACAAGATGGCTTTCGACATGGGCGTGGACTTTGCCGACGCAGGCGCAAACGTCGCCGCCATTTCGGTCTGGATGGGCGCGCTCACTACCGAGCGGCTGATGCAGATGATGGAAGAGATGCCCGAACGCTTCGCGCACCTGGAAGGCACGCTGGAATCGGCGGGCTATACCGGCCACCTCGCCTGGGCGCTGTGGAACGATCCGCAGATGATGCGCCACAATGGCAAGACGGTGATCGGCGCGGAACTCGGCAAGGATTACGGCATCACCGATATCGCCGGAAAGTTCCCGCCGTCCGCGCGCGCCGGCACGGGCGTCGCCCCGCCGCAATATGGCCCCTACAAGGTGAAGTGAGGCCGCCCCGCCCCTAATGAAAATCCCGCGATCGCGGCAAGATCCGCACATTACGCGGATGGCTTGAGCGGGGCGCTGCCGGGGGCCGTTCGTCCTTGAGGCCGGCGGGCAAGGTGCCGTCCAGCCGCGCCAGCAGGGCCGAGCGGTCCGTCACCCGTTTCGCCATCAGGTGCACCACGCCTTCCTTGCTGCGCTGGACTTCGCCCGCGATCTCGGCCAGCCGGGCGGCCATGACCGGGCGGCGCTGCTGCTCGAAGTCGCGCGCCCAGAGCAGCGCGTTGACCACGCCGGTCTCGTCCTCGATGGTGATGAACACGGCATTGCCCTTGCCCGGCCGCTGGCGCACCAGCACCACGCCTGCACAGCGCACCCGCGCGCCGTCCTTCGCGGCGTTGACGTCTGCACAGCTCAGCACGCCCTCCCCCGCCAGCCGCGCGCGCAGGAACTGCATCGGGTGGCCTTTGAGCGAAAGCCGGTGCGTCTGGTAATCGGCCACCACTTCCTCTGAAAGCGGCATCGCGGGCAGCGCGGCATCGGGCTCGGCGCCGAGTTCGGGGGCCTCCATCGCCGCGAACAGCGAAAGCTGTTTCGGCGGCAGGCGGCGCACTTCCCAACCCGCGTCGCGGCGCCCCTGCCCCAGCGAGCCCAGTGCATCGGCATCGGCCAGCAGCGCCATCGCCCGCGCGGGCAGATCGGCGCGGGTGGCGAGGTCCTGAATATCGGTGAAGGGCCGTCCCGCGCGTGCCTGCTGCAAGCGCTCCGCCCATTCCGCACGGAAGCCCCCGATCTGGCGCAGGCCGAGGCGCAGCACACGCTCGCCTTCCAGCGTGCTGTCCCACTGGCTCGCCCCCACGTCGATCGGGCGCACGTTCACCCCGTGTTCGCGCGCGTCCTGCACCAGTTGTGAGGGTGCGTAGAAGCCCATCGGCTGGCTGTTGAGCAGCGCGCAAGTGAACACCGCCGGGAAATGGCACTTCAGCCAGCTGGAGACATAGGCCAGCCAGCCAAACGCCTGCGCGTGACTTTCGGGAAAGCCATAATCGCCGAAACCCTTGATCTGCTCGAAACAGCGCTCGGCGAAATCACGCTCATAGCCGCGCCGGACCATGCCTTCGACCAGCTTCTCCTGATAATGCGGCATGGTGCCGTGGCGGCGGAAAGTCGCCATCGCCCGGCGCAGCCCGTCAGCCTCCACCGGGGTAAATTCGGCCGCGACGATAGCGAGTTTCATCGCCTGTTCCTGAAACAGCGGCACCCCCAGCGTGCGCCCCAGCACCGCGCGCAATTCATCAGGATTGTCCGGCGGGCCGGGGAATTCCACCGGCTCCTCGCCATTGCGGCGGCGCAGGTAGGGGTGGACCATGCCGCCCTGGATCGGCCCCGGCCGCACGATCGCGACCTGGATCACCAGATCGTAGAGGCACGCTGGCTTCATGCGCGGCAGCATCGCCATCTGCGCCCGGCTTTCGACCTGAAAGGTGCCCATTGAATCCGCGCGCTGGAGCATGCGGTAGGTGGGCCGGTTATCGGCCGGGATCGTCGCCAGCGCATGGTCGCCCAGCCCGTGTGCGCGCATCAGGTCGAAGCTCTTGCGGATGCAGGTGAGCATGCCCAGCGCCAGCACATCGACCTTCATCAGGCCCAGCGCATCGATATCGTCCTTGTCCCATTCGATGAACGTGCGATCGGGCATGGCGGCATTGTGGATCGGCACCATCTCGTCGAGCCGCCCCTGCGTGAGCACGAAGCCGCCGACATGCTGCGAGAGGTGGCGAGGGAATTCCAGCAAGGCCCCCACCAGATCGCGCAGCCGCGCCAGTTCCGGGTTGGCGGGATCGAGCCCCGCCTCGGCCACGCGCTCCTCGGGCAATTCGTCGCGGCCGTAGCTGCCCCAGATCGTGCCGGAAAGCCCGGCGGTGACATCCTCGGTCAGGCCCAGCGCCTTGCCCACTTCGCGGATGGCGCTGCGCTGGCGGTAGTGGATCACGGTGGCCGCGATCCCGGCCCGCTCCCGCCCATAGCGGCGGTAGATGTACTGGATCACTTCCTCGCGCCGCTCGTGCTCGAAATCGACATCGATATCGGGCGGCTCGTCGCGCGCTTCGGACAGGAAGCGGGAGAACAGCAGTTGCTCCTTCACCGGGTCGATCGGAGTGACGCCCAGAAAATAGCACACCAGCGAGTTGGCCGCGCTGCCGCGCCCCTGGCACAGGATCGGCGGATCAAGCGAACGCGCGTAAGCGACGATATCGTGCACGGTGAGGAAATAGGGCGCGTAGCCTTTCTCCCGGATGAGGCGGTATTCCTCCGCCAGCGTGCTACGGTACTGGTCCGGCAGGCCATCGGGGAAACGCACGCGCGCATTGCGATCCACCAGATGTTCCAGCCAGCCCTGCGGGGTATGGCCCGGCGGCACCGGCTCGTGCGGGTATTCATAGCGCAAGTCGTCGAGCGTGAAGCGGATCGCGGCAAGCAGGTCCGCCCCAGCCGCAAGCGCCTCGGGACAGCGGGCGAAAAGGCGTGCCATCTCGGCAGGGGGCTTCAGATAGCGCTCGGCATTGGCGGCCAGCCTGCGCCCGGCGGCCTGCACGTTCGTGCCTTCGCGGATGCAGGTCATCACATCGTGCAAAGGGCGGCACTCCGGCCCGGTATAGAGCGCATCGTTGCCGGCCAGCAGCGGCACGCCGGTTTCGGATGACAGCGCCATGCGCCGCGCCAGTTCGCGCGCGTCGCGCCCGCCGCGCGGCATCGTAGCGGCCAGCCACAGGTGCGGCGCGGCTTCCCTGAGCGCGCCCAGCAGGTCCGGCGCGCCATCCATCGCGATCAGCGCCAGCCCTTCGGCATGATCGAGCAGGTCCGGCAGGTGCAGCAGGCAATCGCCCTTCTCCGCGCGCCGGTTGCCCAGCGTGAGCAGCCGCGTCAGCCGCCCCCATCCGGCGCGGTCGATGGGATAGGCGGCCACATCGGGCGTGCCGTCGGCAAAGACCAGCCGCGCGCCGGTGAGCAGGCGAAAGCCGCTCTCGCGCAGGCCCGGTGCTTTCCATGCGACATGCGCGCGCACCACGCCTGCCACGGTATTGCGATCGGCAATGCCGATCCCCGCCATGCCCAGCGCATGGGCGCGCGCCACCATCTCGCCGGGGTGCGAAGCCCCGCGCAGAAAGCTGTAGGCCGTTGCCGCAACCGGCTCTGCGAAGAAAGTCACGCGAACAGCCCGTGCATGTACCAGCGCGGCTCGCCGGTTTCCTCGTAAAGGCCGTGGCGGAACACCCAGTAGCGCGCGCCCGCCTCGTCCTCGATGCGGTAGTAATCGCGGGTGAGACCAGCCCCGCCCGGCACATGCCCTTCCGCCTTGCGCCACCATTCGGCGGCGATCCGTTCCGGCCCTTCGGCGCGGACGACCTCGTGCACCTTTCCGCGCCAGCGCAGCCGCTGCGGCGGGCCATCGGGAACCCCGGCCATGGCCGTGACCGGCTGCGGCGGATCGAGCAGGAACAGCGGCCGGGGCTGGCCCTCGCCCGGGTCCGGCCATGCTGCGGGGCCCACCTGCATCGCGGGCAGCAGGCGCTGCGCGATCTCCGGCATATGTGTGTCGCGCGGCCCCGCGCGCAGCACGCCGTCGCGCCCGAAACGCGTCGTCAGCCGGTCGATCAGCACGGCAATGCCTTCCGCCGCCACGCTGCCCTCGCCATCGATCGCGGGCTGTGCGGGGTGCAGCGGTTCGCTGCGGGTGACGGCCAGAGCCATGGCATCGAAGCCGAAGCCAGGATCGAGCGGATCGGCCAGCCCCTCGATCCGCTCGCGGAACAGGCGGATGATCCGCGCCGGATCGCGGCTGGGCAGACTGGTTTCGACCGTGAGCCGCCGCCGGGCGCCATC
>JAYRMP010000110.1:0-8314 GCA_041912655.1 Novosphingobium sp. | reverse complement strand
GCTTTCGGCGCTGGTGGTGGACCAGCGCTCGTCCCACAGCAGCACCGGCAGCTCCAGCGCCTCGGCCACGTTGCGGGCATAGGCGCGGCTCGACTGGCTGCGCGGGCCTTCGCTGCCGTCCATGTTGAGCGGCAGGCCGATCACTACGCCCCTGATCCCGCGCTCGCGGACCAGCGCGGCCAGTTCCTGCCGGTCCACGCCGAACTTGCCGCGCTTCAGCGTCTTGCCGGGCGAGGCAAAGCGCCAGCCAGCATCGCAGAACGCCGTGCCGATGGTCTGCGTACCAAGGTCCAGCCCGAGCAGCGCGCCGCCCTGGGGCAGCGCCGCGCGCATGTCCATCACGTGAGTCGTAATCACCGCGCCGCCCGCCAGGCTGCGACCCGGCGGGTATAGTCCGCGCGCAGGTTTTCCCAGAACAGCGGCACGTCATAGACGTGGTAATTGTTCCCCGGCAGGACATAGAGCCCCATCTTCGGTGCGCCGCCGAGCGACAGGGTGCCGTCCTCGCGGCAGGCGGCGGGGGTGTAGGCGGGCTTGATCGTGCCGTCCTTCAGGCTGTCCTTCGGCACCAGCGTACCAAGGTTGGCGCTGGCCGGGGCGCTGCCACCGATGGTGCCGGTCAGCGGGTTCCAGCACAGGAACTTCGCACCGGCCAGGTTTGCGCCGTCCAGCCCTTTGTAGCGCGCCATCGACTTGGTCATCGCTTCGGCATCATAGGGTTCGCCAAAGCTCAGCCAGCTGGCGACGCAGCCGCTCTGCTCGGGCGCGGTGCAGGCGGGCAGGCCCATTTTCGGCAGGTCATGGTCGGTCGCAACCGGCCAGCCGATCGCATAGACCGCCGCGATCCGCTGCGCGATGGGCCGCCCCGCCACCCGCTCGGCGATCAGGCGGCGCAGGTGGAAGGCGCCCTGGCTGTGCCCGGCCAGCACGATCGGGCGATCCGGCGCGGCATGGGCGACGAATTCGTCGAACGAGGCAAGGACGTCCGCGTAGGCGGCGTCGAGCGCCTGCTGCCCCTCGGGCTTTTCGGTAAAGAATGCGCCGAACGCGGCCTGACGGTAGCGCGGCGACCAGACTTCCGCCGCGTTGGCGAAGGGGCTGGCGAGTCCGCGCAGGAACAGGCGGGCGCGGTCCTGCGATTCGGCGTCATCCAGCGGCGCGTTCCACGCATGGCGGGCGAGGTAGCTGGTCGGGTGGATGAAGAACACCGCCGCATCGACCGATTGGGCCGGCTGCGCCCCTTCGGGCTGCCAGTGGACTGGGTCGCCGTTCAGACCCGGGCGGGCAAACCACAGCTCGTTTCCAGCATAGCGGCTCGCGGGCATCGCCGCCGGGGCAACGAAGGGCTGCGACGGCACGAAGGCCATTTGCATCAGCCGGTCGCCGGCGAACTGGAAAGCCAGCCCCGCCGCGACAAACAGGCCGATCAGCACGGCGACGAGATAAAGGAACTTGCGCGCCATCGGTTCAGGCTCCGGTTCCGAGCTGGGACGCCTCGTTGCGCTTCGAGCGGTGTTCGAGTGCGACCTTGATCATTGCCAGCAGCGGATCGGCTAGCGCCAGGCCAAGGATGCCGAACAGCGCGCCCATGATCAGCTGCATTCCCATCACCAGCGCCGGGGCCAGATCGGCGGTACGCTTGGCGATCATCGGTACGATCAGGTTACCGTCCACCGTCTGCACCACGACATAGACGATGATGCAGTAGATCCCCATGTCGGTGCCGCCGGAAAAGCCCACCAGCACCATCAGCACACCCGAAATTGGCGCGCCGATGTTGGGCAGGAAGGCCAGCAGCCCGGTCAGCAGCCCCAGCAGGCCAGCCATCGGCACACCGTAGATCGCCAGCAGCAGCCAGGTGCCGACCCCTTCGACGAACATCCCGACCAGGCGTCCGAACAGCAGGCGGCGCAGCGTGAAGCCCATCGCCTGGGCGGTGTGTTCAAACCCTTCGCGCTCGCCGCGCGGCAGCAGCCAGGCCACGCCGCGGCGGTAGAGCTGCGGTTCCGCAGCGAAGTAGATGCCCAGCACCGCGATCAGGAAGGCGGTGGTGAAGCCGCCCAGCAGTCCGCCTACGGCGCTGCTCAGCTGGCCGACACTGCTCAGCAGGCGCTCGACAAGTCCCTGGATCGAACTGACGTCGATAGCCGCGCCGTGCGATTGCAGCCAGGCGAGGCCGCGCATGACCTGGGACTGGATGATTGCGGGCAGCGCCGCGGCCTGGGCTGCGATCTGCGATCCGGCATAGATGCTGGTCCAGATCAGGAAGGCGGTCGCCGCGATCATCACGATCGCAACGCGCCAGCCGCGCCCGATCGGCAGGATGCGGCCCAGCAGCCGCGCGCCGCCATCGATCATCGCGGCAAAGACCATGCCGCCGAAGATTACCAGCAAGGGCTCGGCAAGATAGATCGCAAGGCCCGTCAGCACCGCCATGCCGATCCACACCGCCGCGCGCTTGGCTTCCTGGCGCATCAAGGGGTCGGAAATATCGGCCGGACTTGCGCCCTGATCGTGCGTGTGAGCAGGCGGAGGGGCGGCGGTCCTGGCCCGGCGCGTCCGGCGGGGAGCGGCGGTGGCATCTGCCCCGGCTTGAACGGGCGGATCGATCCCTTGCGCCATCACTTCCCTTTCTGCTGCACCTTGGCTGGCCTCAGGCTGCGCCCGCTGCGGCCCTCGCGCAAGGCGTTCCACCATGAAAGCGGATTGAGCGTCTGCGAACCGTCAAGCGAGAAGGTAACGAATTCCGCGCGGCCGCCCACGTCGGACAGCGGCACCGGCCCGCCCAGGCCATTTTCCCACAGCTGCGCGCGGCTGTCCGCCGAATGGTCGCGGTTGTCGCCCATCACGAAGACATGGCCCGCCGGCACGGTGATCTCGTCATAATTGTCCAGCTGCTGGCGCAGGTGATCGAAGATCAGATAGGTTGCACCGTTGGGCAGCGTCTCGCGGAATGTCGGCAGCTCGATCACCTCGCGCCCTGAAGGCAGGCGGGTGCGATAGGCCGCGAAATCGGCATAGCAATATTGTCCGTACTCGCAGGTCAGCCGGTCATCGACCGGCAGCTGGACCGGCGGTTCCATCACCTGCGGAACCGGCTTGCCATTGAGGATGATCTGCCCGTCCTTCACCGCGATCCGGTCTCCCGGCAGGGCGACCACGCGCTTGATCAGGTCGTCGGTGCGGTTGCGGGGAACGACGATCACGATGTCGCCATAGTCAGGGGTGCCGCCCATCACCCGCCAGCCGCCGCGCGGCAGCACGTGGAAGCTCGCCGAGGCCCAGTTCCAGCCATAGGGATACTTCGACACCACCAGCCGGTCGCCGACCAGCAGGTTCGGCATCATCGAGATTGAGGGGATGTAGAACGGCTTGGCGATCAGGCTGTGGAACGCCAGAACGGCGGCCAGCATCAGCGCGAGGCCCCGGATCTCGGCGATCCAGTCGATCCCGTCCTTTTCGGCGGGCTTGGCCGGTGCGGGCGCGGAATCGCCGTTCGGGCCTGCGGTTTCCTGGTTCTGATCGCTCACAGCTTGCGTGCCTCGATGACAATGAAGGCCTGCGCCCATGGGTGATCGTCGGTGAGTGTCAGGTGAACCACCGCCTCGTGCCCATCGGGCACCAGCATCGCCAGCCGCGCCGCGGCGCCGCCGGTCAGCGCCAGCGTCGGAGCGCCGGACCGCATGTTGACCACCCCGATGTCGCGCATGAACACCCCGGCCTTGAAGCCGGTGCCGACCGCCTTGGAAAAGGCTTCCTTGGCGGCAAAGCGCTTGGCCAGGGTGCCGGCCTTGGTGAATGGGCGGCGCGCGGCCTTGGCGCGCTCCACCTCGGTAAAGACGCGCGCCTCGAAGCGCTCGCCGAAGCGATCGAGCGAATTCTGGATCCGCTCGATGTTGCACAGGTCAGACCCGATGGCGATGATCATGCGCGCGCGGCGTCCATCAATGCGCGCATCCGCCGCACCGCCGGCTCGAGCCCGGTGAACACCGCCTCGCCGATCAGGAAGTGGCCGATATTGAGCTCGGCCAGCTGGGGAATCGCGGCGACGGGGGTGACATTGTCATAGGTCAGGCCGTGGCCGGCGTGGGGCTCGATCCCCTCGCGCGCGGCGAGCGAAGCCATGGCCGAAAGGCGCGCCAGCTCGCGCTCCTGCGTTTCGCCGCTCGCATGGGCATATTCGCCGGTGTGCAGCTCGATCACCGGGGCTTTCAGCCGCAGCGCAGCTTCGACCTGGGCTTCCTCGGGCGCGATGAACAGGCTGACGCGGATACCGGCGTCGGTCAGGCGCTGGACGATAGGGTAAAGCCGGTTGTGCTGTCCTGCCGCGTCGAGTCCGCCCTCGGTAGTCCGTTCCTCGCGCCGTTCGGGAACGATGCAGGCGGCGTGGGGCCGGTGGGCGAGGGCGATGGCCAGCATCTCCTCGGTCGCCGCCATTTCCAGATTGAGCGGCAGGCCGGTCGCCGCCT
Source organism: Novosphingobium sp. (assembly GCA_041912655.1). Classification (GTDB taxonomy): domain Bacteria; phylum Pseudomonadota; class Alphaproteobacteria; order Sphingomonadales; family Sphingomonadaceae; genus Novosphingobium. Next base: position 3,845 of record JAYRMP010000110.1, on the reverse strand, counting down.
GGATGCGGGCAAGATCGGTGTCGCGGATATGGCGGCGATCCTCGCGCAGGTGCGCGGTGATCCCGTCGCCGCCGCAGGCCGCAACGATTTCCGCCGCGCGCACCGGATCAGGATGGTCGCCGCCGCGCGCGTTGCGGATCGTGGCAACGTGATCGATGTTGACGCCAAGGCGCAGGGGAAGGGACATCGCGGTACTCACGCCGCAGCGCGGCTTCCGGGCTTGGTCGCGGGGGTTGCGGCCAATTCGGCCGGAACCTCGTCCGGCGCCCAGGTCGGGAAGTTGAGCGCGATCAGCGGATAGAAGGGGACGCCCAGATCGGCGGTCCCGGCCGAACGGTCGACCAGCGCGGCGGCGGCGATCACCTTGCCGCCGGCTTCCTCGACCGCCGCGATCGCCTCGCGGCTGGACAGGCCGGTGGTGACGACGTCTTCGACCAGCAGCACCTTGTCGCCCGGTTCGATCGCGAAGCCGCGGCGCAGCTCGAACTTCCCGGTCGGGCGTTCGACGAACATCGCCTCAAGCCCCAGGGCGCGGCCCATCTCGTGGCCGATGATGACTCCGCCCATCGCCGGCGAAACGACTCTGGTAAGTTCCTTCTTCAGCTCTCGCGGGAGCTTGGCGGCAAGCGCGAGCGCCAGGCGGCTGGCGCGCATCGGATCCATCAGGACGCGCGCGCACTGCAGGTAGTGCGCGCTGTGGCGGCCCGACGAGAGGAGAAAATGGCCTTCCAGCAGGGCTTTGCTCGCCCGGAATTCGGCAAGCACGTCGTCATCCTGCATTGTTTTATTAGCCTTTCGCGATTTTAACCGACCCCTGTCAGCGGGTGTCATTGAGCACTGTCAAAAATTCCCCTAGAGGCGCTTGAGGTGCCCCGCAAGCGCGCGTATAGGCCCCGTGAAAATCTGTCTCCAAGAGGGCGGGAGGGGGCACGACTGTTCTTCCGCCGGCATAGGAAAGCGAAAGCACAGGAACGATGAGATTCGGCCAAAACGCCCGCGCTGCGGGTCGCTCGATCAAGGCATTCGGTGTCGCGCTGGCGATGCTCGCCGCGCCCCAGGTTGCCCTGGCTGCCCCGGCTGCCGCTGCGGCTGCCGCCAGCCCGGCCGCCAGCGCCGCTGCCGCGCCCGAAGCGGCTCCTGCCGCCGCCGCGGACAAGGCCGCCGCTCCGGCTGCCAGCACTGCTGCTGCCCCGGCGCCGGCCGCTCCGGTGGTCGATCCCAACAATCCGCGCTTCAAGGTTGCCGACGGCGGCTACACCCCGATGGTGCCGACTCCGGGCAAGGGCATGCCGGTCGACAAGGGCATCCACCTGCAGGACCAGTATTCGCCCAACGGTGAATATGCCCGCTGGATGCATGACGGCATCCTGCTGCCGGTGATCACCGTGATCACCCTGCTGGTGCTGGGCCTGCTGCTGTTCATCATGGCCCGCTTCAACAAGCGCGCCAATCCGGTCGCTTCGAAGACCAGCCACAACACCCTGCTCGAAGTGATCTGGACCGGTATCCCGGTGCTGATCCTGGTCGCCATCGCGGTGCCCTCGATCACCCTGATCGCCAAGCAGTTCAAGCCGGCTCCGGCCAAGGCGCTGACCATCAAGGCCACCGGCAGCCAGTGGCTCTGGACCTATACCTATGTCGACAACGGCGGGTTCGAAGTGATCTCGAACATGCTCAAGGAAGCCGACGAAGTCGCGCAGGGCGAGCGCGCCCGCACCGATGCGGATGGTCCGCCCAAGCTGGCCGCCGACTATCGCATGGTCGTGCCTGCCGGCGAACCGATCCGCATGGAAGTGACCGCCGCCGACGTGATCCACTCGTTCGCCGTGCCTTCGCTGTGGTTCAAGATCGACGGCGTCCCGGGCCGGATCAACGAGAAGGTCCTGTTCATCAAGGAACCGGGCGTCTACTTCGGCCAGTGTTCGGAACTGTGCGGCGTCCGCCACGGTTACATGCCGATCGTGATCGAAGCCCTGCCGCGCGACAAGTTCAACGCCTGGGTGCTGACCCAGACGGACGGCAAGATCGACGGGCTGCCCGAAGGCGCCGCCGCTCCGGCTGCGGCTCCCGCTGCCGCCCCCGCAGCTGCTGCCGCTCCGGTCGCCGCCGCTCCCGCTTCGCCGGCTCCCGCCGCCTGAGCCCCCGCATTTAGGACAAGGTTCCAGAAGCCATGGCTACTACCGCCGACCACTTCCAGGCCCACGACGACGCGGGCCACGCGCATCACGACCATGATCACAAGCCGGGGTTCTTTGCCCGCTGGTTCATGTCGACCAACCACAAGGACATCGGCACGCTGTACCTGATCTTCGCGATCATCGCGGGGATCATCGGCGGCGCCTTTTCGGGCATGATGCGGCTTGAGCTCGCCCAGCCGGGGATCCAGTACCTGGGAACCTTCGCGGCGCTGTTCGGCGAACCGAACGCCACCTTTGACCAGTCGCTCCACCTGTGGAACGTGCTGATCACCGCGCATGGCCTGATCATGGTGTTCTTCATGGTCATGCCCGCGATCATCGGCGGCTTCGGCAACTGGTTCGTGCCGATCATGATCGGTGCGCCGGACATGGCCTTCCCGCGCATGAACAACATCTCGTTCTGGCTGACCGTGGCGGGCTTTATCTCGCTGCTGACCTCGGCCTTCGTGCCGGGCGGCGCGGGCAACGGCGCTGGCATCGGCTGGACCGCCTATGCCCCGCTGTCGACCCAGAACGCGGCGGGCAATCCGGCGGTGGACTTCGCGATCTTCTCGCTCCACCTCGCGGGCGCGGCCTCGATCATGGGCGCGATCAACTTCATCACCACCATTCTCAACATGCGCGCGCCGGGGATGACCCTGCACAAGATGCCGCTGTTCGTGTGGTCGGTGCTGGTCACTGCCTTCCTGCTGCTGCTGGCGCTGCCGGTGCTCGCCGCGGCGATCACCATGCTGCTGACCGACCGCAACTTCGGCACCACCTTCTTCGATCCTTCGGGCGGCGGCGATCCGGTGCTCTACCAGCACCTGTTCTGGTTCTTCGGTCACCCCGAAGTGTACATCATGATCCTGCCGGCCTTCGGCATCATCAGCCAGATCGTCTCGACCTTCTCGAAGAAGCCGGTGTTCGGCTACCTCGGCATGGCCTACGCAATGGTCGCCATCGGTGTCGTCGGCTTCATCGTCTGGGCGCACCACATGTACACCGCCGGCCTGTCGGTCGACACCAAGATGTACTTCACCGCCGCCACCATGGTCATCGCGGTGCCCACCGGCATCAAGATCTTCTCGTGGATCGCGACGATGTGGGGCGGCAGCCTTGAATTCAAGTCGCCGATGGTCTGGGCGCTGGGCTTCATCTTCCTGTTCACCGTGGGCGGCGTGACCGGCGTGGTCCTGGCCAACGGCGGCGTCGATGACGTGCTGCACGATACCTACTATGTCGTCGGCCACTTCCACTACGTGCTCTCGCTGGGCGCGGTGACGGGCCTGTTCGCCGGCTTCTACTACTGGTTCCCGAAGATGAGCGGGCGGATGCACTCCGAATTCCTCGCCCACGTCCACTTCTGGATCTTCTTCGTCGGCGTGAACCTGATCTTCTTCCCGATGCACTTCCTGGGCCTCCAGGGCATGCCGCGGCGCTATCCGGACTACACCCCGGCCTACGCCTACTGGAACGAGATCGCGACGATCGGCTACATGGTCATGGTTGCCTCGCTGGTGGTGTGGTTCATCAACATCATCTACGCCTTCACCATGGGCAAGAAGGCCGCCGACAACTACTGGGGCGAAGGCGCGACCACGCTGGAGTGGACCCTGTCGAGCCCGCCGCCGTTCCACCAGTTCGAGACCCTGCCCGTCATCGACG